>NZ_JAPFEA010000060.1 GCF_026169115.1 Intestinimonas sp. | reverse complement strand
CATTGAGATTTATTACAGCTTTGTCGGCAAGATTGACTTGCCCGAATAACCGCCCGACCTATCCGACACAATGGCCAAGTGTCGGATAGGAACGGCAAAATTTTTTGCACTTCTATTGCTTCTTTATCACACATAAGCAAACAGGCGGGGCTTGCCGCACGGCTTCAAGATGGACGAACAGCCCTGTGGTTCCTTCGAGATCAGTCCTGCGTTCTGGCCCAGTATCATCTTTTCCTCATGGCCCAGGCTGCGGAAGTATTTTTGGAAAAAGGCTGGCGGATGCTGGCCATAGTGGACAGTGACCCAGCAGTTTTGGAGCGAGAGAGCCCAGTGGGCGGTTGGCCGTTCCCGGTGTTGTGTGGAGACGAGGCGTTATTTCGGCGTTGGGGAATCGGTACAGCGGCCAGCGCTGAGGTACTGGGAGGTCCTCATGTTCAGGAGGCGATTGCCAGAGCGAAGAATGCCGGCTTTGTCCATGGTACCGACAGTGGTGATCCGCTGCGTCTACCAGCCGTTTTTGGAGTGGCTGAAGGTAAGATTGTCTATTGCCATTACGCTGCTACCGGAGAGGATCTCCCTGATCCTGCCGAGACTTTGAGCGCCCTTGCCTGAAGAACGGCATATGATAAGAGTGTGTGCTGCAAGGACACTCAAACAGACAGGCCGGACAGCCCTTTGGGGCTGTCCGGCCTGTCTGTTTCTGTTTTTTCAAAATCTACAAAATAACATGCAATCTACATTTATCTGAAATTATCTTTTTCTATGGACGATCCGTTGGAGCCTTTGCGTGAAGTTCTGAAATCCAAGCGATTCTCTGGCACTTGTAACACTCATGGTCGGAACTCACGCTTCATGACGTTTTCATAGTAGCGGATGAACTGGCAGGAGAGGATGAGGCGCTGCCGGAGGTTGCCATCCTCCAGATCCAGGTCCAGCAACTCCATGATCTTGTTGACTTTGTTGATGACGGTATTGCGATGCATATAGGTAGCGGCGGCGGTCTTGACCAGGTTGCGGTCATTGATGAGGTAGTAATAAAGCACGTCCCGCAGGCTGCTGTGGTGGTCTCGATCGTAGCGGGTCAGGTGTATGACCGCCGGGTGGATGAGATAGAGCACGTCGTCGTTGCCTTTGAACTCCATATACCGCTGGACGCACAGGTCGATGATGCAGTAGACGCTGTAATCCTCGTGAAAAAAGATACGCTCTTTGGGCGCATTGCGCAGAGCCTGTCCCAGAGTAGCTGTCCGCCGGGCCAGCAGGAACATGGAGCTCAGGGACTCCAGCTTTCGGGTCCCATTGCTCAGGGCCAGAAAACCGCCGTAGCGCTCCAGCAGGGCGGTGAGGGATGCCCGACCGGGCAGCTCAGGTCGGAAGGTACGCTGGGCATAGCTGAGCAGGATGACCACGTCTTTCCGGTAGACGGCGATGTTGGTGTTGGGAAAGATCTCCCGGAGCCGGGCCAGCAGATAGTTATACGGGATACCACTGCTGCCATCAAAGGTGATGACGCCGACCTGGACAAAGGCGTCCACCGGGTAGGGCATATGGGAGAGGGCGTCTCGGATGTCCGCCGTCCCGGTGAGCCGCTGCTCCACAATGTCTGCCCAGCATTGCTGAAACAGCTTGGAGCTGGAGCCCAGCCGATCCAGGTCCTGGGAGAGAAGCCGACGACAGAGGATGTCAGCGGAACAGGTGCAAAGAGCCTGTAAGTCGGTACACACCGCTTGACGGCGGCTTTCGATCAGAATCATGCCCGTAGGGGCTCCATCGCAGGAGAAGGCGCAGCCGTAGATCCGGAGCTCGGTGCCCGGCACGTCCCAGAAGCTGCTCCCGTCCGCCCCGGCAGTGGAGAAGATGGCCTCAACAGTCTGAGCGGTGAGGGCGCCGGTGGCTGCCGTCTGGCTGGCCAGATAGGTGCTCTGGGCCATGCCGTCCCCTGCCACCACCCGGCCAGTCTGGTCCAATAGCAGGGTGGGAAAGCCGGCCAGCCGGGCGGTGAGGGCGACCGTGGCGTGGAGACCGCCTCCGTGATCGGTAAGGGCCTGGAACTCCTGCCGCCAGGCGGCGATACGACCGGTGTATTCGGACAGGGTGTTGTAAAGCTTAGGCATGGAGCAAGCAAAGAGTACCAGGGTACAGCCTTCCGGCGGCTCCGGCGGAAGCGGGGCGTCCACGGCGCCAGTGAGAAAGACCACAGTCCCCGGCTGAGGAACCGCGCGCGCCAGCACTTCGCTGGATGAGGACAAGTCCCCCAGGTAGAGGTGGTCAGCGAGCAGGAGCTTCTGGTCATAGAGCAACTCTGTCTGGGCGGGACAGAGGTCCCGTCCTGGCGCCAGGGTGGCTCTCACCACAAAGGGGGAGAGCTGCCGGAGCAAAAAACGCAGACTGAACATGGTTGCCTCCTCACTGACGGCAATGCGGACCGGACATGGACCGCCGTCTTATCTGGGTGCACACATTATATACAAAAGTTGTTGTATTTGCATAGGAATTGCGGAAAGAAAAAAAGAGCCATTGTAAAAAGTGTGCAGTCAGCACATTGAAAAACAGGCGCAATGTACGCTTGGTACAGAAAAAGCGGCAGAACGAGGGCCACCCTTGCGGGGGATGGCGAGGATGTGCTATGTTCAGGGTGAACTTGTTCGATACATCACTGCGGCCGCCAGAGGAACTCTGGCGGGGAAGGAGACAGAGCCATGACAGAGCGAGTCAAGCGTATGAAGGAGAGCCTGCGGGTCAATAAATACCCGCTGTGCGTGGAGCAGTTCCGGCTGGCCAACGAATCCCTGGACATGACCGTGGGCGAGCCCATGCTCCTGCGGCGCTCCAAGCTCCACGCCCATGTGCTGGATAACATCACCATCTTCATTGAGCCCGACGACCTGCTGTGCGGCTCCGGCGCCAGCAAGCCCTTCGGCCTGGAGATGCAGTATGAGTACGGCGTGTGGACCAAGGACGAGGTGGAATCCCTCAAAAGTGAGATCTACGACATCAGCCCCGAGGACGAGGAGGAGCTCTACCGGCTCAACGAGCGCTTCGCCGGCAACGCCCTGAACACCAACCTGGTGGAGGCCATGGGCAAGAGTCTGGGCGAGAATGAACGGCTCTGGCCCTTTATGAAGTCGGGGGCTATCCTGCCCCCCTGGAAGGACAAGAAGGGCGGCTCTGGCGGCGGCTTCGCCATGAGCGGCTATGGCCTGGGCCCCGGCTTCTCCCTGGTATGTGTGGACTTCGCCAAGATCCTCAACGAGGGCGCCCGGAGCGTCATCGAGGAGGCCAAGGAGTGTCTGAAGGAGCTGCGCTATGACTCGGCTGACGCCATCGAAAAGCGCAACTATTGGGAGGGCGTGGTCATCGTCTTCGAGGCGTGGGTTCGCTTTGCGGGCCGCTACGCCGACCTGGCCGAGCAGATGGCTCAGGAGGAGACCGATCCCACACGGAAGGCCGAGCTGCTGGAGATGGCCCGCATCTGCCGCAAAGTGCCCTATGAGCCCGCCGAGACCTTCCGGGAGGCCATGCAGTCCTTCTGGTTCACCTTCCTCATGGTCTGCCCCTCTCCTACCTCCACCGCCGGTCGCTTCGACCAGTACATGTACCCCTTCTACAAGAAGGACATCGAGTCTGGCGTCATCACCGACGACGAGGTGCTGGAGTTGCTGGAGATCATGCGCTGCAAGGTCATGAAGATCAATCGGGTCTCCGGCAAGGCCAACCGGGCCAAGAACGCCGGCATGGCCAAGTGGTATAACTGGACCATTGGCGGGCAGAAGGCCGACGGCTCCGACGCGACCAACGAACTGAGCTATCTACTGCTGGAGGCGGCGAAAGAGACCCATCTCCCCCACCACACCGTTACCGTCCGGGTCCACGAGGGCACACCGGAGAAGCTGATGCTCAAGGCACTGGAGTGTGTCAAGAGCGGCATCGGTATGCCGGCCTTCGTCTCCGACCAGTCCTACATCAACTTCTTTACTGCTCAGCGGGAGACCAACCGACTCACCGTGGAGGAGGCCCGGGACTGGTGCTGCACCGGCTGCGTGGACGGCAACGTGCCGGCCATCACCCGCACCCAGGTGGTGGTGTTCTTCATCATTCCCCAGGCCATGGACATCGCCATGCACAACGGCTTCTGCCGCTACACCAACGAGATGGTGGGAAAGCCCCTGGGCGACGTGACCGGGATGACCGACTTTGAGACCTTCAAGGCCGCTGTTTATGATGAGATCCGCTACCTCATGAGCATGGGCAACGAGCGCATCAACGTGGAGATGATCGCCGAGAAGGAGCTCTTCCCCGATGTCTTCCGCTCCGCCCTCATGAAGGACGGCGTCAAAGAGGGCAAGGATATGTTTTCCCGCCGCTTCAAGTTTGAAAACGGCTCCTGTATGGGGGCCGTGGGCGGCGTCAACGCCGGCAATGCCCTCTATGCCATCAAGAAGCTGGTCTTCGATGAGAAGAAGTACACCATGGCGCAGCTCCTGGAGGCTCTGGACGCCGATTGGGTGGGCCACGAGGACATGCAGAAGGACTTCAAAGCTGTGCCCAAGTATGGCAACGCCATCAAGGAGGTGGACGACCTGGTGGCTGAGGTCTACCAGCTTTACGCCGACACCTGCATGAGCCTGCCCAGCGCCTACGGAGACAGCCTCAAGCCCAACGCCATCTCCATCTCCGCCCACCAGCCCGGCGGCGCGGTCACCGGCGCTACCGCCGATGGCCGGAAGGGCGGCGAGATCCTGGCTGACGCCTCCCTCTCCCCCGATCACGGCCAGGATGTGTGCGGCCCGCTGGCCGTCTTCCGCAGCGCCATGGAGGTCAACCAAGACCCCTATCAGGGTACCCTGATGAACATGAAGTTTCACCCCTCCAACATGAAGACCGAGGAGGACCTGCATAAGCTGGGCGCCATGATTAAGACCTATCTCACCCACGGCGGCAAGCATGTCCAGTTCAATATTGTGGACCGGGCCGAAATGGAGGACGCCAAGGTCCACCCCGAGGAGCACCCCGAGCTAGTGGTCCGTGTGGCTGGATACAGCGCCTACTTCACCCGCCTGCCTGAGTCTATCCAGAACGAAGTCATCGAGCGGACGTCCCAGAATCTGTAAACGTGGATCGCGCCGGGCCCGAGTGCCGGGTTTGGCCACGAGAAAAGAAAGAGAGGTAACGGAATATGGCATTGTGGCTTTGCATCGCAGCCATCATCATCTCGATCTTCCTGGGCTGGAAATTCAAGTTCAATACGGGTATCATCGCCATCGGTTTTGCCTTCCTCATTGGCATCTGCGTGATGGGGATGAAGGCATCGGAGGTCATTGCCTTCTGGCCCACCACCATCGTGTTCTATCTGCTGTCCATTGCGCTCTTCTTTAACTACGCAACAGAAAACGGCACTATGAATGTGCTGGGCCAGAAGCTCCTCCACGCTATGGGCGGTAACGCCAAGCTAGTCCCCTTCGCCGTGGCCGCCGTCTCGGCCATCGTGGGAGGCCTGGGCGCCGGCGCCTCTACGCCCGCCATTGTGGGTCCATTCGCTTTCGTCATGGCCGCCACCGCAGGCGTCAATCCCGTCCTTACGGCTGTGGCCATCACCTTTGGCAATCTAGTGGGTTCCAACAACCCCTACAACGGCTACGGTGGTACCATCTCCAAGAACCTGATTATTGCCAATGGTATCGACGAGATCACCACCATGGACTGGTCCCTGAAGATCTGGTTTAACTGCTGCATCATCACCATCCTGGTCATTGTGATCTTCTACTTTGCGCTAAAGGGGCACAAGGCATCCAAGGTCTCTATGGGGCAGAAGCCCCCCGCCTTTGATCCCGTCCAGAAGAAGACGGTGGTCCTGCTGCTGCTGGCTTTCTTCCTCATGGTGGTGCCTCCTATTCTCAATACGTGGATTCCCGGTGTGCCGTTCCTCTCCACCCTCAATCAGATCTGCCAGCCTCAGGTCATCATGATGTTGGGCGCCATTGCCTGTGCCGTGCTGAAGCTAGGCGATGAAAAGACCGTCATCCGCAAGATTCCCATTAGCACCATCGTTATGATTGTGGGTGTGTACTCCCTCATCAAGGTGGCTGCTGCGGCTGGTCTGGTGGAGTTCATCTCCGGCGTTCTGGCTGAGTCCATCCCCGCTTTCCTGGTGCCTGCGGCGGTCATCTTCTTTGCGGCCTTCCTGAGTTTCTTCTCCAGTTCTACCTCCACCGTCATGCCGCTGATGTACCCCATGGTACCCACACTGGCCGCCAGCCTGAGCCTGAACCCCATCATGCTTTACACCTGTATCTTCTTCGGCGGTCTGGCGACTGCCTGCTCTCCCTTCTCTACGGGCGGTGCCGTGTGTATTGCTGCCAACCCCTATGAGGACCAGAAGGAACTGCTGTCCAATAAGATGATTGTCGTGGCCCTTGTCGTGCCCGTTATCACGATTGTCGCAGCCACACTGGGACTCTTCAGCTTCTTCGGAGTGTAAAAGGGCACGATGTCGAGCCGAAAGTGAAAATGTCCCCGGAGACCATATGGTCTCCGGGGACATTTTCTGTCCTTATTCATTGGGCCGTGCATCATCTGGCAGATAGCAGGCCAGCAGCCGCCGGACAAATTTCCGGGTGGCAGTGGCCAGGTCATAGGAGCCGTTGCAGGTACACCAGTTGTAAACCAGGCCACGGGTGGCGATCATAAGATACTCAGCGATCTCCTCGGCACTGTCGTCACTTGACAAGGCACCCTCATCCAGCCCCTGCTGGAGGATGCCGATCAGCACCCCCACCATGCCCTGATGGGGGTCCCGGCTGAAGAAGGTGTTGTCCGGATTGTAGAGCAGCTTGGTCATCCGCATGTCAGTGAGGTCGCTGGAATAGTGGGCGTAGTAATCAAAGAAGGCCATGATCCGCTCCAGTACTGTCCCCTGGGAGAGCAGAGGGGCCACCGTCTCGGTGAAGTAGTGGTCGGCGATGCGGTAGGTCTCGTAAAAGACCTCCATCTTGGTGGAATAGTAGTTATAAAATGTGCCGATGGACACCTGGGCCCGGGCCACGATATCTCGGATGGTGATGTCGTCAAAGTCCTTCTCTGTCAGGAGTTCAACGGCGGCAATAAAAAGATTGTCCTTTGTCTGCTCTGCCTGGAGCTGGCGCTTGCTTTTGTTTTCCGCATCCATGCGGCTCACCTCAGTTCCCCAATATTTCTGCTACTATGGATTATACCGGAAAAATGGAAACACTGCAAGCGCCGCGATTCAGCACGGACGCACAATATCCGACCCATGAAAATGGCTGAAGTGCACAAAAATGAACAGATTCACCCTGCACTATTGACGGATGTGACGAGCGGTGATACACTTGGTGTGAACATATTCAGTGAACGAGTTCATTACATAAACCGGGAGGTAAAAGTATGGCAAAGTTCATTACTGCGCAGGAAGCGGCAAAACTGATCCCCGACGGGGCGACAGTGGGTCTGGCCGGCATGGGGCTTTCCGGCTGGCCCGAGGAGGTGGCCTGTGCCATCCGGGACAGCTTCAAGGAGACAGGCCATCCACGGGACCTGAACCTGAAGCAGGGCAGCGCCATGGGCGACTGGGGCTATGGTAACCAGTTCAACGGCTGGGATAAGAACCGCCGTCCTGATGGCCCCGATACCGAGCATGGCAGCCGTGGTGTGACTCGGTTCGGTGAAGCCGGCGAAGGTCTTATCACCCGCTGGTCCGGCGCCCATATTGGTTCCGCCTTCTCTCTCAACGAGCTGGTCAGGCAGAACAAGATCCAGTGTCACTGCCTGCCCCAGGGTGTCATCGTCAACCTCTGGCGGGAGATCGCCGCCGGACGTCCCGGCCTGCTGACGAAGGTGGGTCTGGGCACCTTTGTAGATCCTCGGCTTGAGGGCGGCAAGATGAATTCCGCCACCACTGACGAGCTGGTGGAGCTGGTGGAGTTCCAGGGCGAGGAGTACCTCTTCTACAAGAGCTTCCCCGTCCATGTGGCGCTGCTCCGGGGCACCACTGCCGATGAGAACGGAAACATCACCTTTGAGCACGAGAGTGTGCTCAATGAGGGACTGGCCGTGGCCATGGCCGCCAAAAACAGCGGCGGCATCGTCATTGTCCAGGTGGAGTACGTCACCAAATCCGGGACCATGAATCCCCACGATGTGAAGATCCCCGGTATCCTGGTAGACTATGTCGTCCAGGCCACCGATCCCATGGCCTGCTGGCAGGCCGAGGGCGTCTATTTTGAGCCTGCTTTCTCCGGCCAGGTCCGCAAGCCGGTGGACGCTCTGCCCAAGCTGCCCCTCGGTGACCGGAAGGTCATCTGCCGCCGCTGTGCCATGGAGCTCAAGGTGGGCAGCGTCACCAATCTGGGAGTAGGCATCCCCGCCGACGTGGCCTCCGTCGTAGCCGAGGAGGGATTTGTAGACGCCATCACCCTCACCGCCGAGACCGGCGCTGTGGGCGGCGTCCCTGCCGCGCTGCCGAACTTCGGCAGCAGCTACAACGCCCAGTGTACCATGCTTCACAACGACATGTTCGATATGATCGATGGCGGTGGACTGGACATCACCGTACTGGGTCTGGCTCAGGCCGACGAGGCCGGCAACCTGAACGTCTCCAAGTTCGGCACCCGGCTCACTGGTCCCGGCGGCTTCATCAACATCACCCAGAGCGCCAAGAAGGTCGTCTTCTGCGGCAACTTCATGGCCAAGAGCAAAATCAAGGTTGAGGATGGGAAGCTGGTCATCGTGGAGGAAGGCAAGGCGAAGAAGTTCATCAAAGAGGTGGAGCAAATCACCTTCTCCGGCAAGTACGCCCGGCCCGATCAGACCATTCTTTATGTCACTGAGCGGTGTGTCTTCCAGCTTATCAACGGGAAGATGACCCTCATTGAGATCGCCCCCGGCATCGACCTGGAGCAGGATGTGCTGGCCCATATGGACTTCGTGCCCGAGATCTCCCCTGACCTCAAGACGATGGACGCCGGGATCTTCCAGGAGACCTGGGGCGGCTTGGCACAGGTCCTGGAGCATTAAAAACCAGAGCAAACGCCCAATAGAGACATGATCCCAGTGGATTGGGATATTAAATGATTAGGAGGAACTGAACATGAATCCTTTCTTCAATGAAGACCATGAGTCCATCCGCGAGATGGCCCGCGACTTCGCCGAAAAGGCGCTGGCTCCCATCGCCGCTGATATTGACAAAAACGAGCACTTCCCTGAGGAAGTGGTGAAGCAGATGGCCGACCTGGGCTTCCTGGGGCTGAAGATCCCCGAGGCGTACGGCGGCCTGGGCCTGGACATGCGCAGCTACGTCTGCGTCATGGAGGAGATCGCCAAGAAGTGCGCCACCGCTACCCTGTTCATCTCCTCTGCCAACTCCCTGTCCACCGCCCCTATCGTCATTTCCGGCACCGAGGAGCAGAAGCAGCGCTATCTGCCCGGCGTGGCCTCCGGCGAGGAGTACATCGCCTTCGGTCTCACTGAGCCCAACGCCGGCTCGGATGCCGCCAGCATGACCACCCGTGCGGTGGAGGATGGCGACTTCTACATCCTCAATGGCCGCAAGTGCTTCATCACCATGGCCCCCATCTCCAAGTACACCATCGTTTACGCAAAGACCAACCCGGAGAAGGGCGCTAAGGGTATCTCCTGCTTCATGGTGGATATGTCCCTGCCCGGGGTCTCCTGCGGCCGCCACGAGGAGAAGATGGGCCAGAGGGGCGTGCCGGTGAGCGACGTGGTCCTGGAGGACGTCCGGGTACCCAAGGAGTGCATGATCGGCGAGAAGGATCTGGGCTTCATCAACGCCATGAAGACCCTGTCGGTGGGCCGCATCGGCGTGGCGTCCATGTGCCTGGGCATGGCTGCCGAGGCCATTGAACTGGCCGTCAACCACACCAAGAACCGCGTCCAGTTCGGCAAGCCCCTGTGCAAGCATCAGGCCATCGCCTTTATGCTGGCCGACATGGAGACCAAGCTCAATGCTGCCCGGGGCCTGGTTTACAACGCCGCCTGGCTCATGGACAACAAGCAGCCTGCCGATAAGGCTGCCTCTATGGCCAAGTACTTTGCCGCTGAGGCCGCCATTGACATCATCAACAAGTCTCTCCAGCTCCACGGCGGCTACGGCTACTCCCGTGAGTACGAGATCGAGCGGCTCTACCGTGACGTCCGCGTCTGTTCCATCTACGAGGGTTCCTCTCAGGTGCAGCAGATCGTGATCTCCGGCCAGATGCTCAAGTGATCTGATGTGATCCCAGGGGGAGCGCCGGGACGGCGCTCCCCCTGGTCTGTATATGCCTGAACATCGGACTGTCCGAAGGTCCTGCCGCCGGACAAATGAGGAAAGAAGAGAGGAAGCGAGTTCATGAAGAAAAGCACCCCTGCCCAGTGGGCGATCCGCATTGGCATTTATATCATCGGCCTGTTCTGCCTGGCTCTGGGCGTGGCCTTTGCCGTCAACTCCAACCTGGGCGTCTCCCCAGTGACCTCCCTGCCCTATGTGGTCAGCCTGATCTCCGGTACCGCCTTGAGCACCTGTGTCATCCTCGTCTATGGCAGCTATATCCTGCTCCAGGTTCTTATTCTGCGGAAGGAGTTCCGCATCATCAACCTGACTCAGATCATCTTTTCGGCCATCTTTGGCTATTTTACCGATTTCACCAAGTGGCTGCTGGGAGACTTCACTCTGCCTACCTATGCCGGACAGCTGGCCATGCTGGCCATCAGCATCGTGGTGGTGGCGCTGGGCGTTTTCCTCTATATTGAGGTGGATCTGGTCCCCATGCCTATGGAGGGACTCACCCTTTCCATCGCCAAAAAGGTGGGCAAGCCCTTCCACAGTGTGAAGGTCGTGGTGGACTGCACCGCCGTAGCCGTCGGCATTCTTCTCTCTTTCCTCTTTTTCCACCGCTTGGAGGGTATCCGGGAGGGGACCATCATCACCGCCATTGTGGTGGGCAAGGTAGTGGCCGTCTTCAAAAAACATCTCCAGAGCAAAGTCCAGAAGCTCTGCTTCGGTGCGGCAGGCCCTGTGCCCCAGGAGGTCCTCGAAATGGAGGAGCTGGAGGGCATGGAGCCTGAGAAATAAGGCCATGGAACTGAGGGAATATTTGGAGCAGGTGGATGCGGCCTATGAGACCCTGTCTGGCGGGGTTCTGGAGGAGCGGCTGCTGTTCCTGGTCGACGACTGTCGGCAGACATATGGTCAGGAGAGCGCCCCCTACGCTTCCCTGCTGGGGGAGCTGGGGGCCTACTGCCGGGGTCAGGGCCGCTATGAGGAGTCAGAGACCTATTTCCGGCAGGCGCTGGAGCTGCTGGAGCGGACAGCGGGAAAAGAGAGCGTCGCTTATGCCACCGCCTTGGGCAATCTGGCCAGCGTTCACCGCTTTGCTGGCCAATGTGCCGACGCCGAGCGGGAATATGCTGCCTGCCTGGCCCTCTACCGGCGCACCGTGGGCACCGGGGACGTGCTCTATGCCGCCGGACTTAACGGTCTGAGTATGGTCTACCTGGACCAGAACCTGCTTTTACAGGCCGCCCGGCTCCAGACACGGGCGGCGGAGATCCTGGAGGGTCTGCCTCAGTGTCGGGACGAGTTGGCCGTCTCTTTGTGCAATCTGGGCCTGCTGCTGCGGCAGATGGGGCGGCTTCGGGAGGCGGAGGAGAAGCTGAGCCGGTCTGTCGCCCTCTTTGAGGGAGAACTGGGCACCAACACCCCACACTACCACGCCGCCCTCAACGGCCTGGGTGCGGTGGACTATTCCGCCGGTCGCTACCGGCAGGCCCAGAGCCGCTTCCGTCAGGCTGCCCAGGCGGCAGAACGGCTTTACGGGCCGGACCATTGGGAGTGTCGAGTGGCCCGGGAGCATATGGAGCTGGCCCGCCGGTCCGCCGAGGCTGGGCGGCAGCGGAGGAGCGGATGAAGGGCCTGGAGCTGGCCCGCCGCTACTGGCTGGAGATGGGGGAGCCCGCCCTGACCGCCGCCTGTCCCAAGGCCATGGAACGGGCGGCTGTGGGCCTTGTGGGAGAGGGTTCTGAGTGTCTGGGCTATGACGACGCCCTCTCCCAGGACCACGACTGGGGCCCGGGATTCTGTATCTGGCTGGAGGAGGAGGATATGGCCTGCTGGGGCCGGGCGCTCCAGGCGGCCTACGACGCCCTCCCGAAAACCTTCCTTGGCTTTGCCCGCCTGCGGGAAGACCCTCTGAGCGCCGGACGGGTTGGGGTGATGGAGGTCTCCGCCTTCTACCGCCGCTTCCTGGGGCTGGACGGGCCGCCGGAGGGGAATCGGCAGTGGTTCTTCCTCTCCGATCAGGCCCTCTCGGTGTGTACTGACGGCGCTGTCTTTCGGGATGGCGCCGGAAGCTTCACTGCCTTTCGATCGGCTTTGCTGGACTACTACCCGGAGGAGGTCCGGCGGAAAAAGCTCTCAGCCCGGTGTGCTCTTATGGCCCAGGCGGGGCAGTACAACTATCCCAGATGTCTCCGACGGGGGGATCGGGTGGCCGCATTCCGGGCATTGGGGGAGTTCGTGGAGCATGCCCAGGCGGCGATCTTCCTCCTCAACCGGCGGTACCGCCCCTACTACAAGTGGGCCCATCGGGCGCTTACCGATCTGCCCCTGCTGGGCCGGGAGGCCGGAACCTGTTTCGAGGAGCTGGTCCGGGCTGACACGGCGTTGGGGGCGGAGGAGGTGGAGCGCCTCTGTGCCCAGGTGGCTGCCGTTTTGGAGGACCAAGGGCTATGCCCCAATACAAGTGAATTTTTGCTGGATCAGGCTCGACACATCCAGGAAAACCTCTCCGACCCCTGGCTTCGGAGCCTTCCGTTGATGCTGACGGGCATATAGAAAGGAATGAGCGCCATGCCGCAGGATGCGATCAGACATTTGGTGGACCTGGAGTGGGCTTTCTTCCAGAATACCCGAAACGAGGGAGGACGGGCTCCCTGTCAGGATGACCGGGAGACCTTTTATGTTATGCGTACCGGCCAAGCCATGGGCTGGTCGGAGAAAATGGTGGCGGCCTGGACCGCCGATCTGGAGCGGGCCGGGGCGGAGGGACGCAATCCGGTGATGGAGAAATATGCCCGGATGATGGCCTTTACCGCCCCGGAGTCCTACTCTGCCATGGAGCATCTGCTCCCGGCCCTGGAGCCGGAGACGGAGAAGCTGGCCAGAGAACTCACCGATCAGACGGTGGCCTGGGCTGAGGCGGCCCGGGTTCGGTTCCCCTATGTGTGCGCCAGCGGCCGACCCATCCGGTCCGATGAGGACAGCCCCTACGTCACCTCCCTGGAGACCTACTGTTATGGGGAGCTCCTCACCGCCAGCCGAGAGACGCTGGAGCTCTTTCAGCGGTACTATGCGGCCAAAGCGGAGCGGGGGGAGAACCTCTATATCGAGATCCAGACCCACACTGCAAGGCTGCTTGGCTATGGCAGTCTTGAGGAGGCCGAGCGGGTCCTCTGTGCCAACACCCGCTCCTGCTGCCACCACGATCCCATGACCGCCGGCTGAAACGGCAAAACACAAGCCCCATTCCCGCCATGAATCGACGGGAATGGGGCTTGTGCTCTGTGATACATTCAGCGGACCGGCCTGATCCATTTCCTGGTGAAAAAGCGGGCCGTACATAGAAAAGTCTTAAGAATGAAGTCGATATGAAGGCACGCGAAGATCCAGAAGGCCCCCCAGCCCCACACCAGGCCGGCGGCGTACCCCAGGGGTACCGAGGCGCACCAGAGAAAGATGATGTCGGCCACCATGAGAAAGCGGGTGTCGCCACCCCCGCGGAGGACACCCTTGGTGGTGATGTAGGCCATGGTCTGGAAGGGGGTGAGGAGGGCCATAGCCAGCATCTGTTCCATAGCCACGGCCTGGGTGACTGCGGTGATTTCGTAGAAATTCACCAGAAGTGGGCTGATGAGCCAGATGACCCCGCCGGCGGCTACGCCCAGGATGGTGCCCAGAGCCAGGAAAGTAACTCCCTGGCGGTAGGCCCGTTCCGTGTCGCCGGCGCCCAGGGTGTTGCCGGTGATGACGCCGCTGGCGTTGCCGACCCCCTGGATAATCACATTGGTCAGGCGGAAGGCCACCATGGTGATGGCGTTGGCAGCCACAAAGGCAGAGCCCACCCGGCCCATAATCATGGCCAGAGCGGTGTTGCCCACCCCCAGCAGGGAGTCGCTGACCACCACTGGCAGGCTGAAGCGGCAGAATGCTGGCAGATAGGACTTGCAGGGCAAAAGAAGGTCCCGCATTCGGTAGCCAATCTGTTTTTCCCGGAAGAAGAAATAACCGCAGAAGATAGCGGCCTCAGCCAGGCGGGCGATGAGAGTACCTACGGCGGCGCCGGCAATCTCCATCCGGGGGGCGCCCAGCTCGCCGAAAATAAAGATCCAGTTGAAGAAGACGTTGAGGAAAAAGACCAGAATGGAAGTAAAGAGGGGCAGCCGCACCGAGCCCACGCTCCGCAGCACCAGGGTCAGCGTGAGGGAGATGCCGTAGAAGGGGTAGGTATAGGCCAGGAAGGTGAAGTAACGCACCCCTTCCCGGATGACATCAGGGTCGTCCGGGGCGAAGAGCCACATGAGCCGGTCCGGAATGAAGATAGCCAAGGCCATAACGATAAGACCAATGACGGTGATGAGCCGGAGCATGATGGTGACCACCCGCCGCAGGGAGCCCTGGTCCCGACGTCCCCAATATTGGGCCGTCATGACGGCGGTGCCGCTGCCCACCCCCATGCAGAAGATGTGGAAGAGGTTGGTGATCTGGTTGGCTAGAGAGGAGGCCGAGATCTGGGCTTCACCCAGCTTGGCCAGCATGACCGTGTCCATCAGATTGACTCCGATGGTGATGGCGCTTTGAAGGACCACCGGGACGCCGATGCGCAGCATGGTGCGGTAAAAGTTTTTGTCACGGACAAAGATGGCCATACCGGCCTCCCTTCTGCCGCGGGGCCAGGCTCAATCCTCCACCAGAGCGGAGGTGGGCGGGCTCTTCCGCTTCCGGCCATAGATGTCATCCCGCTTGAGATATTTCTGGATATACTCCACCACCAGGCAGGAGAACATGAGCCGCTGGCGGATGGTACTGGAATCCAGGTCCTCTCCGATGATGGATTCGATCTTCTCGATCTTGTGTTGGAGGGTATTCCGATGAAAGAAGAGGGCCCGGGCGGTCTGGGTCAGGTTGCGGTCATTGTTCAGATAGGTAAAAAGGACCTGAAAGAGGTTGGTGCCGTTTTTACTGTCATAGGCCACCAGGGTAATGACCCCAGGATGGCAGAGATAGACTGGATCGCCCCCGTGGAGGGCCTTGCAGTTGTCCACGCACAGGCCCACGATCTGGTACATGCTGTAATCCTCGAAGCGGTAGATGCGTTGCTTCGGGTCAGGGCAGAAGACCTTGGCGTACTGGATGGTCCCCTTGGTCTGGGGATACAGGCTCCGCAGGGAGCTCAGCCACCGGGTGAAGTTGCCGATGCAGGCCCGGGCGTCATAGCGCTCCAGCAACTGCTGAAAGGCGTCGTGGTCGAACATGGGCTCGGAGTAATGCCGGGGCTTCCAGGCCAGGATGACGATGTCTCCCTTGTAGGTGGTGATGACGCAGCTGGGGAAGATACGTTCCAGTTCTCGCATGAGCTGGCCCATGTGGGCAGGCCCGGTGTAGGCTCCCAGCTCAACGACCAGGCAGTGGTAGTATTTTTTGAGGTGGACCGGCAGCTGCTTGAGCCGGGAAATCAGCTGTTCTGATTCGGTGAGTCGGCCCTCGATGAGGTCGGCGATCAGGCTGCTCAAAGCGTTGCTGGTCTCATATTTCTCATGGTTGTAGCGCAGCACAAAACGCTCCACCCAGCGTTGAAAACGCTCGGCTGCCTCCTGAGCGGCGGGGTCGCAGACCCCGTCGGGCAGGAGGATAAGATGGTGGGCCACCACCTGGGATTTGTACTGTATGGCGTAGATTCGGGCTCGCCAGAGACTGTTCATTCCCTCCAGAGGGAACCAGTCTTCGCTGGAGCTGGCGCGGGCCTGCCGCAGGGTGTTGAGGTCTTCCAGGGAGAGGTAGGTCTGCTCCTCCATCCGAGCGATGAAAGGCACCGCCGGCACCGGCCCTGGACTGGAGCAGAGCAGCTTGCACCCGGCATCCAGCAGACAGGAGTAGCCCCTCAGCTTTTTGGCGCCGCACTCCAGCAGGGCGGGCAGATCGGGGTGGGCGTAGAGGTGACGACTCATGCTCTGGTACCAGGTGGTGTCGTCGGCACTGACCTTGTAGAGCAGATTGCACAGAGCTGCCAGGGACAGGGAGGTGACAATGAGGTTGAGGTCATCCCGGTTCTGGTAGGCGGTGAGGGCGGGACTGCCGCCGGCCAGGACGAAGGTGGGACAGCAGTTTCCGGCCACAAGGCTGTCGGCGGCCAGAATAAAGGTATCCGGTGTACCCAGATAAAGCAGCCGGGGCAGGGTGACCGGCTGGCCGTCCAGCACATAGAGCTGGGTGAAGCTGCGCTCGGGAAGGAAATGGACCCAACGCTCGGTGGTATAGGGCGTCAGGACCTGGAGCAGCTGATGGATACTGAGCATTCCGCTCACCGCCTTTCTGTTGGATCACGGCGTGAAGCCGCGTTATACCTGGGTGACTCGGACCCAGCCCTCCTCCTGCCAGTCCATGCGGCAGGGGAAGCCCTCCTCCTGCTGGAGACGCTGGAGGTAGGCGATGACCGGCCGGGCCGACTCACGGGTCGTAAGGGGCACCGGGGCCCCTGCGTGGTCGATGTAACAGGGGACATAGCCGGACTCGGCTACCCCCGCTCTGGTCAGGACCAGCTTGGCCAGCATGGTGTTACGGCTGTCCGGGTTGAAGGGGTAGTAGGGCATGGTCATATCTGGTTCAAAGCCAAAGAGCTTTTTCCGGCTGGCGATCCAGGCCAGCCGCTCTGGGCTGTCGTTGCCGGCGGTGGGGGTGAGGGCGTGGGTGACACAGACAAAGTTGCCCAGGTTGTGGTAGATGGGTTTGCCCCGGTAGACCTCGATGCCCCGGAGGATGTGGGCGTGGTGACCGATGACGGCGTCTGCGCCGGCGTCGATGGCGGCGTGGGCGAGGGGGACCTCATACATCTGGACGATGCTGTCCAGGTGGACCATCCCCTTGTGAAGGGCCACCAGCAGAATGTCGCATTGGGGCCGCAGAGCGGCGATGTCGGCTTGCATCTCTCTCAAAGACTCCGGCTCGGGAAAGGTGTAGATGGTGGCAGGCAGGCCGGGGGTAGCCCGGGGAGAGGGCTCATGGTGGGTGAGGATATTCACATAGGACACCCCGGCCTTCTGGGAGGTAGCCCAGCCCTCCCGCGGCCCCACAGCGTTGTAAGCCAGCACGGCCACGGTGACGCCTTTTCGGGTGACCACAGCGGGGGCCTTGGCCTCAGCAAGGGTACGACCGCTGCCGGTGACGGCGATGCCTCGGGCCCTTAGATGCTCAATGGTGTCCACGATGCCGGGGACGCCGTTGTCATGGGCGTGGTTGCCGGCGGTGGTGCACAGGTTGAAGCCGCAGGGCACCAGAGCGTCCAGATTAGCCGGGGCGGCGGGGGGCGCCGGGATGTCGGTGCTGTTGGCCTCGCCCCGGTCGGTATGGGGCACCTCGATCTGACCCAGGACAAAGTCGCCCCCCGCCAACAGGTCGCGGGAGGGAGCAAAAAAGGAGTGGGGATCGGGTTCGTCAATAATGATGTCGCCGGTGGCATACAGTACAGCGCAGCTGTCCATGATGGCCTCCTTTTATCGGAGATGAACATTTGAATGAACATATTTTATTGTAGCATATGTGGTGGAAATTTGCCATAGTCTGTAAAAGAATGTGCAATATGCGCAAAGAACAGAGAAGAAAAGAGAAAAAATGCCCGTCTGCTCCGGGGGACGGAGCGGGGCGGGATGACAACAATGGAAAAAAGGAGCGGAGGCCTGTGCACTATGCACAGGGGTCTGAATGGGAAAAGCGACAAAATGAACGTACCCAGAAGAAAAAACATTGTATAAAATATGGGTGCAATAGAGCGGGATGCCCTCTGTTATCCATCTGAGAGGAGGTGGCGCGGATATGCCCGGTGCGTGAGAGAGGCCGGGAAACTGAGAGAGATCCGCAGAGAAAAGGGAAAATCATAAAGAGGAAGGTGTGTTATCTATGTTAGCAGCGATCGGTTTCATAATGGTCATCGTCATGGTGGCGCTGATTATCTGGGGTAAGGTCGCCCTGCCCCCCGTCCTGATCCTTCTGTCCACCGCAACTGTCATTGTGCTCAGCCTGGTGGGCGCCCTGCCCGACGTGGTGGGTCCGCTCCAGATTCTGAACGCCCTGAAGGGCTACATCGGCACCGGCGCCAACAGCGTGCTTAACACGGTGGTGCTCTTTACCTTCGCCATCGTCTACTTCAACATCCTCAGCGACGCCGGCATGTTCGACATGATCGTGGGCGCCGTTATGAGGCGCATGGGCAACAGCGTCACTGCCATTCTGCTGATGACCGTCTTCCTGACCGCCATCTCCCACCTGGACGGCTCCGGCGCCACCACCTGGCTCATCACTGCCCCCACCATGCTCCCCCTCTACAAGAAAATGCGGGTGAGCCCTGTCGTGCTGCTGGGCCTCATCGCTCTCTGGTCTGGTGTGGAAAACATGCTGCCCTGGACCTCCGCCCTGGCCCGCGTCTCCGCCTCCACTGGCGTAGACCCCTATGAGCTGTGGAATCAACTGCTGCCCCTCCAGATCGTGGGCTTCGTCATCCTCCTCATCGCCTGCTTCGTCCTGGGCAAGATCCTCAAGAAGAAGGGCTGCGGTATGACTGACGAGGAGTTCAATGCCATCAAGTCCGGTATGGGTAAGCAGGAGGACGCTGTGCTCAAGGTGAGCAAGACCGTGCTCTACATCGATATGGCGATGACTGTGGTTATGGTTATCCTGATGCTCATGGGCTGGATGAACACCAATGTGGCCTTCATGATCTTCCTCTCCTTCGCTCTGCTGCTCAACTGCCGCGGCTCCAAGGAGATGACCGCTCAGATCAAGAAGCACGGCGCCAACGCCCTCAACATGGTCATGATCCTCTTCTCCATCGGCATGCTGGTAGGCGTCATGAAGGACACCGGTATGATGAATGCCATGACCGAGACCCTGGTGGGTCTGGTGCCCGAATCCATGGGCGGTCACCTGAGCTTCATTATCGGCCTGCTGGCTGTGCCTCTGTCCATGGTGGTGGGCTCCGACTCCCTCTACATGATTATGGCGCCCATCTTCGGCAGCATGGTAGAGACCTTCGGCGGCACCATGATGAGCGCTGCTGCCGCCACCACCATTGGCGCCTGTATTGCCGTCAACCTGTGCATGGTGGCGCCCACTCCTTATCTGGCTCTGGGCCTGTGCGGCGTGGAGATGAAGGAGAATTTGAAGTATATGTTCATCCCCACCTGGATTTTGAGCATTGTTATGGTCATTGCCGCCGGCATCACCGGCGCTGTGCCCTTCTGATCCCGGTCTGACCTGAACCAGATACCATCACATCTCTGCCCCGGCGGATACCGGACCGGCCAACGGGTCCGGCCCGTCGGAGCAGGCCCGTTCAGTATATAAAAAAGGAAGTGACTGTCTCATGAGCATCCGCGACTGCGCCATGCAGAGCAAGGCCTTTGCCGCGCTGAAGGATGTCTACGACCACCGCGACGCGGAGGCGGCCAAGTGGCGCGCCGCTGGGAAGAAGGTCATCGGTGAGTTGGGCTGTGACGTGCCTGACGAGCTTATCATGGCCGGCGGTATGCTGCCCGTCCAGATTTGTGCCGACCCCAACCGCCCTCTGGTGGAGACCGACAAATACCTGGAGTATGCCTTTGATCCGGCGGTCCGGGCCCAGTTCGAGAAAATCGTGGACGGGACCTACTACGACCAGCTTGACGCTCTGGCCATCTCCAACAGCACCGATGTCATCATCCGGGTCTTCCTCTATCTGCGGGAGATCCATCGGGTGGAGCCTGAGAAGAAGGTTCCCCCGGTGGCCTTCATCGACTGGCTCTTTACCCGCCACCGCATCCACCAGACCAGGGACGAGTTCGTCATTGAACTCTTCCGGCAGCAGGTGGAGGAGTGGGCCGGTCGGAGCATCTCCGATGAGGAGATCCGCGCCGCCGCCCGAATCTGCAACGAGAACCGTCAGGCCCTGCGGGAAATGGCCTGGCTCCGCCACGGTGCTGAGGTCCGCATTGGCGGGTCCGAGGCCCTGGTCATCATCGGCGCGGGGCTCTTTATGGATCGGGCGGAGCACACCAGACTGGTCCGTCAGGTCACTGAGGACGCCAGAAGCTGGCCCGTGCTGGCCGGTCCACGGGTATTTTACACGGGCGCCAACCAGGAGGACACCGTCCTCTATGAGAAGATGGAGGCTGCCGGCCTGGTGGTGGTGGGCGAGGACACCGACTGGGGCGACCGGTTCTATGACCGGGACTTCAACCTGGATTACCCGGTGATCCGCGCCATTGTGGACCGCTATCTCCTCCGGGAGTTCTCCGCCAAGAAGTCCACGCCCGCCCAGCGCAAGGAGGCACTGGACCGGGAGGTGGACGCTGTGAACGCCCAGGGCGTGGTCTTCTACACCAACCAGTACGACGAGGTGGCCACCTGGGATATGCCCAAGCAGTGCAAGAGCCTGGAGAGTCGTGGCATCAAGCACATTACCTTCGGGCGCATGCTCTGGCCCGTGGCCAAAAATGAGGACTTGGATGACAAGCTGGCAGGCTTTGCGGCTGAGCTGAAAGGAGGTGTCCGGTAATGGCGGAGGAAAAGAAAGCCCCCGGCTCCCGTTCCACCGTGGTCAAGAAGCTCAAGGCCACCAAGACGGTGAGCGTCTATCAGAAGGAGTGGTTCTTCGCCATGAAGGACCGGGTGGAGAAGGAGCAGTGCGACTTCGCCATCCTCAATGCTGACGTGCCTATGGAGATCTTCAGGGCCATGGACATCCCCTTTGTGGTCAACCAGTGGTGGGCCGCTATCTGCGGAGCCAAGCGGATGACCAAGAAATATTTCGGCCTCATGCAGGCAAACGGCTATCGGCCCGACCTCAATAGCTATGACGCTCAGGCCCTGGCCGAGAGCTTTGACCCCGATGACCACAAGGTGGATGCCGAGGGCAACCCCATGGGTCCCTGGGGCGGTCTGCCCAAGCCGACGCTCTGCGTGACCCGCCTGACCGGCGACGCCCAGAACAAGATCTTCGGCCTGCTGGCCGAGAACTATGACGCCGAGCTCTACACCATCGAGAATACCCAGGCCCGGATGACCCCCCTCAACTGGTACGAGCTGGCCCCTGACCGCTGGGAGGAACTCTACGACACAGACCGCATCGACCTGGCCGTGGAGGAGCTCAAGGAGCTCATCCGCTACCTGGAGATGAAGACGGGCAAGATGTTCGACATGAACAAGCTCCAGGAGGTCATGGACCTCATCAACGAGCAGGAGGGCTGGTACCGGAAGCTTCGGGACCTGATCGCCCAGTGTCACCCCGTCCCCGTCACCGTGGTGGATACCATCAACGCCGTGATGCAGGCACAGTGGCAGCGGGGCACCCGCTGGGCCGCCGATCACGCCAAAAGCCTCTACGAGGAGGTCAAGGCTTTGGCCGACAAGGGCGAGGCCGCCGTGCCCAACGAGAAGCTGCGCATGATGTGGCTGGGCAGGGGTATGTGGCAGGATTTCGCCTTTTATCAGCGTTTTGAGGAGAAGTACGGCGCCGTCTTCATGTGGTCCATGTACCTGGCCATGGGCGCCGACGCCTACATCCGCAACCATGTGGAGGAGGACCCCCTCCGTGCCCTGGCGGCTCGCTTTATCGGTATGGAGGATTTTCTCCACATGCCTCCCTGGAACTCCAGCTGGTTCCTTCAGCAGGCCCGGCAGAACGATATCGACGGCGTGGTCTATATGATCCCTGAAAACGATATGCAGGCCGTGGAGGGCAGCTACTTCATCAAAAAGGTCCTGGAGGACGCGGGCATCCCTGTCTTGGCCTTCCACGCCGACCCTGTCAACCCCAGAAAGTGGAACGCCGAGACCATGACCGGCCTGGTGGAGGATTTCATTGAGAAGCGCGTCATTCCGAGTAAGGAAAGTAAGCAGCAGAAGTGACGATCAGATAAGGAGGAATCGATTATGGCTTGTAAAGGACCTCTCTCCGGATATCGTATCCTGGATATGACTCAGTTTGAGTCCGATACTGTGTGTACCGAGACCCTGGCCTGGCTGGGCGCCGAGGTGCTCAAGGTGGAGCGCCCCGGAAAGGGTGAGCTGGGACGCTATTCCCAGGCGGAGCCCGGTGTGGACAGCTACGGCTTCCTGGTCATGAACATGAATAAGAAATCCATCACCTGCAATGCCAAGGCTCCCGAGGGGCTGGCTCTGCTGGAGAGTCTGCTGGCCAAGTGCGACGTGGTGGTGGAGAACATGGGCCCCGGTTCCATGGATCACCTGGGCCTCACCTATGAGCATTGCAAGGAGATCAATCCCAAGATCATCTATGCCTCCCTGAAGGGCTTTGCCCAGAGCGGTCCCTATGCCGATTACCCCGCCTTTGACCCCATTGCTACACACACCGGCGTCATGGTCTCCGCCACCGGCACACCGGAGCAGCCCATCAAGTGCGGCATTTCCGTGGCCGACTCCGGCACCGGCATTATGCTGGCCACCAGCATCATTGCCGCCCTTCTCCAGCGCGAGCGGGAGGGCATCGGCCAGCGGGTGGACGTGGCCATGCAGGATTTCATGATCGGCCTGAGCCGGTCCCAGTGGGAGCCCTATCTCAACAACGGCAAGCCCAACCGCCGCGTGGCCAACGGCATGCCCCTGGAGGATGTGGCCCCCTCTGACACCTATCCCTGCAAACCGTTCGGACCCAATGACTATGTGCACATTTACTGCTCCCGCCACCCCGGCAGCAAGCAGTGGGATAATCTGTGCGATGTCATTGGCCGGCCTGACCTGAAACAGGACGTCTGCCCCGAGATGGCCACGCCCCGCAGCCGCTACGAGCACCGGGATATCTGCGACAGCGCCATCAAGGACTGGCTGAAGAACTACGACAAGATCACCGCCATGGATATCCTGTGCAAGGCCGATATCCCTGCCGGTGCGCTGCTGGACTGTGCCGACATCACCAATGATCCACAGTACCTGGAGCGGGGCATGATCGTGGAGGTGGAGCATCCTCAGCGGGGCAAAGTAAAGCTGCCTGGCTTCGCTCCCAAGCTCAGTGAGAACCACGTCGAATATGAGTGCAGTCCTGCACTGGGCGGCAGCAACGATGAGGTCTACGGCGGCCTCCTGGGGCTCTCCGCCGAGGAGCTGGAACAGCTCAAGGAGAAGAAGGTCATCTGATTCTTCCGTACAAATAAGATAATAAGAGGCGCGTCCGACTGTCATTGACAGCCGGACGCGCCTTGTGGTTTTAGCGGCCTGTTGAACGGAGGATGGGGGGATCTCACGGAAAGGCATAGCCGCAGCTCTGGGCCACGGCCAAGGGGACCTCCATGCGGCAGGTGACCTGGGGGTCCACCATCTGGCACACCCGCACGTCGCCGGCAATGCTGAGGACCATACCGGCGTCGTGCTCCTCCAGGCCCACCCGGCGGAAGAGGAAGTCCCGCATCCGCAGTGTGGCGTCGGCGGCGGCGTCGTTCAGCGTGGGGGCGGAGGAGATGGTCATGAAGGCCCGCTCTGTGACCAGGAAGGGGGTGGGGAGGGGGCAGTCTTTCAGGACGGTGACCCGGACGGTGACCTGCCCGGCGATCTCCACCCCGCAGACCACCACTTCGCCGTCTCCCATGGCGGCATGGAGGTCGCCCATGGCCAGAAGCGCCCCCTCCACCGCCACGGGCAGATAGAGGACGGCGCCGGCGCCGATGCGTTTGCAGTCCATGTTGCCGCCGTGGGGGCCGGGGGTGCCGGTGGGGACGGCGCCCTCCGCCGGAGCGGTGCCGATGACGCCGATCATGGGACAGATGGGAAAGGAGAGCTTCTCATTGAGGACGGCCCGGCCCTCGCGGATGGGGAGGAGCCGGGTGGCCTCCTCCTCTCTCCTTTCGGGACAATGATTTGGTTGTTTCTCAGCTTACCACTTATCCAGCTCGAAAGCCTCGGGGTCGGCTCCATAACCGCCTGCATAAGAGATATATTTCTGTTTTCCGCTGGTGCGAACGATAGCTTTTGATGAGTTATAGATTTTCTCATCATTCAGCTCCCCAATGTCAAACTCAATAATATGGGAGTCCGAATTACTCCGGCAAACCATCATTCGACCATCATACCAGCGGATGGCGCTGGGATATTGGGCTCCGCCGTACTCATAAATAGTCTGGAGCATAACGTCTTTCAGAGCCATATAGGCATCCTGGGACTTGGTGGGGAAAATCTCATCCAGAACACTCTTCACCACCTGGCGGCCAGCAGGCTTAAAGGCGGAGTTGTCAATGAGACCATCTCCGATGGGAGACCGTTCGTACATAGTTACGAAGAGCATCTTACCCGACATAGTCTCCCGGACCTCGATTTCAATGGTGCCGCAGGTCTTGTCTTTATACTGGAGAACCATACCCAAAGCGCCCTGTGTCTCTTCCCACTTATCGCTGGCCTTGAAGGCGGCATAAATCTCGTCGATGGTGCGGCCTTCGGTCACAGGTTTCGCCACTTCGGCAGCCTGTGTCCAGCCGGCCCGAACCAGCATGGTGACGCCCTGGGCGCGGCTCAGGATGGTCTTGGGCGCAAACTCCAGCTGATCGTTGATGCCGACGGTGAGGCCCTGCTGGTATGCCTTCAGAATGGCAGGCTGGAACTTGACATCAATGCTGGCGTAGTCGGGAATGTCGGTGGCGGTCATCTGGGGGTTGGCCTTCCCCTCGGCTTCGGGGCCCTTACCCAGGCCGGTCATCAGCATGTAGTATGCCAGCTCACGGGTGACGGGCACGGAGTAGTTCTCCTTGTTGATAGCGCCGTAGTTGGGCAGGCACTTGAGGGTGTTCAGGCAGTAGTCCACAGCGCCGTAGGCCCAGTAGCCGTCCTTGGAGGACTGGGGGTATCCCTTGGCTGCGCAGATGATGGTACACATCTGGTCGATGTTGAAGGGGTCCTCGGGCCCAAACTTGCCGCCGCCGTAGCCGGCGACCAGACCGCCCTCCGCCATCTCGTTGATGAAGCCGACTGCCCAGTGGCTGTCGGGGACATCGGTGAACACCGGTGCGGCGGCATAGGCCGAAGGGGCAGAGAACAGGGCGAAAGCAGCCAATGTGAGCGTCAGGCACAGGAAAGCCATGCGTTTTTTCATACTTCTCCCTCTTTTGTGTGGATTTTGGTCGGAAACTAAAACAAGCATACCTGAAAGCGCCGCAAAATGCAAGGCAGATCAACCGTTCCCTGTGGAATTACAGCAGGAACGAAGGCAAACAGGGAAACTTGCGGAAAAAACGAGACCCGAACTCATCCCCCATCGGGGATAAGTTCGGGTCTCGTTGCTTTGGTGGAGACAACAGAACTCGAATCTGTGACCTCTCGCGTGTGAGGCGAGCGCTCTACCAGCTGAGCTATGCCTCCATATTGGGAGACGTTGGTGACGCGTACGGGAATCGAACCCGTGTTACCGCCGTGAAAGGGCGGTGTCTTAGCCGCTTGACCAACGCGCCATGCGGTGCAGCATCTGCTGCATGGTAGCGGCACCTGGATTTGAACCGGGGACAACTCGGGTATGAACCGAGTGCTCTAGCCAACTGAGCTATGCCGCCATATCGACCCTTCGTGAACAGGGCAAGGATTAGTATACCGGATATGCCGCCGGTTGTCAACTAAAATATCAAATTTTCTTGAAAAATTTTTGCGGGGCGGGGTCAGTCGATCTTGTAGCCCACGCCCCACACGGTCTTGATAAACCGGGGGTCCCGGCTGGGCTCCCCCATCTTCTCCCGCAGACGGCGGATGTGGACCATGACGGTGTTGTTCCGGTCCAGGTACTTCTCCCCCCAGACGGTCTCAAAGAGCCGCTCCGCCGAGATGACCTGCCCCCGGTTGGAGCAGAGCATCCAGAGGATGTCGAACTCGATGGGGGTGAGGTTCAGCTCCCTGTCGTAGAGGGTACACTGGTGGGTGCCCCGGTCGATGACCAGACCGTTGAAGTCGATGACGTCGCCGCCCGGCCCCTTCTCCTGGGCGCTGTTGTAGCGGGTGTACCGCCGGAGCTGGGCCTTCACCCGGGCCACCAGCTCCAGGGGGTTGAAGGGCTTGGTGATGTAGTCGTCGGCGCCGATGGTGAGACCGGTGATCTTGTCCATGTCGGAGGTCCGGGCGGTGAGCATGAGCACCGGAAAGCGGTGCTCCCGCCGCAGCTCGCCGCACAGGTCGAAGCCCGACTTGTCGGGCAGCATCACGTCCAGGATGGCCAGATCCATGGGCTGCTGCTCCAGGGCGGCCAGGGCCTCCCCGGCGGTGCCGCAGGTGTGGACGATAAAGCCCTCGCTGCGCAGGTAGACCTCCACCAGGTCAGCGATCTCCGGCTCGTCGTCCACCACCAGGATATGGATGTCCATGTCGTCTCCTCCTCTGCCGCTTCTCTGGCTATGATTATAGCCGCTCCCGGCGGGGAAAGTCAACGGCTGGGGGAAAACGTAAGAAAAACATCACAAAGCCGGCCTTAGAACAGCCAGGACAGCAGCCAGGAGGCGGCAAAGGCCCCGGCGGCGGGGAGCAGGTTTTCCAGCTGGAAGGGGCGGTCCAGCAGGCCCTTGACCAGCAGTACGATGCCGGCCAGCCGCAGCACCCAGGGCAGCAGACTGAACAGCAGCGCCAGGGGCAGACCGATGAGGGTGAGGACCAGGGCGGCGGCCACGCTGAACAGGACCACGCCGACCAGACAGACCAGCGTCAGGGCAAACAGGGTAAACAAAGTGGGTCCCTCCTTTTTCTGTTTCTGTTCCAAGCATACCACCCGTCCCTGAAAGGCGGGGGCGAAGAAAGATGAAAATTGGATTAAAAACTTCATGCGCCAAGCGGTCTGGACCGGGGCGGCGGCGGGCACAATAGAGGGGACATGAGACAAGGAGGGCCCGATATGGAGCGAAGGGAAGGGAAAAACAGCCGGCGGCTGCGCCGCTGGGAGGGGGCGCTGATGGCGGGACTGGCCATCGCGCTGCTGACGGGTGTGTGGCTGGACCGGGAGCAGGCCGCCCTGGCGGAGCAGGTGGTCCGTCTCCATGTGGTGGCCAACTCGGACAGCGCCGCCGACCAGGCGTTGAAGCTGCGGGTCCGGGACCGGGTTCTGGAGCGGGCGGCGGCGGTCTGCGCCCACACCCGCACCGCCCGGGAGGCGTCCGAGGCCCTCCGCCGGGCCCTGCCGGAGCTGGAGGCGGCGGCAGAGGAGGCGGTGGCCCTGGCGGGGGTCTCCTGCCCCGTGACCGCCTCCCTGGCCGACGATGTGTGGTTCCCCACCAAGACCTACGACGGCTTTGCCCTCCCCCAGGGGCGGTATACCGCCCTGCGGGTGACTTTGGGAGAGGGACAGGGCCGAAACTGGTGGTGCGTGGTCTTTCCGCCCCTGTGCCAGAGCGCCGGCCTGGAGGCCCAACCCGCCCTGGCCGCCCTGGGCGAGGAGGAGGCCGCCCTTCTCACCGGAGAGAGCGAGGGCTATGTCATCAAATTCAAGGCCATGGAGCTCTGGGAGGGCTTCCGCCGGTGGGCGGAGGGGGCGTGACGGCAGGTGCGGCTCACCTTCCCCCGCCCACGTTCCAGTGGATGCTGCCGGTGCCCAGACCGTAGTCCCCCGCCGGCACCTCCCCCACGCCGGGGATGGTCACCGTGGGCACTGTGGAGGTCCCCACCTGTCCGGGCCGCTGACCGGGCAGGTAGAAGGTGATGAACTTGAGGGAGAAGATGTCGCAGACCATGAAGGTCTGGGTGCCGGGCTCATAGAGAGTGAGGTAACTCCGGCCCACGGAGTAGAGGATGCCTTCCTTTTTCATCATGGCCTGGAGCCCCACCAGAAACTCGCAGGCTACATAGCCGCCCAGATTGTCGGAGAGGATCTGCTGGAGGGAGCCCCGCATGGCGTCGGTGTTGAAGTTTTCCTCCGGCGGGGTCACCAGTCCGCCGGAGCTCTGGGCATGGTCCATGGCAATGTTGCGGACAGCGTCGGGATAAAATTGGCTCATAGGGTGCCTCCTTGCTAAGTATCGGCGTAGGCGGGGGTGGGATTGTAGAAGCAGTGGTTGCCGATGCGCACCACGAACTCCCCCACCCTGGAGGGAAAGTTCTGCCGGCAGTCGGGGCGGAAGGGGTTGAAGTACCACAGGGCGAAGCCCAGGTTGGTCAGCCGGTTCCCTGCGATGGCCCACTGGGCGATCTCGTAGTGGATGGGCTCCACCGACATGTTGTAGATGTTCTGGGCGTTGTACCGCCCCCCGATGGTCTCCCGGGCACAGTCGAACTGGCCCGGCTGGTAGATGGCCGCCCGGATGGTGGGGGCCAGGCGGCCATACTCCCCGTAATCCACCTGGACCCGGTTCATCACCACGCAGGCCACCCCCTTCATGCCCTGTTCCCCCTCGCCCCCGGCTTCGCATTGGATGATGCGGGCCAGAAGCTCCAGATCTGTCATGGTATTCCTCCCAACACGGCGTCAGGCGGCGTCCTGTCCCAGCTGGTCCAGGAACCGCAGCAGGGCGGCCAGCATCACCAGCACAGAGGCCGCCAGATTGGTCCGGGCGGAGCCCTCCGCCAACCGGTCCCCCCTGGTCTGCTCCGCCGCCCGGAGGGCCAGGCAGAGAAAGAAGCCCAGGGGACCGAGGAGGATGGCCCCGGCCAGTAGCCGGAGCCGCCGGACCTGCGCCTGGAGCGCCTGGGCGCCGCCCTCGTCTCCGTCCAGGGCCAGGCGGACCCCGTCCCTCTGGAGGGCTGTGGCCCGGTAGGACAGCAGCACCGACCCGATCACCGCCAGTATAAAGCCCAGGGAGTCGTCCAGCGTCCGCGCCTCCCCCGCCAGAATGGTCTCATCCATCTCCCGGTCACCGTCCTTCTCCCCGTGCTGTTCCCATTCTATACCGGAGAAGGGGGAAGGGTGCCTGTCCCTCGTCCACGCAAAGTCCGCGCCGATACGGCTCACGCTGCGATGTACAGCGGGCCGATGGGGACATCGGCCCCTACGCCAACGTTATGGCTATTTTGTAGGGTCGGCATATATGCCGCTCGCCGCACCGAGGACAAGCCGCGTCTTGTGGGGCGCGGCTTCCCAGACGCGCCCGTGGCGTAGTCTTCTGTTCCCGTCATTCTGAGGCCGCAGGCCGAAGAATCCGTATTCTCGCCCCCAGCATCACAGGGAAGGACGGGAGAAACGGGTCCTTCGCTGACACTCAGGACGACACGAGGAAAGGGGTGGGGCGTCCCTGCGTCGTCCACGCAAAATCCGCGCCGATACGAAGCCGTGTCTTGTGGGGCGCGGCTTCCCAGACGCGCCCGTGACGCAGTCTTCTGTTCCCGTCATTCTGAGGCCGCAGGCCGAAGAATCCGTATTCTCGCCCCCAGCGCCACAGGGAAGGACGGGAAAAACGGGTCCTTCGCTGACGCTCAGGACGACGCAGGGCTCACGCCGCAGAGGTCTCCAGTTCCCGCTGGGCCTCCCACTCGCTGTCCGCCGAAAAGAGGAAGCGCCCGGACCCGTCGTAGACCTCAATGTGTCCCCTCACCCAACGCATGCTGTATTCCATCTGTTCCAGCTCCTTTCCGCTTCTGTTGCTGTACCCCAAGGATACCAGATAGAAAGTCCAATAAAACGGACTTTTACTGTGGAGCCACAAAAAAGCGCGCCCCCATACCGGTATGTCAGACCGGTATGGGGGCGCAGTGCGGTTGTGGGCGGTCAGGGGTCTCAGAAGATGGAACCCACGGCGGTCATGCCCTGGTCCAGGTCGGCCCGGTAGTCCGGGTCCTCGGGGCGGAGGCTGTTGATGACCACGCCGTCGCTGCCGTTTCGGGCGGTGGAGTGGAGATACTTCCCCTCCCCCAGGTACATGGCCACATGGCCGGGGAAAAAGAGGAGGTCGCCGGGCTGCATGTCGGCCCGGGGGATCTCATGGACGGGAAAACCCTCCACGATGCCGGCGTCCCGGTAGATGACCACCCCGTTGAGAAGGTAACTCATGGACACCAGCCCGGAGCAGTCGATGCCCATGGGGGTCTTGCCGCCCCAGCGGTAGTGGGCGCCCTGATAGGTGAGGGCGGTCTCCACCACGGCCTTCCGCAGCTGCTCCGGGTCGTCAAACCGGGGCTTTTCATAATATTCACCCAGGAAACTACATTTCGTATAGCCCTCCCGGCCATCGGGCAGCTCCACCCGGAGCCAGCCGTCGGCGTTGGGCTCCCCCACCGGGGAGAGGATGGCCCCCCGGGTGAGGGTGGCCAGAGGGAAACAGGTGACGGCGGGGCCGGCAAGGACGTCGCAGATGCCCTTGAGGACCACCTTCTTGGGGCGCTCGGCCCAGCGCCGGACCAGGTGGTCGCCGGCGAGGACGTGCTCAGCCTGGAGGTAGCCCTCGTAGCGGTAGGGGGCCCGGGCCAGATACCAGCCGGGGCGGACCTCCTCCAGCAGCTCCACCACCATGCCGGCGAGGACCTCGTCGGCCCGCTCACACTGGAGCTGGGGGCGGCTCATGAGGGGACAGACGGGTTCGATGACAATGGCGTTCATATGGTGTCAGCCTCCTGAACAGAATGACGGCGCAGGGGCGCCGTAGGTGTTGTAAATGGCCTGGGCCAGCCGGCCAATGAACATTTTCTGCCGCTTGTCCCCCTCGGGGCTGGGGCCGTCCCAGGTGAAGATGCCCAGGAACCAGTTGCCCCCGGGCTGGAAGAAGACGCCGGCGTCGTGGCTCAGGTAGTCCAGGCCGCCGGTCTTGTGGGCAAAGTCCACGGGGTAGGGGATGTAGCGCAGGATGTCGTCCATGGACCGCTGGCGACGGAGCATGTCCAGGGCCACGGCGGTGAGGGACTCGTTCAGGAGCTCCCCCCGGCACAGCTTGCGGTAGAGGGCGAACTGGTCGGCGGCGGAGGTGTAGTTGTTCCGCCCGGCGGCGATGGCGTCCCAGTCCAGCATCTTCCGCTGGCAGACCGTGTGCCGGAGGCCCAGCACGTCCCGGGCGTAGGCGTTGACGGCGTCATAGCCCACGGCGGAGAGGACCCGGTTGGTGGCGGTGTTGTCGCTCTCCACGATCATCCAGTAGAGAAGCTCCCAGAGGGTGCGCCGGGTGGGGCCATACTCAAAGACTTGGGAGTCCTCCAGCAGCACCTCGGCGGGCAGGTCCAGGGTCTGGTCCAGGGCCAGCCGGCCCTGCCGCACCTCCTCCAGGGCGGCCAGGAGGACCGGCACCTTGATGGTGGAGGCCGATACCACTTGGGTATCCGGCTCCAGGGCCCAGAGGACCTTACCGCTCTCCACCTCGCCCACCAGCACGGCGGTCTTGCAGGGGAAGGCGGCGATCTCCGCCTTCAGAAATTGGTCCAGTTCTTGTTCTGTCATTGGGGCAGTACCTCCAATCGTCCGGTGTCGGCGTCCATGGCGGCCATGGCGCCCAGGGGCAGGGACAGGGTGGGCAGGGTGTGGCCGCAGGAGAGGCCGGAGAGGACCGGCTTGCCTGCGGGGACGATGAGCTCCCGGAAGACCACCTCCAGGGTGAGGGAGCGTTCCGGGTCCTCGGGGGGACAGTCGGTCCACTCCCCCAGGATTACCCCGGCGCAGTCCCGGAATTTACCGGCGTTCCGCAGCTGGGTGAGCATGCCGTCAATGCGGTAGACCTTCTCCCCCACGTCCTCCAGGAAGAGGAGCTTCCCCCTAGTGTCGATCTCCCAGGGGGTGCCCAGGGAGGCGGCCAGGAGGGAGAGGTTGCCGCCGCACAGACGGCCTGTGGCGCTGCCCGGAGCCAGGGGGACCAGGGGCTGCCCGGCGGGGTTCTCCACGGGCCCGGACAGGGGCCCAAAGAGGCAGCGCCGCAGCTGGGACAGGGTGACTTCGTCCACCGGCTCATAGTAGTCGGAGGCGGGCATGGGGGCGTGGAAGGTGACAAAGCCGCAGCTCTGTTGGAAGGCGGTGTGGAGGGCAGTGACGTCGCTGTACCCCACAAAGGGCTTGGGCCGCCGGGCGATGGCGTCCAGGTCCAGCAGGGGGAGGATGCGGTGGGCACCGTAGCCGCCCCGGAGGCAGAGCACTCCGGCGATGGTGTCGTCGGCGAAGGCGTCCTGGAGGTCTTTGGCCCGCTGGGCGTCGTCGGCGGCGAGGTAGCCGTGGCGGCTGGCGGCGTAGCAGGAGGGATAGGGCGTCGGCACCAGGCCCAGGGCCTTTACGGCGTCCAGGGCGGCGGGGAGCCGCCGTGGGTCGGCGGCGGAGCTGGTGTTCACCAGGGCCACCCGTGCGCCGGGGTAGAGGGGATTGGGAAGGATCATGTTCTTATCACATCCAATGTCTGGCGGGATGGGGCTCACAGCCGGGCCCGGTAGGCGTCCAGCTCCCGGCGGGAGCCCTGGACGAAGTGGCCGGGCTCCACCTCCTCCCACAGGGGAGGATTTTCCGGGGAATAGCCGTGGCAGGCGGGGTCATAGACCTCCAGGACCTTTTTCCGCTCGGAGATGGGGTCGGGCTGGGGGATGGCTGAGAGGAGGGCCCGGGTGTAGGGGTGGAGTGGGTGGGCGAAGAGCTGCTCGCTCTCGGCCAGCTCCACGATGCGGCCCTTGTGGATGACGGCGATGCGCTCGCAGATGAAGCGGACCACCGAGAGGTCGTGGGCGATAAAGAGGTAGGTAAGCCCCCGCTCCTTCTGGAGCTTGGAGAGGAGGTTGAGCACCTGGGCCCGGATGGACACGTCCAGGGCGGAGATGGGCTCGTCGGCGATGATGAACTCCGGCTCCATCACCAGGGCCCGGGCGATGCCGATGCGCTGGCGCTGGCCGCCGGAAAACTCGTGGGGGAAGCGGTCGGCGAACTCGGGCAGGAGCCCCACATCGCTGAGGGCCTGGGCCACCTTCTCCCGGCGCTGCTGGTCAGTGAGGTGGCTGCCGTTGGAGTAGAGCCCCTCAGAGACGATGTAGTCCACCTTGGCCCGCTCGTTGAGGGAGGCCATGGGGTCCTGGAAGATCATCTGGATCTTCCGGGTGACCTCCCGGTCCTTGGCCCGGGAGATGGGGCCGTTGATCTTCTCTCCATGGAACAGGACGTCTCCCCCGGCGGTGGGGTTGATGCGGATGATGGCCCGGCCAATGGTGGTCTTGCCCGAGCCAGACTCCCCCACCAGGCCGAAGGTCTCCCCTTTATAGATGTGGAAGGAGACCTTGTCCACCGCAGTGAAGGGGTTGCGCTTTTTGCCGAAGGTGACCGACAGGTCCTTGACCTCCAGCAGGATCTCGCGGTTGTCAGCCATGGCGGTTCACCCCCTGTTCACGAAGCTGCAAAATATGTGCGGGCGGGTCCACCTTGGGGGCCCTGGGGTCCAGAAGCCAGGTCCGGGCCTTGTGGGTGGGCGAGACCTGGAAGAAGGGCGGGCGCTCCACAAAGTCGATCTTCAGCGCCTGGGGATTCCGGGGGGCGAAGGCGTCCCCCCGGACCTCGTGGAAGAGGTTGGGCGGGGTGCCCTGGATGGAGTAGAGGGGCTCCCCCTTGACGCCCAGCTGGGGCAGGGAGGACAACAGGGCCCAGGTGTAGGGGTGGCGGGGGTCGTAGAAGACCTCGTCGCAGGCGCCCGTCTCCACGATGTCGCCGGCGTACATGACGGCGATGCGGTCAGCCACGTTGGCCACCACCCCCAGGTCGTGGGTGATGTAGATGGTGGTGAGGTCGTACTTTTTCTGCATGGCCTTGATGAGCTCCAGGATCTGGGCCTGGATGGTCACGTCCAGGGCGGTGGTGGGCTCGTCACAGATGAGGATCTTGGGCCGGCAGGCGATGGCGATGGCGATGACCACCCGCTGGCGCATGCCGCCGGAGAACTCGTGGGGGTACTGCTTGGCCCGCTTTTCCGGCTGGTCGATGCCCACGTCGGCCAGGCAGGAGAGGACCGCCTGATGGGCCGCCTCCCCCTTGAGGCCCTGGTGGAGGACCACCGCCTCCTCGATCTGCTTGCCGATGGTCTTGAGAGGGTTGAGGGAGGTCATGGGGTCCTGGAGGACCATGGCGATCTCCCTGCCCCGGATGGTGAGCCATTCCTTCTCGGAGCGGAACTGGGCCAGATCCTGGCCGCCGTAAAGAATGTGTCCGCCGTCCAGGTAGCCGTTGGCGTCCAGCAGACCCATAAAGGTCTTGACGAACACGGATTTGCCCGAGCCGGACTCCCCCACGATGGCCAGGGACTCCCCCTTGTATACGTCCAGGGAGACCCCCCGGATGGCGTGGAGCACCTGGCCCCGGAGGGTGAATTTCACGTCCAGGTCCTGGACGGAGAGGATGACGTTGTTTTCCATAGTCGCGCTCCCTCCCTCAGACATGGTTCTTGGGGTCGGCGGCGTCGGCGAAGGCGTTGCCGATGATATAGAAGGAAATGGTGATCACAGCCAGCACCGCCACGGGGAAGTAGAGCTGGTAGCGCAGGGTGGGAATGGTCATCAGCTCCCGGCCGGTCTCGATGAGGTTGCCCAGGGAGGGGGTGTCCAGGGGGAGACCGATGCCGATGTAGGTGACGAAGACCTCGTTGCCGATGGCGGCGGGGATGGCCAGGGCCATGCGCATGGTGATGACGCTGACCAGATAGGGCAGCAGATTTTTGAAGATGATGCGCCGGGTGGGGGTGCCCAGGCACCGGGAGGCCAGGTTGTAATCCCGATCCCGGATGATGATGATCTGGTTGCGGATGAACCGGGCCATACCCAGCCAGCCCGTCAGGCACAGGGCAAAGATGATGGTGTCCACGCCGGGGTTCATGATGTAGGAGATGAGGATGAGCAGCAGGGTCTGGGGGATGTTGTCAAAGATGTTGTAGAGCTCGGTGAAGAAGAAGTCAAGCTGCCGCACATAGCCCCACAGCACCCCCATGAGGATGCCCAGCACGGCCTCCACGCAGGCCACGGTGAAGCCGATGAACAGGCTGGTCCGGGTGCCCGACCAGATGCGGGACCAGACGTCCTGACCGATGTTGTTGGTGCCGAAGAGGAAGCCCTCCTCGCCGGGGGAGAGGTTGGAGAGGGTCCGGCCGGACTCGTTGTAGTTGATGACCAGGGGGTCCCGCTGGTTGGGCAGGTAGGGCTGGAGGAAGGTGAAGGCCAGGGTGGCCACCATGATGAGCAGGAAGAAGACGGCCACCTTGTTTTTGAGGAAGGCCCGCACGGTGGCCCCCCAGTAGGAGTAGTTGGAGTAGCCGCCCCGCTCGGCGGCGGAGGCGTCAAACCCGGCGAAGGAGAAGCGTTCCTCGTCGGTCATCTCTTCGGCGGACAGCTGGTCCTCCAGACGGGTGTTCAGCGCGTCGCCCAGCTGTTCGGTCTTGTGATTGCGGTAGGATTTCATCAGCGGGAGCCCTCCTTCCGGGTAAAGCTGATGCGGGGGTCCAGCACGGCCATAAGGATATCGCCGAAGAGCAGACCCAGGATGGAGATGGCGGCGTAGATGAGTACCAGGGCCTGCACCATGGTGTTGTCCTGCCGCTTGATGACGGTGACCAGCAGCCCGCCCATGCCGGGGATGGAGTAGAGCGACTCCACATACAGCGAGCCCATGAGGGTGAAGAGGATGGAGTTGGGGATGTACTGGATGAGGGGGACCATGGCGTTGCGGAAGACATGCCGGCGGGAGATGGCGCTTCCGGGCAGACCCTTGGCCCGGGCCAGGCGGATGTAGTCCTTGTTGGACTCATCCACCATGTACCGGCGCAGCCACATGGCATAGTAAGCGATGTTGCCGATGGACAGGGAGAGGATGGGCAGGATGTAGCTGCGCGGGTCGTTTTGGGAGAAGAGCATGGGCAGCTTCAGCGGACCCTGGGAGCCGGCGAACTGGATGAGGATGTGGTAGGCCGCCGACGGCACCGCCTGGATGATGACGATGAAGATGGTGCCGAACTTGTCCCACAGTTTCCAGCGGGTCCGGGTGCTCCGGGCCATCAGCACGCCCAGCGGGAGCCCCAAAGCCAGGGCGATGGTGAGGGAGATGAGGCCCATGCGCAGGGAGATGGGCATTTTCTCGGCCACGATCTCGTTGATGGACACGCCCTTGCGGTAGATGTTGGAGGTGCCCAGGTCGCCGGTGGAGAGCTGCTTGAGGAAATTCCACAGCTGCTTGGGCAGCGGGTCCTTCAGGCCCAGCTGGGTGAGGCGCACCTCGATCTGGGTCTCGCTGAGCTTGTCGTAATTTTCAAAATAACCCTCGACGGGCATGAGCCGCAGCAGGGAAAAGACCACGACAATGATGATGAGCATGGTGATTATGGATCGTAAAATACGCTTGAGGATATATTTTGCCACAGAAACGACCTCCTTGTTGGGCGAAGCCCATACATCCAGGTCCCGGTGGGGCCCGGATGTATGGGTTTCGCAGCGACGCGGGCAGGATGGTCTGTTGCAGACCATCCTGCCGGTCGCATCAGGCCCCCGTCCGCCGGTCAGACGGACGGGGCGTGGGACGGGTGGATCACTGGGCGGCGGCGGCCAGGGCGGCGTCGCGCTCTTCCAGCCAGGTCTGGTAGGCGGCCTCGAACTCCTCCATACCCATGGACTTCTCCATCAGGTGCTGGCCCTTGTACCGCTGGGTGGCGAAGCCGAAGGCGGCATAGGGACCTTCAAAGACGTTGAGCTTGGAGAAGGAGTAGGTGCGTTGAGAGGTGTGCATGGGGATGGCGAAGGCGTGGTCGAGCAGCACGGCCTCGGCCTGGGCGATGGTCTCGTAACGCTCCTCCTCATCGGTGGCAGTCAGGCCCTTGGCGATGAGGTCCAGGTACTGCTGGTAGTAGCCCTGGGTCTCGGGGTCCTCACTCTTGAAGATGAAGCTGTAAGTGGAGCCGGTGCCGAAGGGGTCCACCACGAAGGAGGAGGCGTCGGCGTAGTCGGCGCCCCAGTTGCACTTCATGAGGCCGTAGTCGCCGGTGCGGCGGACGGCGGCCAGGAAGCCGGTGTCGGGGCCGGCCTCCACGATGATGTCGATGTAGTCGGCGCCCAGCAGGTTCTCCATCTGCTGCTCCACCAGCTGGCACTCCTCGGCCCAGTTGGTGGTGGTGGGGTTGTAGCGCATGTAGACCTTCACGGGGAAGGTGCAGCCCTCGGCGGAGAGCTCCTCCATGGCCTTGGCCTTGTACTCCAGGGCCAGGTCGGCGTTGAAGCTGTCGCCGTCGGTGTACTTGTCCAGGCCGCCGTAGTAGGCGTAATCCTTGGAGGCGGAGGCGAAGGACAGGGGGGTGATGGTGTTGCTCAGCAGGGCCTCGGGCTCCTCGGAGTCATAGACCTGCATGGCGTTGACCCGGTCCAGGCCGTGGAGGATGGACTGCCGGAAGTTCTCGTTGTTGACGGCGATGGTCCAGTTCTCCGGCTCGTACTCGGCGTCAAAGTTGGCGTTGAAGTTGAAGAGGTACCAGTAGGAGTAGTCCACGTTCAGCCGGGAGGGGTGGATCTGGTCGCTGTAATCCTTCAGCAGGGAGCCGAGCAGGTTGGCGCTGATCTCGGCGTAGTCCACCTCGCCCTGGAGGTACATGGTGGTGGAGAGGGTGGACGCCTCGGCGTTGTAGGTCTCGCGGATCTCGTCGATGAAGACGTTGTCCTTGTCCCAATAGGAGGCGTTCTTGCTCATCACCCGCTCCTCCTGGGGCTTGAAGGAGGACAGGCGGAAGGGCCCGCAGTAGAGCAGGGTGTCGGCGTTGGTGCCGAAGGTGTCCCCGCACTGGGCCAGGAACTCGCCGTTGACGGGCATGAAGGCCGACCAGCACAGCATGGACAGGAAGTAGGAGCAGGGGGCGTCCAGGGTGAAGACCAGGGTGTAGTCGTCGGTGGCCTTCACGCCGATGTCCTCGGGGGCCACGGCGGGCACTTCCTCGATGACATTGCCGTCGGCGTCCAGCTTGGCGGGATTGCCGTTTTCGTCGGTACCGTCGGTGGCGGTCTCCAGGGCCAGCTGATAGGCGGTGTAGTTATAGTAGTTGGCGGCGTTGGTCACCTGGGCGACCTCCCAGTTGTACTCGCTGCTGGAGTCGTTGTGGGCGTCCAGGATGTAGTGGGCGGCGGTCACCCAGTCGTGGGCGGTGACGTCGGCCACCTCAGCGCCGGCGGCGTCCACCCACTTCACGCCCTGGCGGATGTGGAAGGTCCACTGGGTGTAGTCCTCGTTGTGCTCCCAGCTTTCCGCCAGGGAGGGCTGGACCACGCCGTAGCGGTCGTACTCGATGAGGGTGTCCACCACGTTGGCGGGGATGACCAGGTTGTTGAGGGTGGTGGTGACCAGATAGTTCATGGTCTCAACTTCGCTGGAATAGAGGGTGCGGTAGACGGCGGGGCCGTCGCCATCGCCGGTGGGGGCGCCGCTGCTCTGGGTACCGCCGCCGCCGCAGGCGGCCAGGCTCAGGACCATGGCGCCGGTCAGCAGGAGGGCCGTCCATCGTGTGGTTCTTTTCATGCGTTCTCCTTCTTTCCACTTGAATTTGGGGCGGGCTCGCCGCCTGGGGACCATCAAAAGCCGCGCATGCGGCGCTGATGCGGGAATGGGGGAGTCACTGCCAGTCGGCGCAGGGGATGTTCTCCACGCCGATGCCGGGGTCGTCCGTCATGCGGATGACGGCCTCGTCGAAGACCGGTCCGCCGGCGAAGGGGTCCTGGGCGCACAGAGAGGGGCCGTCCAGGTCGCACCGGGTGATGACGCTCCGGCCCGCCGCCAGATGGGCGGCGGCGGCCACCGAGAGCCGGGACTCCAGCATGCAGCCGATCATGCACTCCACGCCGTAGATCTCGGCCACGTCGCAGATTTTCAGGGCCTGCCAGATGCCGCCGGTCTTCATGAGCTTGATGTTGATGAGGTCGGCCGCCCCCCGGCGGATGAGCTCCACCGCGTCGGCGGGGGAAAAGACCGACTCGTCGGCCAGGATGGGGGTCTGCACCTGGCTGGTGACATAGACCATGCCCTCCAGGTCGTGGGCGGGGACGGGCTGCTCCACCAGGTCGATGTCCAGCCCCCTGTCCTCCATGGCGGAGATAATGGCCACCGCCTCCTTGGCCTGCCAGCCCTGGTTGGCGTCCACCCGGAGCTTCACATCGGGGCCCACAGCCTCCCGGATGGCGGCCATCCGGTCCACATCGGCCCTGGGGTCTCTGCCCACCTTGATCTTCAAAGTGCGGTAGCCGCGCCCCACGGCCTCCAGGCTGTCGCGGACCATCTCCTCCACAGGATTGACCGAGATGGTAAGGTCGGTCTCCAGCTCCCGCCGGGCGCCGCCGAGGGCCCGCCACACGGGGATGCCGTACCTCTTGCCCCAGAGGTCATAGACCGCCATGTCCACCGCCGCCTTGGCGGAGGTGTTCTTCACCATGCAGCTTTGGAGCCGGTTCATCACCCCGTCCAGGTCCTCCACCTCCATCCCCACCAGGGCGGGGCGGATGAAGTCCCGGACGGCGCACTCGATGGAGCCGATGGTGTCGCCGGTGATGACGGCGGTGGGCGGCGCCTCGCCGTAGCCCACCCGGCCGTCGTCGGCCACCACCATCACCACCACATCCTCCAGATGGGTGACGGTGCGCAAGGCGGTTTTGAAGGGATGGCGCAGCGGCAGCGAGATGCGCCCGACACGAATATCCTGAATCACCATGGGTCATGCCCCCTGAAATAAAATTTCAATATTTCTGAAGTTATTCGTTTCAAAAATTTCGTTTGCTTTGAAACTTCACTTAGGTGAATTGTACCATGACTTGACCGGCTTGTAAAGAGAAAACCTGATGCCCTCTCTCCGAGCCCCGGGGAGGGCGACGCCTGATTATGAAGGTTCGGGCGGGGCAAGTTGCATTTTTGAACGGCCCGGCTGAGATGCGGCAGGCCGCCGGGCGCAGAAAAGTCCTTTTTTTGGGACTGTTGATCTGGTAGAATAAAAGAGAGCACATGAGAAAGGGGGCGGCGCCCATGCCCAGGGGCGGAGGTCAGAAGCAGAAGCTGCTGGTGCTCCGGGCGCTCCTTTTGGAGCGCACCGACGAGGACCATCCCATGTCCATCCGGGCCATCATCGAGGCCCTGGAGGCCCGCGGCATCCCGGCGGAGCGCAAGAGCATCTATGACGATATGGAGGCCCTCCGGCAGCAGGGGCTGGACGTTCAGAGCCGGAAGGGGAACGATCCGGGGTGGTTTGTGGGCGAGCGGGCCTTCCAGCTGCCGGAGCTCAAGCTGCTGGTGGACGCGGTGCAGTCCTGCAAATTTATCACCAAGCGCAAGAGCGACGACCTCATCCGAAAGCTGGAGGGCCTGACCAGCATCCACCAGGCCCGGCAGCTCCAGCGGCAGGTCTACGTGGAGCGGCGGGCGAAGACCATGAACGAGAGCGTCTATTACTCCATCGACAAGCTCCACACGGCCCTGGCCGCAGGGAAGGCGGTGACCTTCCGGTACTTTGACTACGACGTACACAAGGAAAAGGTCTTCCGCCGGAACGGGCGGCGGTATACCGTCTTCCCCCACGGCCTCATCTGGAACAGCGAGAACTACTATCTGGTGGGCTGGGATGGGGCCAAAAAGGAGGTGCGCCACTACCGGGTGGACAAGATGGCCGAGCTGGCCGTCACCTGCCTGAAGCTGGAAAAGGGAGAGGACCTGGAGCGGGCCACCTTTGACATGGCGGCCTACGCCGCCAAGCACTTCGGCATGTTCAGCGGCAGGGAGGGCCGGGTCCGGCTCCGGTGCGTCAACGCCATGGTGGGGGTCATGCTGGACCGGTTCGGCCAGGACGTGATCCTGGTGCCAGATGGCCCTGACCACTTCACCATTACCGTGGAGGCGGTGGTCTCCCCCCAGTTTTTTGGATGGCTGTTCGGCCTGGGCAGCGGGGTGACGCTCACCGCTCCGGACTGGGCGGTGACGGCCTACCGGGACCAGCTCCGGGCCGCCCTGACCCAGAGCTGAGGGGAAAATTGTGGGGGCGCTCCCGGATGGGAGCGCCCCCACAGCTTTTTGAAAGAACCCGGCAGGCGGGAACGCCTACCGGGCCGCGCGGAGCTCCTCCGGCCAGTACCACTGGCGGCTGCCGTCGGAGAAGAGGACCCGGAACAGGCCGCTCTCCCCCCGTTCGATGACCTTTCCCTCCGGGGCGGTCACCAGACGGCACCCCACCGGGGTCCTGCCTTGGACCACCACCCGGCTCAAAAGGCCGATGGCGTCTGGTTCCAGCTCTGCTGTGTGCATGGGCGCAGCTCCTTTCCGCAGGGACCTTCTTCCACAGCTTATGTGTAAAAGTCCGTCCACATGCAGAAAACCGGGTTCGTCCCGCCGATTTTTCGGCGGGACGGACCCGGTTTTTTCCACAATTCCCGTTTCTCTGTGCAGGCTCAGTCTGCGCTCCACTCCAGCACGGCGCCGGTGGCGGCGTCGATCTCGAAGTCATACTCGGCATAGCCCACCCGGTACTCGCCCTCGTAGACGGCCCGACCGTCGTCCCAGTCCAGCTTGAACTCCTGGAAGGTGCCGGAGGCAGAGCCGGCCCGGTCCTTGACGATGGACTTGGCCTTGCTCTCGCTGATGAGGTCGTCCTTGTCGTCAGAGGGAGCGTAGTGCTCGGCGTCAAAGTCATAGCTGAGGATCTTGCCGGTAACGGCGTCGATGTCGTAGTCGTACTCCTTGTTCCCGGCGTGGAACTCTACCTCATAGATGGCCCGGCCGTCGTCCCAGTCCAGCTCCACATGGTCGAAGGTGGCGGCGCTGGAGGAGACGTCGGCGTGGTCCAGGGCGATGGACTTGGCCTTGGCCGCGCCAATGTAGTCGTCGGTGCTGTCGGAGGGGATGGTGAAGCCCTCAATATCGAAATCCACGTCCAGGATCTTGCCGGTGACGGCGTTGATCTCGTAGTCGTACTCCTTCTTCCCGGCATAGAACTCCACCTCATACCGGGCCTGACCGTCGTCCCGGTCCAACTCCACCCGGACGAAGGCCACGTCGCTGTAAGTGAGGCCGGCGTGGTCCAGGGCGATCTCCTTGGCCCGGGCCTTGCCGATGTAGTCGCCGGCGCTGTCGTCCACGCTACCGGTGAGGGTGACGGTGTGGGTCTTGCCGTTCCAGTCCACGTCCATGCCCAGGGCGTTGGCCACCGCCCGGACGGGGAGGTAGGTGGTGCCGTCGATGGTGAAGGGCTCCACCACGTTGCCGTTGCCGTCCCGGGGGGTGACGGTCTCTCCGTTGATGACCAGCTTGATGTCGGAGTAGTCCACCTGGACGTTGCGGCTGCCGGTGGCGGCCAGAGCGGGCACGGCCATGGCGGCCACGGCGGTCACCACCAGGGCGCCGGCCAGCATGTCTTTCCATCTCTTCTGATTTTTCATTGTCGTTTCCTCCTTATAATAAAACAATGTGATGTTGGTGCTTCTGCGAGGACTTGGTCCTTGTCCCTTTCTGTCTCTATAACGGGTGGGGCTCCGGTTTTATCGCAGGGAGGAAAAAATTTTTTTGAAAAATATTTTTGGGCGCGCCAAGCGATACCGGACTCCCTCAGTCGCCTGTGGCGACAGCTCCCTCAGAGAGGGAGCCAGAAAAACCTTCCCCCTCCCAGGGGGAAGGTGGCATTTGCGAAGCAAATGACGGATGAGGGTGGGCATCAGGCGTGGTTTAGCGCGTCTGGGAAGCCGCACCCCGCAAATCAAACGGTACCATGTGGGCGAGGGTGGGGTTCAGACGTTCCGCCGCAAAAAAGAGGCCCGCCCATCGGGCGAGCCTTGAACTGAACCAGTAAAAACGGACAGTGACAAAATACCCCCTGATGTAGGAAAATAGACTACATCAGGGGGTATCGTTATGCGGAATCGAAATTACACACTGGTTCAGGGGCTGCTGCCGGAAATCAAAGTCATGCTGTCAGAGGGGAAAACGCAGCGGGAAGTGGCAGAGCTCTTTGGGTTTCAGGATAAGTATGTGGTAAAGCAGCTGCTGGTACGAGAGCGCAGGAAAGAACGAAAGCTGGAGGCAGGGATCGTACCACGCCCCAAGGGCAGGCCGAAGAAAACAGCTGAGCCCAAAGATATTGCGGCAGAGCAGGCCTATGAGATCCAGCGGTTACAGATGGAAAACAAGCTG
>NZ_JAPFEA010000114.1 GCF_026169115.1 Intestinimonas sp. | reverse complement strand
GGCGCCAGGGCCCGCTCCACCCCAGGGGCCGGGACGACCTCAATGGGGCTCTCCCCGCCGCCGCTCTCGGTCACCCGCTGCCACACCTGCCGAAAGAGCTCCCGGTCCTCCGCCGTCGTCCCCTCCGGTCGGTTTTGCATCTCTTCCATGGCCACGCCTCCTAAATCCCAGTCTTTCGGTCCATACTATGTCAGTGGGCCGCCGACAGTTCCAATGTTAGAGCCATCAAAAGAAATACTTGTTAATCAATCGGAATTATGGTAAAATATTGTCGTATCGGCGTCGGCCGCTCACAGAGAAACACAAAGGAGTCCTTCACATGCTGGAGATCAGGCATTTATCTTATCAGGTGTCCGACGAGTCCGGCGAGGAGCTGGGCATCCTCAACGATGTCTCCCTCACCATCGGCGAGCACAAGTTCGTGGTCATCACCGGCCCCAACGGCGGCGGCAAGACCACCCTGGCCAAGGCCATCATGGGCCTGGTCACCCCCACCGGCGGCCAGATCCTGTGGAACGGTGAGGACATCACCCCCCTCAACATCACCCAGCGGGCCCGGAAGGGCATCAGCTACGGCTTTCAGCAGCCCCCCCGCTTCAAGGGCCTGAAGGTCCGCGACCTGCTGGAGCTCGCCTCCGGCCGGGAGGGCCTCACCCACGAGGAGGAGTGCCAGTACCTCACCCGGGTGGGCCTGTGCGCCGCCGACTATATTGACCGGGAGGTGGACGCCTCCCTCTCCGGCGGCGAGGTCAAGCGCATCGAGATCGCCACCATCCTGGCCCGGGACTCCGGGCTCATGATCTTCGACGAGCCCGAGGCCGGCATCGACCTGTGGTCCTTCGCCCGGCTCACCGACACCTTCCGCCAGCTCCACGACGAGCAGAAGGCCACCCTGGTGGTCATCTCCCACCAGGAGCGCATCATCGACCTGGCCGACGAGATCGTCATGGTGGACCGGGGCGTCATCACCCAGCACGGCGCCAAGGAGGAGATCTTCCCCAAGATCCTGGCCAACACCGTGTCGGGCTGCAGCTATATGCACGGGGCCTGACCCGCCCCGTTTTCACAGTCGGCCGCCCCACACCTGCGGCCGGGAAAGGAAGCATTTGAGCCATGGACAAACTGGAAGCCAAGCTCCTCAAGGAGATCGCCGACCTGGACGGTCTCCCCGTAGGGGCCTACAATATCCGCAAGAACGGGCAGTCTGACGGCCGCGTCAGCACCGCCCACATCGTCATCGACACCAAGACCGACCAGTCGGGCATCGACATCCACATCGCCCCCGGCACCAAGAAGGAGTCGGTCCACATCCCGGTGGTCCTCACCGAGACCGGCCTTACCGAGACCGTCTACAACGACTTCTACATCGGCGAGGACTGCGACGTGGACATCGTCGCCGGCTGCGGCATCCACAACTCCGGCTGCGACACCACCCAGCACGACGGCATCCACACCTTCCACGTGGGCAAGAACTCCAAGGTCCGCTATTATGAGAAGCACTACGGCGAGGGGGAGGGCACCGGCGAGCGCATCTTCAACCCCCAGACCGTGGTCTACCTGGAGGAGGGGGCCTCCATCCACATGGAGACCACCCAGATCCGGGGCGTGGACTCCACCAAGCGGTACACCAAGATCGTGGTGGGGGCCGGCGGCGAGGCCGTCATCACCGAAAAGCTCCTCACCCACGGCAGGCAGACCGCCGAGTCGGAAATGGACATCGTCCTCGCCGGCGAGGACGCCACCGGCCGGGTCATCTCCCGGTCCGTAGCCCAGGACGACTCGGTGCAGGTCTTCTACCCCCGCATGATCGGCGAGGCCAAGTGCTTCGGCCACGTCCAGTGTGACTCCATCCTCATGGGCCAGGCCAAGATCAAGTCCATCCCCGCCATCGCCGCCGAGCACCCCGACGCCCAGCTCATCCACGAGGCCGCCATCGGGCGCATTGCCGGCGACCAGATTTTGAAGCTCATGACCCTCGGTCTCACCGAGGAGGAGGCAGAGGAGAGGATTCTCAATGGCTTCCTGCAGTAAGCCTGTCCCCATCAAGGAGGGTCCTGTCCGAGTCTCCGACCCGTTTTCCTCCTATAATCACATCCAGATCACCGAACTCTATGAGGATGGCACCGCTGTCGGCGCGCTCACCGTCCATCCCGACAGCCTCAACCCCTACGGCATCGTCCACGGGGGCTGTCTGGCCACCCTGGCCGACACGGTGGGCGGCTCCGGGGTCCTTGCCGCCACCGGCAGGCCCTGCGTCACGGTGAACTACGCCTTCAACTTCCTCCGCCCCGCCAAGGGGGAGAACCGGCACATCTTCTGCCGGGCCCAGCCGGAGAAGCTGGGCCAGACCCTGTGCGTCTACCACCTGGTCCTCACCGACGACAACGGCGTGGAGGTGGCCAACGGCAACTTCACCTTCTACCTCACCCAGGAGCCCTCCGCCCCGCCGGCGGACTCCTGAAACAAAAAAATGGCCGCCCGGTCCGGGCGGCCATTTTCTCTGCGTGTATGCCTTTTGGTACGCCTTACTCGTCCCAGTCGGCGTAGTCGTCGAATTCAGAGGGATGGCAGCAGCAGGCCCCCCTCCCCGACACCTTGTCCTTCAGGCAGCAAACGGCGCTGGTGATCTTATCCCAATAGGCCACAATGCAGCATACGGCGGCGGCCAGCGCCAGAGACCAGCCGACGATCTTGAGTACAAAACGGGCAACTTTCATCCCATCGCACCTCCATGTCTGAGCGTTATCACTAGTCTACACGATTTTCGTGGAAAATACAATCATTCACTGCAACTTTTTCCCTTGTATTTATGGGGAAAATAGAATACAATAGATAGACCATAATTGGTTTATTCTGTCCTGTGCTCCAAAGGAGGTACCATATGAGACTGGAAACAGAGAGGGGCGTCATCACCATCAGCCCCGACGTCTTTACCAACATCACCGGCGCTGCCGCGACCAACTGCTATGGCGTCAAGGGCATGGCGGTGCGCTCCAAGACCGACGGCCTGGTCCATCTTCTGCGCCGGGAATCCATGGCCAAGGGGGTCAAGGTCCGGTTCAATGACGATGATACCGTCTCCATTGAGCTCCACATCATCGTGGACAACGGCGTCAATCTCACCGCCGTCAGCCGCTCCATCATGAGCGAGGTCCGCTATATCGTGGAAAAGATCACCGGCGTTCAGGTCAAGAGCGTAGACGTCTGCGTGGATTCCATGGTCATCGGCTGAAGGCCGGCGGCCCATTCCGTCATAGAAAGGAACATTCGACATGAGAGGAACCATTGACGGGGCGCTGCTGGCACGGATGCTCATTCACGCAGCGGCCTCCATCAATTCCCAGAAGCAGCAGATCAACGAACTCAACGTCTTCCCCGTCCCCGACGGCGACACCGGCACCAACATGGGCATGACCATCGCCACCGCCGCCGCCGAGCTCAAAAAGAAGGCTCCCGGCAGCGTGGGCGCCGTGGCCCAGGTCAATGCCAACGCCCTGCTCCGGGGCGCCCGGGGCAACTCCGGCGTCATCCTGTCCCTCCTCTTCCGGGGCTTTGCCAAGGCCATGAAGGACAAGGAGACCGCCGACGGCGCCGACTTCGCCATCGCCCTGGACTACGGCGTGGCCACCGCCTACAAGGCCGTCATGAAGCCCGCCGAGGGCACCATCCTCACCGTCTCCCGCCTGTGCGCCCGCCGGGCCGCCGAGGCCGCCCGAGAGGACCGCGCCATCGAGTTCGTCCTGGACGAGGCCATCAAGGAGGGTCTCATCGCCCTGGACGACACGGTCAACCAGAACCCCGTCCTCAAGAAGGCCGGCGTGGTGGACGCCGGCGGCAAGGGCTTTTTGGCCATCCTCCAGGGCATGCTGGATGAGCTCCGCGGCGAGCCCATGCCCGCCGACGGCGAGGAGGGGACCTCCGGCGAGCAGAAGACCGACTACGCCGCCATCGCCGCCGAGGAGATCACCTTCACCTTCGACACCGTCTTCATCGTCCGCAAGGACGCGGGCTTCAACGGGCTGGAGGCCTTCCAGGCTTACCTCAACAGCGTGGGCGACAGCCTGGTCATCGGCGAGAGCGACGACGCCTTCAAGGTCCATGTCCATACCGACATCCCCGGCGACGTCCTCAGCGAGGCCCAGAAGTACGGCACCCTGGAGCTGGCCAAGATCGAGAACATGCGCACCCAGGCCGAGGATCTGGCCGCCGGACGCCACATCCAGAGCACCGACGACCTGGAGGAGGACGAGCACGACCACTGTGCCGCCCCCGCCGCCCCGGAGAAGCAGTACGGCTTCGTCTCCGTCTGCGCCGGCGACGGCCTGGCCGACGTCTTCCGGGACCTGGGCGTGGACCGTGTGGTCTCCGGGGGCCAGACCATGAACCCCTCCACTCAGGACATCCTCAAGGAGATCGAGGCCACCCCCGCCGAAGTGGTCTACGTCCTCCCCAACAACAAGAACATCATCATGGCCGCCGAGCAGTGTATCCCCCTGGCCCAGGGCAAGACGGTGGTGGTCCTCCCCACCAAGACCATCCCCCAGGGCGTCTCCGCCCTCCTCAGCTTCGACCCCGACGCCATCCAGGAGGACAACACCGACGCCATGACCCAGGCCATCCAGAACGTCCACACCGCCCAGATCACCTACGCCGCCCGGAACTCCGACTTCGACGGCTTTGACATCAAGGAGGGCGACTACCTGGCCCTGGCTGAAAACCAGCTCTTCGGCACCGACCAGGACCTCTCCGCCCTGCTCCGGCGTCTGGCCGAGGCCGAGACCCAGCAGAGCGCCGAGTTCATCACCATCTACTACGGCGAGGACGTGGACGACGGTCAGGCCCAGGCCGCCCTGGATATCTTCACCGCCGCCTGCCCCAATGCCGAGATCACTCTGCTCTCCGGCGGACAGCCCGTCTATTACTACCTCATCTCGGCGGAGTGATCCCCCTTCCATAACGACGCAAAGGGCGGCCCTTGGGGCCGCCCTTTGCCTTTTCCCCATCCCCGCAGAAAGAGAGAATCGGAGGTTTGCCCCATGTCCAACTATGATTTCACCACCCTGCGCTCCCGGCTCCACATGGGAGCTTCCAAGTGGGTCCCCATGGAGAAGGCCGGCGTCACCGACCCCAATGTGATCCCCTTCTCCGTGGCCGACATGGACCTGCTGGTGGCTCCGGAGATCGTCGCCGCCCTCCAGGACCACGCCGCCTTCGGCGTCTACGGCTACACCGGCATGGACGAGACCTTCCGCACCGCCCTCACCGGCTGGATGGAGCGCCGCCACGGCTGGAAGGTGGACCCCGGCTGGCTGGTGAACAACTTCGGCGTGGTCCATGCCGTCGGCCAGGCCGTCCAGGCATTCACCAGACCCGGCGACGCCATCGTGACCCAGACCCCGGCCTACCCGCCCTTCAAGCGCATCGCCGAGGCCACAGGCCGCACCTTCCTGGCCAACCCCCTCCGCCGCACCGACCAAGGCTATGAGCTGGACCTGGACCACCTGGAGGGTCTGTGCAGCCGGGAGGAGACCAAGCTCCTCATCCTCTGCTCGCCCCACAACCCCACCGGCCGGGTGTGGACCCGCGCCGAGCTGGAGGCCGTCGCCGACATCTGCCGCCGCCATAACGTCCTCATTTTCTCCGACGAGATCCACGCCGACTTCATCGCCCCCGGCCACACCCACACCGTTCTGGCCACCCTGGGCGAGGAGACCGCCCACCGCTGCATCCTGGGCACCTCGGCCAGCAAGACCTTCAATCTGGCGGGGCTGGCCACCGCCACCACCGTCATCCCCGACCAGGACCTGCGCCGGCAGTTCCGCGCCAGGACCGACGGCTACACCGGGAGCTACACCGGCTACTTCGGCCTGGCCGCCACCCGGGCGGCCTACGAGCGGGGGGAGCCCTGGCTGGAGGCCCTGCTGGTCCACCTCAAGGGCAACTTCGAGCTGTGCAGATCCTTCCTGGCTGACCGCTTCCCCTCGGTGTGGACCGCCCCCTGGGAGGGCACCTACCTGCTGTGGGCCAACTTCTCCTCCCTGGGGCTTTCGCCGGAGGAGCAGCTGCGCTTCATGCGGGATGAGGCCGGGCTGTGGCTGGACGAGGGGACCATGTTCGGCCCCGAGGGGACCGGCTTCGAGCGTTTCGTCCTGGCCTGTCCCCGCCGCCACCTGGAACTGGCCCTGGAGCGGCTGGACGAGGCCGCCCGCCGCCGGGGGCTCCCCCGTTGAGCCGTCTCACCGCAGACCCCAGACTGGTCCTTTTCCTGGGCGTGCTGGGGGCCTCCTTTTCCTCCGTCTTTGTCCGCTGGCCGGCGGCCCCCTCCCTGGTGACGGCCACCGGCCGGCTGGGCTGGACCGTCCTCCTGCTGCTGCCGGCGGTCCTCCGGTCCCACCGGGCCGAGCTGCGCTCCACCGCCCGCCGGGACCTCCTGATGTGCGCCCTCAGCGGGGCCTGTCTGGCCCTCCACTTTTCCACCTGGTTCGAGTCCCTCAAGTGGACCTCCATCGCCTCCTCCACCGTACTGGTCTCCACCGAGGTCATCTTCTCCGCCCTGGGCTTCGCCCTCTTTCTCCACGGGCGCATCCCCAGGCTGGGGGTGGCCGCCATCGTTGTGACCTTCGCCGGCAGCGCGGCGCTGGCCCTCTCCGACTCCGGCGGCTCCGGCGCTTTGGCGGGGGACCTGCTGGCGGTGCTGGCCGCCGTGGCCGTGGCGGCCTACACCCTCATCGGCCAGGTCCAGCGCGCCCGGCAGTCCACCACCGTCTACACCTTCCTCACCTACGTCTCCTGCCTCATCGTCCTGCTGGTCCTGGACGCCGTCACCGGCACCCTGGTGCTGGGCTGGGGGCTCCGGGAGTCCGCCGTGGGGCTGCTGCTGGCCGTCTTCTGCACCCTGCTGGGCCACTCCCTCTTCTCCTGGAGCCTGAAGTGGCTCTCCCCTGCCTATGTCTCCGCCGCCAAGCTGTGCGAGCCCGTCTTCGCCTCCGTCCTGGGGCTTCTCCTCTTCGGCGAGGGCATCGGCCCTCTCCAGGCGGCGGGGGCCGCCGCCGTCCTGGCCGGCGTCCTCCTCTACACCAGGGCCGAGGGCCGGCAGCCCTGAGCAAAGCGCCCCTTCTGGGGCGCTTTTTCTATTTTTTACGTTACTGCGGCAAATCGCTCTTGCATTTTTTCTCCGCCGGGTGTAAAATACGTCCAACCATTCCAGTTGAGTGAGGTAGTTCAGATGGATCGTCGCCGCCTCACAACTGAATCCCGTTCCTTTACCTATTTTGGCTGGGCTCGATTTACGGGCGCCGGCTTTTTTGGCATGGGTAAAACAGCGGGATAAAGTGAATGGGCCGGCCCTTTGGATGGGGTCGTTGTATCGTCGAACCGTGCGCTCATTGATTTTATCGTCAATGGGCGCTTTTTTTCTTTTGCACCCTTGACGGAAAAAGGAGAAGATCACTATGGTAATCATTATGAAGCCCGGCACCAGGAAAGAGGACATCGAGGCCCTGGCCGATACCTTCCGCGCCCAGGGGCTGGACGTGGGCATCACCCACGGCATCGGCTGCACCATCCTGGGCCTGGTGGGGGACACCACCGAGCTGGATATCGACAAGATCTCCATGGAGGACAACGTGGAACGGGTCATGCGGGTCCAGGAGCCCTATAAGAAGGCCAACCGGAAGTTCCACCCCGAGGACACGGTGGTCTCCGTGGGCAGGGCGCGGATCGGCGGCGGCAGCTTCTCCGTCATCGCCGGCCCTTGTTCGGTGGAGAGCGAGTCCCAGATCTGCGCCGTGGCCCAGGACGTGAAGCTCTCCGGGGCGGCCCTCCTCCGGGGCGGCGCCTTCAAGCCCCGGACCTCCCCCTACTCCTTCCAGGGCATGGGCGCCCCCGGGCTGGAGCTGCTGGTGGAGGCCCGGGAACAGACCGGTCTGCCCATCGTCAGCGAGATCATGGACCCCCGGATGGCCCAGCTCTTCGAGGATGAGGTGGATCTGGTCCAGGTGGGGGCCCGGAACATGCAGAACTTCGAGCTTTTGAAGGAGGTGGGCAAGATGAGCAAGCCCATCCTCCTCAAGCGGGGCCTCTCCAACACCTACGAGGAGTGGATCATGTCGGCGGAGTACATCATGGCCGCCGGCAATGAGAACGTCATCCTCTGCGAGCGGGGCATCCGCACCTTCGAGACCTACACCCGGAACACCCTGGATATATCCGCCATCCCCGCCATCAAGCAGATGAGCCACCTGCCCGTCATCGTGGACCCCTCTCACGCCGCCGGCATGTACTCCATGGTGGAGCCCCTGGCCCTGGCCGCCATCGCCGCCGGGGCAGACGGCCTCATCATTGAGGTCCACAACGATCCCCCCCACGCCAAGTGCGACGGCCAGCAGTCCCTTACCCCCAAGAAGTTCGATGAGCTCATGAAAAAGATCAAGGTCCTGGCCCCCATGATGGGCAAGACCCTGAATCTCTGACCGGGAAGGAGCCGCAGCCATGAAGACCCTCACCGTGACCCTGCCCGGACGCAGCTATGATATCCTCATCGCCCCTGGCCTCCTGGACCGGGCAGGGGCGGCCATCCAGCGGGTCTGCCCACAGGCCAAGCGCCTTTTTGTGGTCACCGACTCCAACGTGCTGCCCCTCTATCTCTCCCGCCTGTCAGACAGCCTGAAGCGCATGAGCTATCAGGTGGTCTGCCACGCCGTCCCCGCCGGGGAGCCCTCCAAGTGCGCCGAGCAGCTCGTCATCCTCTGGGAGAAGATGATGGCCGCCGGGCTCACCCGCACCGACGCCGTGGTGGCCCTGGGCGGCGGCGTGGTGGGGGACCTGGCCGGGTTCGCCGCCGCCACCATCCTCCGGGGGGTGGACTTTATCCAGATCCCCACCACCCTCCTGGCCCAGGTGGACTCCTCCGTGGGGGGGAAGGTGGCCATCGACCTGGCCCACGGGAAAAACCTGGCCGGGGCCTTCTGGCAGCCCAAGCTGGTCCTCATGGACCCGAATGTGCTGGATACCCTGCCCCTGCCCACCTTCATGGACGGTATGGCCGAGGTGGTCAAATATGGCTGCATCCGGGATGCCGCCTTCTTCGATTTTCTGGCCCAGCGGGCGGCCCAGCCCTCCGCCCGGGCATCGCTGATGGCAGAGATCGAACACATTTTGTATACATGCTGCGAAATAAAACGAAACGTAGTGGAACAGGATGAACGGGACACAGGAGAGCGGATGCTCCTCAACTTTGGCCACACCATTGGCCACGCCTACGAGCTGGCGGGACACTATACGGAGTGGACCCACGGCTCGGCGGTGTCCGCCGGTATGTGCGCCGCCGCCCGGCTGGGCGTAGCGCTGGGGGTGACCCCGGCAGAAGTGCCGGAGCGGCTGGAGACCGTGCTGTCCGCCCTGGGCCTGCCCACCGCCATTCCCTGCACCGCAGAGGACTATACCGCCGCCGTGGGACTGGACAAGAAGGGAGCGGGGGACCACATCTCGGTCATTCTGCTCGCGGCGCTGGGCCGGGCCGTCCCCCACAGGATGCCCAAGGCGGAGCTGCTGCGTCGACTGGAGGCGCTGATATGAACATCACCATCACCCCGGCCCTGCTCAGGGGTTCGGTCACCCCGCCCCCCAGCAAGTCCGTCGGCCACCGTGCCCTGCTTGCCCTGCTCCTGGCCGATGGAACGGGGACCCTCTCCAATTTGGGGGACTCGGAGGACATCCGGGCCACCCAGTTCTGCGCCGCCGCCCTCCGGTCCGGCCACCCCGCCGGCCAGGACGGCCTGCCCATTTTGGACTGCGGGGAGTCGGGCTCTACCCTGCGCTTTCTGATCCCGGTGGCCCTGGCCCTCCGGGGGGGCGGACACTTCACTGGCCGTGGCCGGCTCATGGAGCGGCCCCAGGCCCCCTATCGGGACCTGTTTCGGGAGAAGGGGATCTTCTGGGAGGAGATGGCCGGCAGCCTGACCGTCCGCGGCCAGCTGGAACCGGGGACCTACGCCCTGCCCGGGAACGTATCCTCCCAGTTCATTACCGGCCTCCTTTATGCCCTCCCCCTGTTGTCCGGGGACAGCCAGATCCTCCTCACCACCCCCCTGGAGTCTGGGGCCTATGTGGACCTGACCCTGGACGTGCTGGAGAAGTTCGGCATCCGGGTGGAGCGGGAGGAGCGGGGCTTCCGGGTGCCCGGCGGGCAGAAGTTCACCGCCCGGGACCTGACCATCGAGGCCGACTGGTCGGCTGCCGCCTTCTGGTACGCCGCCGCCCTGCTGGACAGCGACGTGGACATCCAGGGGCTGGACGCCGGCTCCGCCCAGGCCGACGCCGCCATCGCCCGCCACTACTGGACCCTGGCCCGGCCCAGCCATGCCGAGATCGACGTCTCCGGCTGTCCCGACCTGGTCCCTCCCCTGGCCGCCATGGCCGCCCTCCGGGGGGAGGGGCTCGCCACCCGGCTGGTCAACGCCGCCCGGCTCCGGATGAAGGAGAGTGACCGGCTCTCTACCGTCACCGACGTGCTCACCGCCCTTGGGGCGGACGTGGAGGAGCACGACGACTATCTGGTCATCCACGGGAAGGACACCCTCCCCGGCGGGGTCACCGTCTCCGGCCACAACGACCACCGCATCGCCATGATGGCCGCCATCGCCGCCACCAACTGTGACGCCCCCGTCACCATCACGGGGGCGGAGTGCGTCAGGAAGTCCTACCCCAGCTTCTGGGCGGACTACGAGGCCCTGGGCGGCGTTATCACCCGGACAGAGGAGGCACAGCCATGAGATATACCATCTTCGGCGAGTCCCACGGCCCCGCCATCGGGGTGACCCTGGAGAGCGTCCCCGCCGGTCTGGCTCTGGACCTGGACTTTATCCGTTCCGAGCTCGCCCGCCGGGCCCCCGGCCAGAACGCCATGACCACCGCCCGGCGAGAGAAAGACGAACCTGAGCTCCTCTCCGGCGTCTTTGAGGGCAGGACCACCGGCGCCCCCCTGTGCGCCGTCATCTTCAACACCGATACACGGTCCAAAGACTACGCCAGGCTCAAAAATCTGCCCCGGCCCGGCCACGCCGACTACGCCGGCTTTGTCCGCTACCACGGCTGCAACGACTACCGGGGCGGCGGCCACTTCTCTGGCCGGCTCACCGCCCCCCTGGTCTTTGCCGGGGCGGTGGCCAAGCTCCTCCTGCGGGAGCGGGGGGTGGAGGTGGCCGCCCGCATCTCCAACGTGGCCGGCATCGCCGACCCCACCCCCGAGGAGATGGAGGCGGCCATCCTGGCCGCCAAGGCCGACGGGGACTCAGTGGGCGGACGCATTGCCTGCGCCGTCACCGGCCTGCCCGCCGGACTGGGGTCCCCCGACTTCGACTGCAACGTGGAGGGTATCTTCTCCCAGTACCTCTTCGCCGTCCCCGCCGTCAAGGCGGTGGGCTTCGGCCTGGGGACCGGCTTCGCCGACCTCCGGGGCAGCGCGGCCAACGACCCCTTCTACATGGACGGAGATACCGTCAAGACCCGGACCAACCACGCCGGCGGCATCAACGGCGGCATCACCAACGGCATGCCGGTGACCTTTGAGGTCACCATCCGGCCCACCCCCTCCATCGCCCGTGAGCAGGACACCGTGGACCTGTCCAGCGGCGCCGACGCCAAGCTGGCCATCACTGGCCGCCACGACCCCTGCATCCTCCCTCGGGCGGTGCCGGTCATCGAAGCCGCCGCCGCCCTGGCCGCCTGCGCGGTGCTGGGCGTCTGAGTTACCACTGCGAGGTGTAGTTCTATGAGTCAACTGGATGCCCTTCGGGGGCAGATCGACCACATCGACGCCCAACTCACCGCCCTCTTTCTCCGCCGCATGGAGGTGACGGAGCAGGTGGGCCGCTGGAAGCAAGCCAACGGCGTCCCGGTACTGGATGCCGCCCGGGAACAGGAGGTTCTGGCCAAAAAGGCCGCTCTCACCGACGACCCCGCCCGCAAGGACGACGTCATCGCCCTCTACGAGGCCATCATGGGCATCTCCCGCCGGCAGCAGCGCAAGCTCCTCACCGAGTCGGGCAACGGGGACTACCAGCGTGTCTGCGCCGCCCTCCGCGCCGCCCGGCCCCCGCTGGAGCGCCCCCGGGTACTCTATCAGGGGGAGCCGGGGGCCTACTCCGACGAGGCCGCCGGGCGCTTCTTCGGGGAGACCGTCTCCCGGTCCCATGTCGCCACCTGGGAGGAGGTCTTTCAGGCCCTCAAGTGCGGAGAGGCCGACTACGGCGTCCTCCCCATTGAGAACAGCTCCACCGGCTCCATCAGCCAGGTCTACGACCTGCTGGCCGCCTACGGCCACTGCATCGTGGGGGAGCAGACGGTGAAGGTGGACCACTGTCTGGCCGCCCCCGCCGGGGCCAGGCTGGACGGCATCACCACCGTCTACTCCCATGAGCAGGGTCTGCTCCAATGCGCCGACTTCCTCAAGGGGAGGGGCTGGACCTGCGTCCCCCGGCTCAACACCGCCGAGAGCGCCCAGTTTGTCGCCCGAAGCGGCAGGGCTGACCGGGCCGCCATCTGTTCCCCCCGGGCGGCGGAGCACTACGGCCTGGAGATCCTGGCCGCCCACCTCAACGCCAACGACTGCAATTACACCCGCTTTGTCATCGTCTCCCCGGTACCGGAGCGCCGCCCGGGCAGCGACAAGGTGAGCGTTCTCTTCACCCTGCCCCACCGCACCGGTTCCCTCCACCAGCTCATGACCACCTTCGCCGTCAACGGGCTCAATCTCATGAAGCTGGAGTCCCGGCCCATCGTGGGCCGGAGCTGGGAATACCGCTTCTTCGCCGACTTCACCGGGGACCTGGCCGCCCCCGGCATGGACGGGGTCCTCCTGGAGCTCACCCAGTCCGCCGAGGGCTTCCGGGTGCTGGGGAACTACCCCGCCGCCAGGGAGGGCTGAGCCATGGAGACGCGCAACATCGTCCTCATCGGCATGATGGCCTCTGGCAAGACCACAGTGGGCGGCCTTCTCGCCGCCCGGCTGGGCCGGACGCTGGCCGACACCGACGCCCTCATCGAGGCCCGGGAGGGCCGGACCATCCCCGCCATCTTCGCCGCCGACGGCGAGGGCTATTTCCGGGACCGGGAGCGGGAGACGGCGGAGGTCCTGGCCCGCCGGACCGGCCTGGTCATCGCCTGCGGCGGCGGGCTGCCTCTGCGCGCCGCCGCCATGGCCCCCCTCAAGGCGTCCGGCGTGGTCTTCTGGCTCTGCCGGGACCCAGGGAGGACCTACGACACCGTCTCCATGGCCGGAAGGCCCCTGGCCCAGGAGGGCAAAGCGGCCTTCCTGGACCGCTTCGCCCAGCGGGAACCGGTCTACCGGCAGTGGGCGGACCACATCATCCCGGAGGCCCCCTCCCCGGAGGCCGCCGCAGACGCCATTCTGGAGGTGCTCAGAGCATGAAATTTCTCGTCATCAACGGTCCCAATCTCAATCTGCTGGGCAAGCGGGAGCCGGGCATCTACGGCTCGGAGAACTACGAGGGCCTGTGCGCCCATCTCAGGGACTTCGCCGCCGCCCACAGCTCCACCGTGGACTGCTTACAGTCCAACCACGAGGGGGCCATCGTGGACGCCATCCAGGCCGCCGACGGGGTCTACGACGCCATCGTCATGAATCCTGGGGCCTACACCCACTATTCCGTGGCCATTCTGGACGCCCTCAAGGCCGTCTCGGTCCCCTGCGTGGAGGTCCACATCTCCAACATCCACCAGCGGGAGGAGTTCCGCCACAAGAGCGTTACCGCCCCCGCCTGTGTGGGCCAGATCTGCGGCCTGGGACTCTACGGCTACGAAGCCGCCCTCTCCTACTTTCTCTCGAGAGAGAAAGTAGGCAAAGAGAGCTTTGGACTGCCCTGCGGGGATACGCGTTCAGAAAACTGAAACGCCGTGCATCCCCACAGCCACCTCCTCCCCGCACTTCCCTCAAGAGAGAAAGTAGGCAAAGAGAGCTGTGGGCTTCCCTTCGAAGATAGGCTTTAGGAGAATCAAAACCTGTGCATCCCCACAGCCATGTTCTCATGTTGATAATCCAGCCGCAGTTCCATCAAATCAACCAGTATAGACGGTAAAAACCTCTATCTTTTCCACACCAGCCGCCCAAACTGTGTAAAACCAAAGGAGAACCGCCATGCAGGTCGAGCTGAAAAACACCACCAAAAAGCTGTGCGTCATCGGGGACCCGGTGCTCCACTCCAAGTCCCCCCTGCTCCAGAACGCCATGCTCCAGGCCCTGGGACTGGATTATATCTACCTCTGTCAGCCCGTCAAGGCCGGGGAGGCCGCCCGGTGGCTGGAGGCGGCCAAGACCGCGGGCTACGCCGGCTTCAACGCCACCATGCCCCACAAGGAGGACCTCCTTCCCCTCATGGATGTGCTGGACGAGGACGCCAGGCTCTACCGCTCGGTAAATACGGTTTGTATAAAAGATGACAAAGTATACGGATATAATACAGACGGGCAGGGCTTTCTCCAGGCGCTGCTGGACGCCGGCTTTGATCCCAGGGGCCGCCGGGTGGTCCTTCTGGGGGCGGGAGGCGCCGCCAAGGCGGTGGCCCTGAAGCTGGCCCAACAGAGGGTGGCCTCGGTGACCATCTGCAACCGCACCCTGGAGAAGGCCCAGGCCCTCTGTGACCGGGCTCCGGAGGTCCTCTCTCCCGCCGGCTTTGATATCGACACCCTCCGGGCCCAGGCCGCCGGAGCCGACCTGCTGGTCAACTGTACCTCCCTGGGCATGGCGGGGGCAAAGGGCGGCTTTGAGGACCTCTCCTTTCTGGAGGCCCTGCCCGCCGGCGCGCCGGTGTACGACCTCATCTACGCCCCCGCCGAGACCGCCCTTCTGGCTCGGGCCAGGGCCCTGGGGCATCCCGCCTTCAACGGCCTGAGCATGCTCCTCTACCAGGCCGTCTTCGCCCTGGAGCACTTCACCGGCGTCTCCATCGACGCCCCCGCCATGGTGCGGCGGCTCGCCCCTCTGCTGGAAGCATAAGCAAGCCCGTTCTGTTCCCTCTGACTGGCGCATATACATCCCACAGTGGAAACCACGACGGGGAGTGTTGCGCGTGTGAAAGGGAACATCGAGGAGCGGGCCTGTCGGCTGGCCCTTTACATCATTGAGAACAAGGCGACGGTCCGGGCCGCTGCACAGCGTTTTGGCATCAGCAAGTCCACCGTCCACAAGGACATTCAGGACCGTCTGAGCACCTTCAACCGCCCCCTCTACCTCCAGGTAAAGGCTGTTCTGGAGGAAAACAAGGCACAGCGGCACATCCGGGGCGGCATCGCCACCCGGAGAAAGTACAGGGGCGAGACCTCCGACCCCAAAAACAGCGGCCCGGAAGCATAGCTTCCGGGCCGCTCAGCTTGTCGAAAAAGCAGATATGCTTTAGATTTTGTGCAAGAGCCTCGCAGAGTTCCGTCGTCCGCAGACGACGGAATGAAATGACATCTGTTTTTTCCGGCGACATGTGCGTCGAAAAAAACACCTCTCAGCCTGCAAGCGTGCAAGTTGGGCCCCAAACAAAGCCCGGCGAAGCGGCTTTGTTTGGGGCCTGACGAAGTGCGACGCAGCAGGCTGCATCTCTTCGAAAAAATGCTTGCATTTTTGAGAGAGCCTGTCGACTTTGTCGACAGGCTCAGCGGCCCGGAAGCATAGCTTCCGGGCCGCTGTTTTTTGTTTATACAGTGACCACCCGGGGCGCGGACAGCAGCCGCCCGGCGATGTCGTACATATTGCTCACCACGCCCACCTTGCAGGCTTCGGTCAGGCTGAAGTAGTTGAGACAGGTGCCGCACACCAGGATCTCGCAGCCCTTTTCCGCCAGAGACTTCAGGCTCTCAATGACCTGGGGCTCCCCGCCGGCGGGCAGCTTCACGCCACCGTTCATGAAGAGGAGGCAGGCGGGGGGCGTATCGCTCTGGGCCAGGGTGTAGAGGAACATCTTCATCAGGCTCTCTCCCAGCTCCCGGCTGCCGTCGCCGATGAAGTCCTTGCCGATGAATACCGTGGCGCCGCCGGGGGCCGTGGGGCAGCAGACTGCCGGCTCCGGCGCGGGGGCCGCCCTCCGCT
>NZ_JAPFEA010000085.1 GCF_026169115.1 Intestinimonas sp. | reverse complement strand
ACGCCAGCCTGCTCCGGGACGGCGGCGGGGTCCGGGCGGCGGGGGACCCCACCGAGTGCGCCATCGTGGAGGCGGCCCGGTGTGCCGGGCTGGACAAGGCCGAGCTGGAGCGGAGCTACCCTCGTCAGGGGGAGTGCCCCTTCGACTCGGAGCGGAAGCGGATGAGCACCCTCCACCCCCGAACGGAGGGGGGCTGCCGTCTGCTGGTGAAGGGGGCCCCCGACGTGCTCTTTCCCCTGTGCGCCAAGGCGCTGGGGGCGGCGGGGGAGACCGACTTCACCCCCGCCCTCCGGCGGCGGGCGGCATCGGCCAACGAGGCCATGGCCCAGCGGGCCCTGCGGGTGCTGGCGGTGGCCTGGCGGGACCTGCCCCGGCTCCCGGCGGGGACCGACACCCGCAGCCTGGAGACGGGCCTTACCCTGGTGGGGCTGGTAGGTATGATGGACCCGCCCAGGCCCGAGGCGCGGGGGGCGGTGGAGCGGTGCTTCACCGCCGGCATCCGCCCGGTGATGATTACCGGGGACCACAAGCTCACCGCCCTGGCGGTGGCCCGGCAGCTGGGGATGCTGCGGCCGGGGGACCTGGCCCTCACCGGGGAGGAGCTGGACTTCCTCCCCCAGGAGCTGCTGGAGCAGGAGGTGGAAAAAGTCTCGGTGTACGCCCGGGTGACCCCGGAGCACAAAATGCGCATCGTCCGGGCCTGGCAGAGACGGGGCCAGGTGGTGGCCATGACGGGGGACGGGGTCAACGACGCCCCCGCCCTCAAGGCCGCCGACATCGGCTGCGCCATGGGCCGCTCCGGCACCGACGTGGCCAAGGGCGCAGCTGACATGGTCCTCACCGACGACAACTTTACCACCATCGTCCAGGCTGTGGAGGAGGGGCGGGGCATCTTTGCCAACATCCGCAAGGCCATCCACTACCTGCTCTCCTGCAACATCGGGGAGATCGCCGCCGTGGCCCTGGCCACCGCCCTGGACCTGCCCCGGACGCCCCTGACGCCGGTGCAGCTTCTGTGGCTCAACCTGGTCACCGACTCCTTGCCCGCCCTGGCCCTGGGGGTGGAGCCGGTGGAGGAGGGGGTCATGGAGGAGGGGCCCCGACCCGCCCGGGCCGGGCTCTTTACCAAAGCCTTCTCTCTGCGCCTGGCCTGGCAGGGGCTGCTGGTGGGGGCGGTCACCCTGTGCGCCTGGGCCATGGGCTGGTCCATGGCCGCCGACGGGGGAGCTCTGGCCGGCACCATGGCCTTTGCCACCCTCACCCTGTGCCAGCTCTTCCACGCCTTTGACGTGCGCAGTGACCGCAGGACGGTGGCCGAGCTGGGGCTCACCTCCAACCGGGCCATGGTCAAAGCCTTCCTGGTGGGGCTTGTCCTGCTCCTCTCCGCCCTGGTCTTCCCGCCCCTGCGGCTGGTCTTCGGCACCGTGGCCATGCCCCTGGGGGCCTGGGGCCGGGTCCTCCTGCTCTCCCTGGTCCCGGCGGCGGTCAGCGAGGGGGAAAAGCTCCTGCGCCGGGACCGCCGGAAGGAGCGGCAGGACCGAAAGGCCGTGGGGGCGTGAGAGAGCGGGCGGCAGTACCATGGGGGCGGCTGGGCAGCCGCGCCCCGTGAAATATGGTTCACTTGCCCCCTTCGTCATCCTGAGCGCAGCGAAGGATCCGTCTTTCTCATTTTTTCCGTGATGTGAGGGGTCAGGAGTACGGATTCTTCGCCTGCGGCTCAGAATGACAGGAGTGAGTGGCAGTACCACAGGCGCGCCGGGGTCGTCGCGCTCCACAAACAAGCGTTGCGCCGGATCGGTACGACGGACGGAAGGGCCCGCCGCAGAATTAGAAAATTCTGCGGCGGGCCCTTTTCACATGCTTTATGCTTTTTTCAGCTCAGTCCTCGGCGGCCCTGTTCTTCTTCCGCCAGGCGTCCAGCACGGCGCAGAACACCAGGGAGAGGTAGGTCTCCTCCTCGTTGGCGCTGCGGCTGGTGAGGGCGATGGGCACCTTGGCGCCCACCACGGCGCCGCAGGTGACGGCGTGGGCGTGGATGAGCCAGCTCTTCACCAGGGTGTTGGCGGTGGAGAGGTCGGGGGCGATGATGCCGTCGAAGCCGCCGCCGCTCCAGGGGCAGTCGTAGTTCTTCAAACGGGCGGCCTCCTTGCTCAGGATGAGGTCGTAGGCGATGGGGCCCCACAGCTCGCAGTCGGCGAAGGGGCGTTGCTTCTGCTCGGCCACCAGGCGCTGGGCCTCCACGGTGTCCTGCATGTGGAAGGTCACATGCTCCACCAGGCTCAGCAGGGCCAGCTTGGGATTTTCATAGCCGAAGGCTTTCAAGGCGTCGGCGGTGTTCTTGATGATGGCCTTCTTCTGGGTCATGTTGGGCTTGATGACCACGGTCATGTCGCTCAGGGCCAGCAGCTTAGGGTACTCGGGCAGGGAGGCCAGGGAGACGTGGCTCATGAGCCGCTCGGTGCGCAGGCCGTTCTTGCCGTCCAGCACCGGCATCAGGAAGTCACGGGTGGGGATGTTGCCGCGCATGAGCACATCGCCGTCGCCGGAATTGATGATGTCGATGGCCATTTGGGTGATGTTGTGTCCCGGAGGGGTGTCCACCATGGTGTAGGGCTCCTTCTCCAGACCGAACTGCTCCAGGACCGTGATGGTCCGGGCGCGGTCGCCCACCAGCACCGGCTGCACCAGGCCCTTCTCCTGAGCGGCGAAGATACCCTTGAGCATGTTCTCACCGTCGGAACCGGCCAGGATCACCCGCATGGGACGGGACATCTTTGGGACCCGCTCCAGGATCGCGTCAAAATTTTTCAGTTCCATATCGTCATCTCCGATCCACTTTAACCGTGTGGCTGCCATGCAGCCTGTCTTGTCTCAGTATAGCCTATCTCGCTGAAAATGACAAGAGAAATCGGGAAAAAGGAAATGTTCCGGCCACAAATGAAAGAGAGACGGCGGGCCCGTCCGGGAAAGCCCTGCGCCATATCCTCCGCGTCATGCTGAGCGGAGCGAAGCATCCGTTTCTCTGACTTTCACGGCGGCGGGATGGGGAATACGGATTCTTCGGCCTTCGGCCTCAGAATGACGGGGGAGGAGCCCAAGGAGGGAAGGGGGTCTCTTCCTCTATAAAAACGGCGGGCGCACCCTTAAGATGCGCCCGCCGCAGCGTGACCGAACGATATTCCGTCAAAGAGAGGGCTCAGCCCTGCTCCGCCGCCTCCCGGGCGGCGATGTCGGCCTGGGCCTTGGCCTCCAGCCCGGCGGCCTCCTCTTTGGGCACCTCCCGGATGAGGATGAAGGGGGTGAGCTGCCGGACCTGGCCGGCGGGGTTGTCCCCGATGAGCCCCGCCAGCTTCTCGTCGGGCCAGTCCTTCAGGGCGGAGCACTTGCCCAGGATCTCCTGGGCCAGGGCGTTGGCGTCCACGATCATGGAGACCACGCCGGTGTCGCTGAGGACCTTTTCGCACACCCCGTCGGGGTCGGCGGGGATGCGGATGCCCATTTCGGCATACTCCTCAATGTCGTGGCCGAAGAAGCCGTCCAGGCCGTAGACCTCATCGCCGGCGATCTTATAGAAGGTGCCGTGGACGCCCCGGAGCTTGTCCACAGCGGCCCGGAAGGCGGCCCACAGGATCTTGGGCGCGCCGCATTGGTTGATGGCGAACTGCATCTTATAGGGGACGCCGGCGCCGGGGCCGGCCTTGGTCTGCACGACGAAGCGACACAGGATCCTGGCCAGCAGTCCGGGCTTTACATCCTCGGCGTAGACCACGCGCTTCTGGCACAGGGAGACGATCTTCTCGCTCACCGAGACGATGTCCCCGGGCTGCCACACCGGGACCACATACTGCCGCACCAGGGCGTCATAGTCGTCCCCTACATTGACAAAGGGGATCTGGATGGCGTGACGGGCGTAGGTCTTGCCGTCCACCTCGATGATGAGCTTTTTCGTTGCGTTGACGTAGAAATCTCTTGCTTCCATAGCCGCTCCTTTTCCATCTATCCGCCGGAGGTGACCTCCGCTTTCTGACCTCAGAGCCGGGCTCCGCCCGGCGGCACGGTAAAAGTATAGCCGTTTCCCGGGAAAAATCAACCCTTCCGGTCCATTTTTCCCCAAAAGAGAGGAATAGAACGGGAGAGAGCGGGACAGACTAGGCGGGAAAGGAGGGAGGACGGGTGTTCGGACGGAAGACAAGAGGGGACGGGCCGGTGCCGCCCCACCCCCGGCGGGAGCCCCGGATCGACGGGCCGCTGACGGCGGAAAACATGGAGCGGGCCTTCGGCGGCTGCGTGGACTTCGCCCGGCGTCCGGCGGCCCTGGGGGGAGACCCGGCGCGGACGGCCACATTGTGTTATCTCTCCGGCATGGTGAAGATGGAGCGGGTCAGCGACTATATCCTGCGGCCCCTGGCCCAGGACGGGGCCCTGGCCGCCTGCAGAGAGGACCAGGCGGTGGAGCGCATCCGAACGGGGGCCCTCTACAACCTGATCGTGGAGGAGCGGACCACCGCAGACCAGGGGGTCTTCGACCTCATCAACGGCTGGTGCCTCCTCTTTTTCCCCCAAACAGGACGGGTGCTCTCCTTCCTGGTCCAGACGGAGGAGAAACGCTCCATCTCCCCCTCGGAGAACGAGCCGCCCCTCAAGGGCCCCAGGGACGCCTTTGTGGAGTCCATCCGCACCAATACCTCCATCCTCCGCCGCCGGGTGCGGACGCCCCAGCTGCGCATCCGGGAGCAGCTGGTGGGGCGGCAGACGGTGACCCCGGTGGACCTGGTGTGGGTGGAGGACATCGCCCGGCCGGAGACGGTGGCCGCCGTGGAAAAACGTCTGGCAGAGATCGACATCGACGGGCTCATCTCCCCGGCCAGCCTGGAGGAGTACCTTACCGGGGAGGTGCGCACCGCCTTTCCCACCATCCTCTCCACCGAGCGGCCAGACCGCTTTTCCGCTGGACTGCTGGAGGGGCGGGTGGGGGTGCTGGTGGACGGCCTGCCCATGGGCTGGCTGCTGCCCGCGGGACTCAAGGAGTTCTTCCGCAGCCCCCAGGACAAGGCCCTGAGCTGGATGGCCGCCTCCGCCCTGCTGGTGCTCCGGTATCTGTGCATGCTCACCACCCTCTTTCTCCCCGCCCTCTATATCGCCGCCGTCACCTTCCACCTGGAGCTCCTGCCCACTCGGCTGGCCCTGTCCATCGTGGCCGCCAAGCAGAATGTGCCCTTCACCACCATCTTTGAGGTGCTGGTCATGCTGGCCGCCTTCGAGGTCATCCAGGAGGCGGGACTGCGCCTGCCCAGCTCCATCGGACAGACCGTCTCCATCCTGGGCGGTCTGGTGGTGGGCTCCGCCGCTGTGGAGGCCCGCATCGTCTCCCCGGTGGTCCTCATCGTGGTGGCCGCCGCCGGCATCGCCGGCTACACTATGCCCTCCCAGGACTTCGCCGCCGCCCTGCGGCTGTGGCGCTTCGGCCTGGCCGCCCTGGCCGCCGCCGCAGGTATGTTCGGCGTGGCCATGGGCGGGCTCCTCCTCATCTGTCACCTCTCCGCCCTGGAGTCCTTCGGCGTGGCCTACCTCACCCCCTTTGACGCCGGCGGGGCTGGCCGGACCGCCAACGCCGTCCTCCGCCGGCCCCTGCCCTTCGTCAAACTGCGGGAGGCCGTCCTTCGCACCCCCAACCGCCGCAACCAGGGTACTTTTTCTTAAAAGAAAAAGTACCCAAAAAGAACCTTGTTACCGCTCTGAACGTGGGCGAAGAATCTGAAGTTGGTGCCCGGCAACGAAAAGCAGAAGGACCTCGCAGCAATTCCCGCCCACGCAGGCGGCGAAAAAAGTGGGGATAGGACCACAGCCTGCCCCTGTTCCGCCGGGGTAGTCTACCGTGTGCGGCCTGCTCCACTTGAATGATTTCTGCCCCGAAAGGAGGACCCCATGAGACGTATCCTTTATCTGCTGCCGGCACTCGGCATCCTGCTCACGGGCTGCTCAGCCCTGCCCTATGCCCATCAGATCGACAGGACGGCGCTCATGGAGGTGCTGGGTGTGGACGCGGCGGAGGAGGGCCAGGTGACGGTCACCGCCGCCAGCGGCCCCCGCCCGGAGGACCAGGAGCCGCTGGTGCTCAGCGCCCAGGCAGAGACCCTCTCGGCGGCCTGCGCCGACATGGGGCGCAGCGGGGAGGACTATGTCTTCTTCGGAGACGTGGAACAGGTGCTGGTGGGGGAGGAGGAGGCCGCGTCGGGGCTGGAACCCCTGCTCACCCACATGGCCCGAGACCCGGAGCTGCGGCTGGAGGCCGAGCTGTGGGTGGTGAAGGGCGCGCCGGCCTCATCGCTGCTGCTGGAGCCAGTGGAGGGGGAGAGCCTGCCCGACCGGCTCTCCGCCCTGTCCCGGAATGCCCAGCTGCTGGGCGGTCCCCGGCCCCAGATGGCCCGTGGAGCCCTCACCGACCTGCTGGAAAACGGGGATACCCTCCTGCCCGCCCTGGAGCGCCGGGAGGACGGAGCGGGGAACTCTGTGCTGGCGGGGGCGGGCTATGCGGTGGTCCGGGACGGCACCCTCCGGGGCTATCTGGGGGAGGAGGCCGCCTTTGGGGCCGACCTGCTCCGGGGGCTGGGCGAGGGACAGGTGCTGGAGCTGCCGGGGCCGGGGCTGGGCAGCTCCGCCCTGAAGCTCACCGGGATCGAGACCTCCTTCCGCACCGCCTTTCAGGGGGAGCGCCTGACCGGGCTGCGGGTGGCCTGCACCCTGGAGACCCAGGCGGCGGAGCGCACTGACGGCGTGCCCGGACTGGGGGAGGAGGACCGGCGGACCCTGGAGGCTGAGCTGGCCCGGCAGGCCACCGCCGCCATCGCCGCCGCCATGGCCGGGTTTCGGGCGCTGGACGCCGACGCCATCCATCTGTTAGACCGGGTGGCATTGGCGGTGCCCTGGAAGACGGCCCGCCTGGAGGCGCAGTGGGAGGAGGTCTTCCCACGGCTGGAGGTATCCATCCAGGTGGAGGCCACCGTGGCCAGAGATTAGAAAAGGGGGGAGGTCCGCCTTGGAACGGGACCAGATCTCTGTGGGGCAGCTCTATGCCATGCTGTTTACCGGGATCATGACGCCGGCGGTCCGGGCCCTGCCCGGACTGACCGCCGCCGTGGCCGGCAAGGCCGCCTGGCTCACCGGGCTGTTGGCCTTCCCGCCCCTGCTGGCGGGCGGCTGGGCTGTCTTCACCCTATCCAGGGGACAGGACGGTCTCGCCGGCGGCTTCCGGCGGGCCTTCGGCCCCGTGGTGGGCAGAGCCGTTACAATTATATATATGTTATGGGCGGTGTTCCTTCTCTGCGTGGAAGGCCGGCTCTACGCCGGGCGGATGGTCACCGCCGGCTACCGGGGGGCCTCGCCTGCCGTCTTCCTCCTGGTCCTCCTGGGGACCACGCTATGGATGGCCCGGCGGCGGCTGTGCGCCTTTGCCAGGGCGGCGCGGATCTGCTTTCTGGTCCTGGCCCTCATCCTGGCCCTGGTGGTGGGCTTTTCCCTCCTGGACGCCCGGCCCCGCCGGGTCCTCCCGGTATGGACCCAGGACCTGCCCGGCGCTGCGGCGGCCTCCCTGGTGCCGGTGGGGGTTCTCTCCGGTACCGTGTTCGGGGGCTTTCTGGCGGGACAGGTGACGCCGTCCCCCCACAGCGCCCGTCTGGGCCGACGCTGGCTCCTGGGGACCTGCGTCTTCCTTACCCTCCTTCAGCTGGGCGCCATGGCCCAGCTGGGAGCCGAGCTGTGCGCCCGGGTGGAGGTCCCCTTCTTTGAGATGGCCCGCGGCGTGGGCATGGATGGGGCCTTTCAGCGGGTGGAGTCCATTGTGGTGGCCTTCTGGGTCCTCAGCGACTTCGTGGGCCTGGGCACCCTCCTCTTTGCCATCCGCGCCATGGCCGGCAGTCTCCTGGGGCCCCGGTGGGCCGGGCGGAGCCCGGTCATCGCCGCCCTGCTGGCCCTCCCAGGGGCGCTCCTCCTCTTTCCCGACGACTTTGCCGCCCGGTCTCTGGAGACCTGGCTGGTGCCGGCGGGACAACTGCTGCTGGCTTTCGGGGTACCCATTCCGGCACTGGTCTGCCTGAAGCTCCGGCAGAGAAAAGGGGGGAAGCCCCCGCCTGATGACCCTGCCCTTTGACAGGGACCTATATCTTGGGGTGTAAAGAGGGGGAAAAGGGATAGATATGGTTGTGTTTTGCCCTTGAAAAAAGAAAAAGAAGAAAAGTCAAGAAAAATGCAAAAAGGTGTTGACAATATGGGAATGATTTGGTATATTAACTGAGCGCCTTGCAAGAGGCACGAAGGCAGAACGATGAGGAGAAGAAATTCTCCGAGCTCTGAAAAAAGTGCTTGACAAACTCTTGCGAGCCTGCTAGAATAAACGAGTTCGCGTCAGAGAGGACGACATCGAGAGTCACGAGAGTATCGGAAAACCTCGAAAAAGTTCTTGACAAGAGCTTGAAGATCTGGT
>NZ_JAPFEA010000127.1 GCF_026169115.1 Intestinimonas sp. | reverse complement strand
TCTTCTCTATCCTCAAAACAGAGTGTATTTACCGGCACAAACCAGCGACCTTTGCTGAAGCAAACGAAATGATCGACCGCTATATCTATTTTTACAACCGTGAGCGCATCCAGTTAAAAACCGGAGAGGCGCCGCTGGCGCGACGCCTCTCCACTTAAAACTCAATATTTCCTACCAGGGGCGCTTTTTTGTGCCGTCCGCATAATCTGGGGCAGTTCAGGCGCGGGGGAGCTTTTTGTCTTTATGGGTCGTCTTCCTCCACGATCTCAAAGAGGTCCTCCACCCCGCAGTCCAGGGCGGTGATGATCTTGGAGAGGTTTTCTGCATCATAACGCAAAACACTATTTTTATAATATCCATCTATGGTCTGATATTTGATACCCGTTTTTTGTGCCAAAACATACCGCGTCATCTGGCGTTCTTTCAAACAGCGGTCCAGTTTTAATCTCAGTTGTTTCAGAACTATCACCTTATTTCAGTATATACATACTAAAGGCAATAATTCTAATTGACAATTTCACGATACAGGTATACACTCCTTATTGGATATATCAGGAAAGGAGATGGACTAATGCCCAATTATAAAAAGCTCTATACCACCCTTTTCAACGCCGTCACGGACGCCCTGGAGGACCTCGGAAAGCAAAACTATGGCCTGGCGGCGGAGTGCCTGATGCACGCCCAGCTGACCACAGAATCCCTCTACATCGAATCCGGCCTGAAAAAAGAGAAAAACCACACCGAAAAAGAAATCGGCGCATAGCGGGAGCGGACAGGTTGTCCGCTCCCGTTTTCTGTTGGCGTCTCCCGGAGGTTCTTCTACACTCCGGGCGTCCCGGGCGTTACATGACCCCGTCATTCTGAGGCAAAGCCGAAGAATCCGTCTTCCATTCCTCTGCTGACGTGCAAGAGACGAAGAAACGGATGCTTCGCTGACGCTCAGCATGACGCAGGGAGAAAACAGCCCGGGCGCACACACAAACGCCCCCCAAAAGCAAACCGGGCGGGGAGCATCCCCGCCCGGTGGAAGGCATCGCTATTGCAGATCTTCAAAGTTATAGACCTCCGGCGGCAGCACGTCGGAGAGCTCCACCAGCACCGGCAGGAAGCCGCCGCTGTAATCCGCCTTCGGGCTGCGGAGGGGTTCCCCCTGCTCCGGCTTCTGAATGGGCAGGGAGACCACGCACCGGGTGACCCCCTCCCGGCTTTCGACCAGCACCGCGCCGCCGTGCAGGGAGGCCACCCGCCGGACCAGCTCCAGCCCCAGGCCCAGCCCCGCCTTCGGATCTAAGGAGGGGGCCTGGGCCCCGCCAAACAGGCGAGACAGGTCCTTTTCCTCCAGGGGACGCCCGCTGTTCCACACCGTCACCACCGCCCGGCTGCCCCGGACGGCCAGCTTCAGCCCAAACCGCCCCGTCCGGCCCGCGGCCTTCATGGCGTTGGAGAGCATGCACAGCAGCATCCGCTCCAGCAGCCGGTCATCCCCCACGGTGAGCAGGCCGGAGGTCTCCAGGGACCAAGTGAAGGCGCAGCCGCTCATGCGGCACAGGCCTTCCACCTGCTCCGCCGTCTCCCGACACAGGCCGGCCAGATCCAGACTCTGGGGCTGCCACTGGCCTTCGTCTCCCCCGCTGGCCAGGTCCAGATGGTCGGCCATGCGGACAATTCGGTAAAGACCCTGGTGGAGCACATTCAGATAGCGCTGTGCGCGGGACTCGTCCACAGGTCCCTCCGTGGGGTCCAGGCCCTGGATGGCCATGGAGAGGGAGGCCGTCTCCCGCCGGAGCTGGAGGACCAGCCGCTCCGGCCCGGGCAGGTCCGCCCCCTCCGTCCGGGGCCGCAGGACCACCAAACTCCCCTCTGCCGCCGCCTGGACGGTGGCGGTACAGGGCCAGCCGTCCACTGTCCCCGCCGCAGCCGCCGGCGGCAGGATGTCGCCCAGCAGCTCGGCCAGGGCCACCGGGGTCTCCTCCCCCGCCCCCAGGCCGGGGAACCGCTCCTCAGCTGCCCGGTTGCAGTAGACCACCCGGCCCTCCCGCAGCAGCAGCACCGGCTCGGCAAAGCCGTCAAAAATGCTCAGGTCCATCTCTTTTTCCCGCAAAACGCACCGCCCCTTTTCGCCGGACTGCGGTCCGGCCTGCTCCACCCCCGGACCGACTACATGTGCCTTAGTGTTTGCCGCCGGCGGCAAAGGTACTTTTTTTAAGTGTACCAAATTCTGGGCTTTCTCACAAGGTAAATGTCGAATTTTGTCGAATTTTCTTTTTCACACTTGCTTACAATCGAAAGTAAAAGAAATTTCTTTAGAATACCTCTTGATAAAATTCTGAAAGTGCATTATAATGGGGCCCGTAAAGAGGACCCATCGATCATAAATAAGGAGAGAATGCAGCTATGAGCATCAAAATTGGTATCAATGGCTTCGGCAGAATCGGCCGCCTCGTGTTCCGCGCCGGCCTGACCCGTCCCGACGTGGAGTTCGTGGGGATCAACGATCCCGGCATGACTCCCGACTATATGGCTTATATGCTCCGCTATGACACCATTCACGGCCGCTTCGACGGCACCATTGAGTACGACGAGAACTCCATCACCGTCAACGGCCACAAGGTGATGGTCTACGCCAAGATGAACCCCTCCGAGATTCCCTGGGGCGAGATCGGCGCGGAGTACGTGGTGGAGTCCACCGGCCTGTTCCTGACCAAGGAGAAGGCCCAGGGCCACATCGACGCCGGCGCCAAGAAGGTCGTCATGTCCGCCCCCTCCAAGGACGACACCCCCATGTTCGTCATGGGCGTCAACCACGAGACCTATGACTCCAGCATGAACTTTGTCTCCAATGCCTCCTGCACCACCAACTGCCTGGCCCCCATCGCCAAGGGCCTCCACGACAACTTCGGCATCACCGACGGCCTGATGACCACCGTGCACTCCGTCACCGCCACCCAGAAGACCGTGGACGGCCCCTCCAAGAAGGATTGGCGCGGCGGCCGTGCGGCTACCTATAACATCATCCCCTCCTCCACCGGCGCCGCCAAGGCCGTGGGCAAGGTCATCCCCGAGCTCAACGGCAAGCTGACCGGCATGTCCATGCGCGTCCCCACCCTGGACGTCTCCGTGGTCGACCTGACCGTCAACCTGGCCAAGCCCGCCAAGTACGACGAGATCTGCGCCGCCATGAAGAAGGCTTCCGAGGGTGAGCTCGCTGGCGTGCTGGGCTACACCGACGAGGACGTGGTCTCCTCCGACTTCATCAGCGATCCCCACACCTCCATCTTCGACGCCAAGGCCGGCATCGCCCTCACCGATACCTTCGTGAAGGTCGTGTCCTGGTACGACAACGAGTGGGGTTACTCCAACAAGGTGGTGGACCTCATCACCTATATGTCCTCCGTGGACCACAAGTAAGTCATTCCCTTTACAGAAAAACTGCCGGACCGCATGGTCCGGCAGTTTTTTTATTTTCCCCCTTGACAAGTGGGGCCCTCTGTGTCTATACTGTATATGCTGGATATATACAGTATAGCATCTCGAGGTGAATCATGGACATCATCATCAGCAACAGCGCCGGCATGCCGATCTACGAGCAGATCACCCAGCAGATGAAGGGCCTCATTCTGCGGGGCGAGCTGCGTGAGGGGGAGGCCCTCCCCTCCATGCGGCTGCTGGCCAAGGAACTGCGCATCTCGGTCATCACCACAAAGCGGGCCTATGAGGAACTGGAGCGGGAGGGCTTCCTCACCACCGTGCCCGGAAAGGGCTGCTTTGTGGCCCCCAGGGACCTGGAGCTGGTCCGGGAGGACTGTCTCCGCCGGGTGGAGGAGCACCTCTCCCAGGCGGTGGACATCGCCAAGGGCGGCGGCATCTCTCTGGCGGAGCTTACCGGTGCGCTGAACATTCTGTATGGAGACGACTAATATGGCATCTATCATCGAAGTGCAGGGTCTCTGCAAGGACTACGGCGGTTTCGCGCTGGACCACGTGGACCTGACCCTGCCCGGGGGGACCATCCTGGGCCTCATCGGGGAAAACGGCGCGGGCAAGACCACCACCATCAAGGCCCTGCTGGGCCTCATCCGCCGGGACAGCGGCTCCGTCAAGCTCTTTGGCCGGGAGGTCACCGCCGGCGACCCCGCCCTCCTGGAGGACGTGGGCGTGGTGCTGGATGAGCTCAGCTTTCACGACCCTTTGAAGGTCCCACAGGTAGGCCGCATCCTGGCAGGGGTCTACCGCAGCTGGGACAGCGGACTCTTTGACAGCCTCGTAGACCGCTTCCAGCTGCCCCGGGCCCGGAAGCTCAAGGAATTTTCCAAGGGCATGCGGATGAAGCTCTCCATCGCCACCGCGCTGGCCCACCACCCCCGCCTCCTCCTCCTGGATGAGGCCACTGCCGGGCTGGACCCGGTGGTGCGCAGCGAGCTGCTGGACCTGTTCCTGGACTTTATCCAGGACGAGGACCACGCCATCCTCCTCTCCAGCCACATCACCAGCGACCTGGAGAAGGTGGCCGACTATGTGACCTACCTCCACCAGGGGCGGGTGGCCCTGCACGGGGCCAAGGATGAGCTGCTGGACACCTACGGTCGGCTGGTGTGCGCACGAGCCGATCTGGCGGCGGTGGACCCCGCCCTGCTGGCGGGCACCCGGGTAGGCCAGTTCGGCTGCGAGGCCCTGGTGAAGGACCGGATGGCCTTCCGGCGGCGGTATCCGGAGCTGACGGTAGACCCGGTGACCCTGGAGGACATCATGGTATTTACAGTAAGGGGGGACGCATCATGACCGGCCTGCTCAAAAAGGACCTCTATCTCTCGGCCAACATGTTTCGGAGCTATGCGGCGGTGGCCGCCATCTTCAGCGTTCTGACGGCCTTCCACATCTTTGACATCTCCTTCTTTGTCTCCTATGTGTCCGTCATGTGCATCATGATCCCGGTGAACCTCTTCGCCTACGACGAACAGGCCCGCTGGGACAAGTACGGCGCCGCCTTCCCCTGCGGAAGGTCGGGCATGGTGCTGGCCCGGTACCTCTTCACTCTGCTGATCTGCTGCGGCTCCCTCCTCTTCTCCCTCCTTCTCCAAGCCGCGGTGGCCTGGGCCACCGGGGTCCAGGGGGTGGACCGGCTGGAGCTCCTCCTCAGCGGCCTTCTCCCCGCCGCCTACGGCTGCTTCATGAACGCCCTTCTCCTCCCCCTCCTCTACAAGTTCGGCTCCCAGAAGGGCCGGATCTATCTTCTGATGGTCATGGGGCTGGGCGTGGGCCTGATCTTCGCCACGATGGCCATCCTCAAGGAGCTGAATTTCTCCGTCAGTCAGTTTTCCCTCTCCCTCCTTGCCCTGCCTCCTCTGGGACTGCTGACCCTGATCCCCTCCTATTTCCTCTCCAGGCGGATCTTTTTCCACAAGGACCTCTGAAACGGTGCAAAACGACAGGCGCCGGGGCTTCTGCCCCGGCGCCTCAGCTTGTCGAAAAGACCTGTTTTATTCCAGCATCCGCCATCCTGTCCCCTCCCGGCGGTACAGGAGCTCCGCCCGGTCCACCGCCGGCGGTTCCCCCTCCCACTCAAATTCCACACAGGTCCCGCAGGATGTGGAAAGTTCCCGCGGCACCGGCATGAGCCGGGTGGCGGCAGCGCCGGCGCTGCGGAGGACCCGGCTGGTCAGGATGCTGTCAAACTGCGAGGAAAAGGTGGCCAGATAGGTCACAGCGGACCCTCCTTTCTCCTCCCCGGTGGGAGGCAGCCCTGTTGGATGTTCCTGGAAGAAGAAAGCCCCTTATGTATCCCTGGTGCACCGGGGATACATAAGGGGCTTTTCTCATTCAGCAGGGGATTGTGTCAATCACACCAGCTGCACAATGGCCATCTCGGCGGCATCGCCCCGACGGGGGCCAATCTTCACCACGCGGGTGTAGCCACCGTTCCGGGAGGCATACTTGGGGCCGATCTCGTCGAAGAGCTTCTTGGCCACATCCTCCTTGGTGATGAAGGCCAGAGCCTGACGATAGGAGGCCAGGTTGTTGTGCTTGGCCAGGGTAATCATCTTCTCGGCCGCAGGAGCGACCTCTTTGGCGCGGGCGTAGGTGGTCTTGATCTGGCCGTTCTCCAGCAGATAGGTCACCATGGCGCGGAGCATAGCCTTACGCTGGTCAGAACGCTTACCCAGCTTACGATATCCGGACATTGTGAAACACTCCTTGATCGGCGTTTCGCACAGCGAACGCCCTTCTCTGTAAATTCGTCCTGAGGGCCTGGGCCCTCGGGAGGACTGGCCGGGGACCTGCCCCGGGTCCGGGAGGGGACGTTACATGCCCCCCGGACCGCCCTCCGGCAAAACTTAGTTGCCGCTGTTGTCGTCGCTGGCCAGGGAGAGCCCCATCATGGCCAGCTTGTTGATGACCTCCTCCAGGCTCTTGCGGCCCAGATTCCGCACCTTCATCATCTCATCCTCGGTCTTGGAAATGAGGTCCTCCACCGTGTTGATGTTGGCGCGCTTGAGGCAGTTGAAGGACCGGACCGACAGATCCAGCTCCTCAATGGTCAGCTCCAGGACCTTATCCCGCTGGGCCTCCGCCTTCTCCACCACCGTGGACTTGTTGCCCATGGTCTCCGAGAGATCGGTGAAGAGCATGAAGTGGTCCACCAGGATCCGGGCGCCCAGACTCACCGCATCCCGTGCGGTGATGGTGCCGTTGGTCCATACCTCCAGGGTCAGCTTGTCGAAGTCGGTGAGGTCGCCCACACGGGTATTCTCCACCGTGTAGTTCACCTTCTTCACAGGCGTGTAGATCGAATCCACCGGAATCAGACCGATGACTGTCTGGGCCGGCTTATTCCGGTCGGCGGGAACGTAGCCCCGGCCGTGGGACAGGGTCAGCTCCATATTGAAGGAGGCGTCAGGGCCCAGAGTGGCAATGTGGTGATCCGGATTGAGGATCTCCACCTCGCCGTCGGCCTTGATGTCCCCGGCGGTGATCTCGCACTCGCCGCTGGCCTCGATATAGACGGTCTTGACGCCCTCGCTGTGGAGCTTGGCAATGATGCCCTTCACATTGAGGACGATTTCAGTCACATCTTCCTTGACGCCGGGAATGGTGCAGAACTCGTGCTGGACGCCGGCGATCTTGATGGAGGTCACCGCGGTGCCAGGCAGAGAAGAGAGCAGGATCCGGCGCAGGGAATTCCCCAGAGTGGTGCCGTAGCCGCGCTCCAGCGGCTCCACCACATACTTGCCATAGGAGCCGTCGCCAGGGTTTTCCACGCATTCGATGCGCGGCTTTTCGATTTCTACCATGAAACAGTTACCCTCCTTGTTGCGGCGGCGGAGCGGGGACGCTCTGCCGTATCGTCGTTAGGTTCATTGGGGCGCGGGGGGCGATGCCCCCGCACTCCCACAGTCGAGGGTATCAAATCAATTACTTGGAATACAGCTCGACGATCAGGTGCTCCTCGATGGGCAGGTCGATGTCTTCCCGGGCGGGCATCTTGGTAACGGTGCCGCGCAGGGTGTTCTTCTCCCGCTCCAGCCACTGGGGCAGTGTGACCATCACGGCGTCCTCGCCGGTGAGGCGCTTGAACTTCACGGAGGCGCGGCTCTTCTCCGCCACCTCGATGACGTCGCCCACGCTCACCAGGTAAGAGGGGATGTTCACCCGCTTGCCGTTGACGGTGAAGTGACCGTGGTTGACCAGCTGACGGGCCTCGCGGCGGGTCATGGCAAAGCCCAGACGGTACACCACGTTGTCCAGGCGGCGCTCCACCAGGACCAGCAGGTTCTCGCCGGTCTTGCCCTCGGTCTTGGCAGCCCGGTCATAGTACATGCGGAACTGCTTCTCCATGATGCCGTAGACGAACTTCACCTTCTGCTTCTCAGCCAGCTGCATCGCGTACTCAGACTGCTTCTTGCGGACGTTGGCCTTGGGGTTGCGGATGGTGGTCTTCTTGGCGTATCCCATAGCCGCCGGGGAGATGTTCAGCGCCTTGCAGCGCTTGGCCACGGGTTGCATATTCTTAGCCATATACGATCTTCCTCCTTTTGCTCAGACGCGGCGGCGCTTGGGCGGACGGCAGCCGTTGTGGGGGACGGGGGTCACGTCCTTGATGAGGGTGACCTCAAGGCCCACGGCCTGCAGGGCGCGGATGGCGGCCTCACGGCCGGCGCCGGGGCCCTTCACGTACACCTCCACGGTCTTCAGGCCGTGCTCCATGGCCGCCTTGGCGGCGGTCTCGGCAGCGGTCTGAGCGGCGAAGGGGGTGGACTTACGGGAACCACGGAAGCCCAGGCCACCGGAGGAGGCCCAGCTCAGGGCGTTGCCGCCCATGTCGGTCACAGTGACCATGGTGTTGTTGAAGGAGGAGCGGATGTGCACCTGGCCCTTCTCAATATTCTTACGCTCGCGGCGCTTCCGCACCACTTTCTTGCCGTTCTTAGCAGCAGTAGCCATGTGTATCTCCCTCCCTTACTTCTTCTTGTTGGCGACGGTACGCTTCGGGCCCTTGCGGGTACGGGCGTTGGTCTTGCTGCGCTGGCCGCGGACAGGCAGGCCCTTGCGGTGCCGCATACCACGGTAGCAGCCGATCTCGGTCAGGCGCTTGATGTCCATCGCCACGTCCCGGCGGAGGTCGCCCTCCACAGTGTAGCCGTTGGCGATGACCTCGCGCAGCTTGGCCTCGTCGTCCTCGGTGAGATCCTTCACGCGGGTGTCGGGGTTGATCCCGGCCTCCTTGAGGATCTTGTTGGCGCTGGTGCGCCCAATGCCGAAGATGTAAGTGAGGCCGATTTCTACTCGCTTATCCTTCGGCAGGTCAATACCGGCAATACGTGCCATATTTCTTCAGCGCCTCCTTTAACCTTGTCTCTGCTTGTGCTTGGGGTTTTCGCAAATAACCATGACTTTGCCCTTGCGCTTGATGATCTTGCACTTCTCGCACATGGGCTTCACGGACGGTCTGACTTTCATTGTTACAACCTCCTGATGAATGCCTGATGGCCCCTCGTCGTCGCGGGCTGCGCGGCGTTCGCCCCGCCCTACGGACAGGGCTCGCTCTGCTCCGCCGCTCCTCCTCTCCCAAACGGGAGTCTCTCCCGTTTGGGTCCCCCGGCGGAGGCAAGGCCCCGCCGGAGCATGGTCCGCGGCGATTCGGTCGTTGATATTATCCGTTTTACTTGCTTCTCCAGGTGATCCGGCCCCGGGTCAGGTCGTACGGAGACATCTGCACCGTCACCTTGTCACCGGGCAGGATCCGGATGAAGTTCATGCGGAGCTTTCCGGAAATATGGGCCAGAATGATGTGCCCATTCCCGATGTCCACATGGAAGGTCGTGTTGGGCAGGGATTCGGTGACGATCCCCTCCAGCTCGATCATATCGCTTTTTGCCAAGCCTAGTTCCCTCCTTGGTCTGACTCGTCACGGAAGGCGGCCAGCGCCCTCCGGAGTTCCCTGTCGGACACCGGGCGCCCCTCCTGGAGCTTCCGGATGGCCTGATGCCCAAAGGTGCCGAAGCTCACCATATTCAGGTGGCCCAGCTTCTTCCGCTTTGGGCGCATCACTTTTCTGCGCTTGCCGTCGGCCACCAGGAGGCGTTCTGCCTCCTGGTCCATGCCGATCACGCAGAGCAGGGTATCCTTGTCGTGCCCCGCTGTGGACCTTGCGATCCAGCCCGTGTAGTCGAACATCACAGGTCGCCGCCCAGGGGGGTGAGGAGCTCGGGCTCCCCCTCAGTGATGAGGATGGTGTTTTCGTAGTGGGCGGCCAGCGAGCTGTCCACCGTCACGGTGGTCCAACCGTCTTTCAGCACCCGGACCTCCCAGCTTCCGGCGTTGACCATGGGCTCCACGGCCAGCACCATGCCGGGCAGCAGCCGGGGCCCGTGTCCGGCGGGGCCGAAGTTGGGCACCTCCGGGGGCTCGTGGAGCTTGGCGCCCACGCCGTGACCCACAAAGCTGCGGACCACGGAGTAGCCGTGCTTTTCCACATACTGCTGCACCGCGTGAGAAATATCGCTCACCCGGTGGCCCGGCGTGGCCATCTTGATGCCCTCGAAAAAGCTCTGACGGGTCACGTCGATGAGCTTCCGGGCCTCGGGGGAGATGGTCCCGCAGGCGAAGGTGCCGCAGCAGTCCCCGTGGAACCCGTCCAGATAGGCGCCCACATCCACGCTGACGATGTCGCCCTCCACCAGCTTCCGGTGGTCCGGAATGCCGTGGATGACCACTTCATTGATGGAGATGCAGGCGGAGCCGGGGTAGCCGCTGTAATTGAGGAAGGAGGGCTCGGCGCCATGGGAGCGGATGAAGTCCCGCACCGCATGGTCGATCTCCAGGGTGGAGATACCCGGCCTGACCATGGAGCCGGCCAGCGCCCGGGCCTGGGACGTCACCGCCCCGGCCCGGCGCATCAGCTCGATCTCACGGTCGGATTTAATGGAGATCATGTTCAATGGGATGCCTCCAGGACCTGCTTGATGGCCCGGGTGGTATCCTCAATGGTACCCAGGTCCCCGGGCACCACATTGAGTTTTCCACGCTCCTGGTAGAAGTGCTTCAAAGGCTCGGTCTCATCGTGATAGACCACCAGGCGGGCCCGGACGGTCTCAGGCTTGTCGTCGTCCCGCTCCACCAGCTCGCCGCCGCACAGGTCGCAGACGCCGGCGGTCTTGGGGGGCTTGGACCCTACATGGAAGGGCGTGCCGCAGTGGGTGCAGACCCGCCGGCCATCCATGCGCTTGACAATAGCCTCGTCAGAGATTTCCAGGGAGAGGACGTGGTCAAACACGATGCCGTGGGCCTCCAGGGCCTCGGCCTGGGCAATGGTGCGGGGCACCCCGTCCAGGATGAACCCGCCCGCGCAGTCGGCCTCGGCCAGCCGCTCCTGGATAATACCGATGATGACCTCGTCGGGCACCAGCTTTCCGGCATCCATATAGCTCTTGGCCTCCAGCCCGATGGGGGTGCCGGCCTTGACGGCGGCCCGGAGGATGTTGCCGGTGGAGATGGTGGGGATGTTCAGGTCGCGGGAGAGGACCTCGGCCTGGGTGCCCTTGCCGGCGCCCGGAGGCCCTAACAGGATCAGCTTCATGCCGTTACCTCCTTACTCCAGGAAGCCCTTGTAGTGACGCATGAGCATCTGGGCCTCCAGGGCCTTCATGGTTTCCAGAGCCACGCTGACCACGATGATGATGGAGGTACCACCAATGGCCAGATTCTGCACCCCGATGATGTTCTGGGTCACGATGGGGGCGATGGCGATGATGGACAGGTAGATGGCGCCGAACAGGGTGATCTTGCCCAGCACCTTGCTGATGAAGTCGGCAGTGGGCTTACCGGGACGGAAGCCGGGGATGAAGCCGCCGTTCTTCTTCAGGTTGTTGGCCACCTCGATGGGGTTGAACTGCATGGTGGAGTAGAAGTAGCTGAAGCCCAGGATCAGGAGGAAGTAGATGACGGAGTACAGGATACCGGTGGTATCAAAGACCCGCATCAGACCGCCGCCGAAGCCAGTGCTCTCGGTGGTCCAGCCGGCAAACATGCCGATGGTGGCGGGGAGAGAGGCAATGGACTGGGCAAAGATGATGGGCATAACGCCGGACATGTTCACTTTCATGGGAATGTGGCTGGACTGGCCGCCATACATCTTCCGGCCCACCATCCGCTTGGCGTACTGCACGGGCAGACGGCGCTCGGCGTTGGAGATGAAGACGATGAGGACCACGATGGCCAGCATGCCGATGACGATGAGGAGGGCACCCCACCAGGGCAGGACGAAGCTCCCCTCGGGGGGAGTCTCCAGGAAGGAGGCCCGCACGCCGTACCACATGGTCATGACCATGCTGGGCACGCGGGAGACGATGCCGGCGAACAGGATGATGGAGATGCCGTTGCCGATGCCGAACTCGGTGATCTGCTCACCCAGCCACATGACAAAGGCGGAGCCGGCGGTGAAGCTGAGCACGATGACGATACCGGCCCAGATGCTGTTCATGCCGCCCAGATCCAGCAGCCCGTTGGCGTTAATCAGGGTGTAGTAGCCAAAGCCCTGGAGCAGGGCGATGGCCACGGTGGTGTAGCGGGTGATGGCCGCGATCTTCTTCCGGCCCTCCTCGCCGCCCTCCTTCTGGAGCCGCTCCAGAGCGGGGATGGCGACGGTGAGGAGCTGGATGATGATGGAGCTGTTGATATAGGGCTGCACACCCAGGGCAAACACCGTGGCGCTGGCAAAGGCGCCGCCGCTCATGGCGTTAATCATGCCGAAGATGGTGTCGCTCATGCTGCTGAGGTAGAGGCTCAGCGCGTTCTTATCCACGAAGGGGACAGGCACGGCCGTGCCCAGCCGGAAGATGAGCAGGGCGAAGACGGTAAACATGATCTTTTTCCGCAGCTCAGGGATCTTCCAGGCGTTACGGATGGTCTGGATCACGTCAGACCACCTCGTACTTTCCACCTGCCGCCACGATCTTCTCCTTGGCGGAAGCGGAGAAGGCGTTGGCCCGGACAGTCAGCTTCTTCTCGAGGCTGCCGTTGCCCAGGATCTTCACGCCGTACTCGCACTTGGAGAGGATGCCCATCTCCAGAAGGTCGCAGACGTTGACGGTGGCCCCATCTTCAAACTTGTTCAGGCTGGAGACATTGACGATCTCCAGGGGCTTGGCGAAGATGTTGTTGAAGCCCCGCTTGGGGATGCGGCGCACCAGAGGCATCTGGCCGCCCTCAAAACCGGCGCGGACGCCGCCGCCGGAGCGGGCCCACTGGCCCTTCTGGCCGCGGCCGCCGGTCTTACCATTGCCGGAGCCGGCGCCCCGGCCCTTGCGGTAGGCCTTGGTGTTGGAGCCGGCGGCGGGGGAAAGTTCATGCAGATTCATGTGTCGCGCCTCCTTTTAGTTTTCCTCGGTGACCTGGAGCAGGTACCCGATGTGGGCGATCTTGCCGCGGGTAGCCGCGTTGTCGGGCTGCACGGTGGTATCGCC
>NZ_JAPFEA010000131.1 GCF_026169115.1 Intestinimonas sp. | reverse complement strand
GAGTACGAGACTGCTGCACGTCACTACGCCCACGTTGACTGCACGGGCCACGACGACTATATCAAGAACATGATTACAGGCGCTCCTCAGATGGACGGCGCCATCCTGGTCATCGCCTCCACCGACGGCCCCATGGCTCAGACCAAGGAGCACATCCTGCTGGCCCGTCAGGTGGGCGTGCCCGCCATGGTCGTGTTCATGAACAAGGCTGACCTGGTTGACGACGAGGAGCTGCTGGAGCTGGTCGAGATGGAGATCCGCGAGACTCTGTCCTTCTACGAGTTCCCCGGCGACGACATCCCCGTCATCAAGGGCTCCGCTCTGAACGCTCTGACCTGCGAGAGCAACGATCCCAACGCTCCCGAGTATGCCTGCATCAAGGAGCTGATGGACGCCGTTGACTCCTATATCCCCACTCCCGCCCGTAACGACGACCTGCCCTTCCTGATGCCCGTCGAGGACGTGTTCACCATCTCCGGCCGTGGCACCGTGGCCACCGGCCGTGTGGAGCGTGGCGTGCTGAAGGCCGGCGAGACCGTCGACATCGTGGGTCTGACCGACGAGAAGAAGTCCACCGTCGTCACCTCCATGGAGATGTTCCGCAAGACCCTCGACTTCATCGAGGCCGGCGATAACGCTGGCTGCCTGCTGCGCGGCGTGGCCAAGACCGACATCGAGCGTGGCCAGGTGCTGTGCAAGCCCGGCTCCATTCACCCCCACACCAAGTTCACCGGTCAGGTCTACGTCCTGAGCAAGGACGAGGGCGGCCGTCACACCCCCTTCTTCAACAACTATCGTCCTCAGTTCTACTTCCGTACCACCGACGTTACCGGCGTCATCACCCTGCCCGAGGGCACCGAGATGTGCATGCCTGGCGATAACGTGGACATGAAGGTCGAGCTGATCACCCCCATCGCCATCGAGAAGGGCCTCCGCTTCGCTATCCGCGAGGGCGGCCGTACCGTTGGTTCCGGCGTGGTCATCGAGATCGAGGAGTAATCAACGCCCAATTGCGCCCCACCGCTGATGCGGTGGGGCGTTTTTTTCATTTTCAACGGGTCTGCCGGTCTCCCCCACCTTGTTTTTTTGACGCTGTATCAAGGTAAAGTCTTGTCCCCATTTTCCTAATATGCTATAATTTCAGAGGTATCCACGGCTTTTGCCGCATTTCCTGCCGATGGAGGTATTTGAAATATGATTAAGATCACCCAAGCTCCCGTCCTTTACCAGGGGGGGACCTTTGTACCCACCGAGCCCCGGCCAGCCGAGGCCCGGACCGGCACCATGGCCTATGACATCCTGAGGGCCCACAACACCCTGGAGGGCATGGACCGTCTGGCCATCCGGTTTGACGCGATGGCCTCCCATGACATCACCTATGTGGGTATCATCCAAACCGCCCGGGCCTCCGGCCTCAAGGAGTTCCCCCTGCCCTATGTCCTCACCAACTGCCACAACTCCCTGTGCGCCGTGGGCGGGACCATCAATGAGGACGACCATGTCTTCGGCCTCTCCGCCGCCAAAAAGTATGGCGGCGAGTTCGTCCCCGCCCATCAGGCCGTCATCCACTCCTATATGCGGGAGCGGTACGCCGCTCCCGGCCGGATGATCCTAGGCTCCGACTCCCATACCCGCTACGGCGCCTACGGAACCATGGCCATCGGCGAGGGCGGGCCCGAGCTGGCCCGGCAGCTGCTGTGCAAGACTTACGATATCGCCTACCCCAAGGTCATGGCCATCTACCTCACCGGCGCGCCCCGCCCCGGCGTGGGTCCCCAGGACGTGGCCCTGGCCCTCATCGGGGCCACCTTCAAAGAGGGGGTTGTAAAGAACGCCGTCATGGAGTTCTTCGGCCCCGGCGTGGCCAGCATTTCCATGGACTACCGCTCCGGCATCGACGTGATGACCACCGAGACGGCCTGTCTCTCCTCCGTCTGGTCCACCGACCTCTACACCAGGGCCCATCTGACTGCCCTGGGCAGGGGAGAAGAGTACAAGGCCCAGGCCCCCGCTGAGGGGGCGTACTATGACGGGGTCATCGAGGTGGACCTGTCCGCCGTGGAGCCCATGATCGCCCTGCCCTTCCATCCATCCAACGCCTACACCATCCGGGACTTCAAGGCCAACATGACCGACCTCCTCCACCAGGTGGACGTGGACGCCGCCGAGCAGCTGGGCGTCAAGAACGCCGCCCCCCTCAGCAACAAGATCGCGGACGGTCAATTCCATGTGGACCAGGGGGTCATCGCCGGCTGCTCCGGCGGCATCTATCAGAACCTGGTTCGGGCGGCGGAGATCCTGAAGGGCCGGCCCATTGGCTCCGACGCCTTCTGGCTCTCCTGCTACCCCGGCTCTATGCCCATCAACCTGGAGCTGACCAAGAAGGGCTATATCGCCTCCCTGATGACGGCGGGGGCCTCCATCCGATCCTGCTTCTGCGGCCCCTGCTTCGGCGCGGGGGACGTGCCCGCCAACGGGGCCTTCTCCATCCGCCACTCCACCCGAAACTTCCCCAACCGGGAGGGCTCCAAGCCCGGCGACGGCCAGATCTCCTATGTGGCCCTCATGGACGCCCGCTCCATCGCCGCCACTGCCCGGATGGGGGGCGTCCTCACCGCCGCCGACGAGCTGCCCGACGTCCCCGCCGACTCCCCCGATGAGAGCTGGACCTACGACGACTCGGCCTACAAGGCCCGGGTCTACTTTGGCGTGGGCAAGGCCCAGCCGGACACCGAGCTGGTCTACGGCCCCAACATCGCCGACTGGCCGAAGCAGATCCCCCTGCCCGAGGACCTGCTTCTTACCGCCGCCGCCGCCATTTACGACCCCGTCACCACCACCGACGAGCTCATTCCCTCCGGCGAGACCTCCTCCTATCGGTCCAACCCCCTGCGCCTTTCTGAGTTCGCCCTCTCCCGGAAGGACCCCCAGTACGTCCCCCGGGCCAAGGCCATCCAGGCCGAGGAACAAAAGCGCCGCTCCGGCCAGCCTACCGACGCCCTTCTGGGCTACGACCCCAAAACCACCGGCCTGGGTTCCTTCGTCATGGCCCTCAAGCCCGGCGACGGCTCCGCCCGGGAGCAGGCGGCCTCCTGTCAGCGGGTGTTGGGGGGCTGCGCCAACCTGTGCGCCGAGTTCGCCACCAAGCGTTACCGCTCCAATGTGGTCAACTGGGGCATGCTGCCCTTCCAGGCCGCCGATGTGAAGGACTGGAACATCCAGCCCGGCGACCGACTCTATATCCCCGGCATCCGCACGCTGCTGGAAGGGGAGGGGGAGACCATCTCCGCCGTCCTCATCCAGAACGGCCAGGAGAAGAAGGTCGCCCTTACCCTTCCCGGCCTGACCCGAGAGGAGCGGGATATCATTCTGGCCGGCTGCCTTATCAACTATTACGCAGGATAAGATGTCCCGCTCCTGCCCGCCGCCTGCGGCGTACAAGCGTTTTGCCGCAGGCAAAACCTTGATGCCGGCTGAATTCACTTCAGCCGAGCAGATGAAATCGCCCCAGGGGGTCCCCACGGAGCCCTGCTCCGTGGGGCGCGCGGGATATCATTCTGGCCGGCTGCCTCATCAACTACTACGCAGGATAATTTTCCCACACCCAACGCGGGTCGGAGCACATCCGGCCCGCGTTTTTGTTTTACAAATGCCCACCGATGAGGTATAATAT
>NZ_JAPFEA010000079.1 GCF_026169115.1 Intestinimonas sp. | reverse complement strand
TATGGTAAGGTGTTTGTAGTGACTCATAGGATGCTGCCCCTTTCTTGGCTGTCCACAAACACCATTTTAGGGCATCACCGCCTATGAGTCACTCCTTTTTTACCTATCTCCATGTGTTGCACTTGAATTGTAAATCTTGATTTTTGAAAAATTGGAAATTGCGGCCCAGGCGAAAAACCTCCGGATAGAATTCTCCTTTCCAGATGATTTTACAGTCACAGCGGATGAGAGCCGGATCGCTCAGGTTATTGAGAACTTTGTCACCAACGCCGTCAAGTATACCGCTACTGGCGGCCATGTGAACGTGACCATCCAAAACAGAAATGGAAAGACTACCTTCTCTATAGAAAACGAGAGTCCGCCGCTGTCTGACGAGGCGCTTCAAAAGGTTTGGGACACATTCTATCGTGTGGATGAATCCCGATCCAGCAGCGGAACGGGCCTGGGGCTGGCCATCGCAAAGAGCATCATTGAACTGCACGGAGGCAAGTGTTACGTTCAAAATACAAAAACAGGTGTAAAATTTTCCTTTACCATTTAACCGATGATGATCCACATAAAGAAAGGCAAGACTACCACAACAATGCTCGGTAGTCTTGCCTTCTTTTATCAGTTCTCAGATCATTCCAAAATACTTCAATGCCGCTGTAATTGCCGCTTCCTTTTCGGGCGGACATTTCGGCTGCCTGGAATTTTCAGATTTTGGCTTGTTGTAGTTCTCACGCTCAATAATACCGTACTTCTGCTTGACCTGGGCGATGTATAAGTGACTGACTTTCAACCCGGTATGCTCCAGCACATACTCTCTGATTTCCTCATAGGTAGCCTTGCTCTCCGCCGCCGTCAAATCCAGCTCATCCAGATTCAACTCCACCTCAATATGCTGCTTGGTATTGAGTTTGGACAAAAGTACAACCGTCTCCACATGGGCGGTACGCGGAAACATGTCCACCGCCACGGCGGTTTGGGCGGCATAGCCCAGCGCGGCAAAGCGGGAGAGGTCCCGGGCCAGGGTAGCGGGGTCACAGGAGACGTAGACCACCCGCTGGGGGGCCATTTGGGCGATGGCGTCCACCACCTCGGGGGCCAGCCCCTTCCTGGGCGGGTCCACGCAGATGACGTCAGGCCGCAGCCCCTCCACGGCCAGCCGGGCGGCGGTGTCGGCGGCGTCGCCGCAGAAAAATTCCGCGTTGGTGATGCCGTTGCGCCGGGCGTTGGCTCTGGCGTCGTCCACGGCGGAGGGGACGATCTCCGCCCCGATGACCCGGCCGGCCCGCCGGGCCATGGCCAGGGAGATGGTGCCGATGCCGCAGTAGAGGTCCACCACCGTCTCCTTGCCGGTGAGCCCCGCCAGCTCCACCGCCTTGCCGTAGAGGACCTCACACTGGTCCCGGTTCACCTGGTAGAAGGAGGGCACCGAGATGCGGAAGGTGAGGCCGCAGAGGGTGTCCTCCAGAAAATCCCGGCCCCACAGGGTGCGCAGCTCCCTGCCCAGCACCACATTGGTCTGCCGGGTGTTCACGGACAGCACCACCCCGGCAAGCTCCGGGGCGGCGGAGCGGAGGGCGTCCAACAGCTCCCTTTCATGGGGGAGGGCCTGGCCATTGACCACCAGGCAGCACAGGGCCTCGGTCCGGGAAAAGCGGACAAAGAGGTGCCGCACCAGCCCGGTGTGGGTCTTCTCATCGTAGGCGGGGACGGCGTACTCCGCCATCCACCGCCGCACCGCCTCCGCCAGGGCGGAGGCGGTCTCCGGCTGGAGCAGGCAGTCCTCCACGTTCACCACATCGTGGCTCCGGGCCCGAAAGAAGCCGATCTTCGGCCCATCCTTCCCGGCAGCCACCGGCAGCTGCACCTTATTTCGATAACGTTCCGTATTTTCTGCACCTAAAATCACAGAAACCGGCAGGTCCAGCCCTCCCACCCGGCGGATGGCGTCCTCCACCCGACGGCGCTTGGATTCCAGCTCGGCGGCATAGCTCATATGCCGGAACTGACAGCCGCCACACTTCGGGTACTGGGGACAGTCGGGCGTCAGCCGGTCAGGGGAGGGCGTTCTGTGCCCCACCGCCTTGCCCCAGATGGCGGAACGGCCCACCTTCAAAATGAGAGTATCGCACACCTCGCCGGGGAGCCCGCCGGCGACAAAGACCACCTGGCCGTCCAGATGGGCGATGCCCTCGCCGTTGAGGCCGATGGACTCGATGGTCAGGGGAAGGACGTCATTTTTCCTGGGCATGGGAACACCTCATTTATGTTTCAGATGGGACGGGCGAACTGGCCAGCAGGTCCTGGAGGTCGGCATAGGGAAGGGTGAACTCCAGCAGGCCGGCGGCATAGGGGGCCAGGGTGTCGGGCTGGTAGTAGATCACCAGGCCCTCGTCGTTGAGATAGAAGTAGTCCTCGTTCAGCTCGGCCTCCAGGCTCTCCTGGGCGTAGCCGGCGTCGGCCCCCTTTCGGGCCAGCAGGTCCAGCACCCGGGTCCGGGCGGCGTCGGGATCGGTGAAGCAATCCCACAGGGCCAGCTTCTCCCCGGTGGCGAGGTCGAAGGTCTCGGAAAACTGGAAATTGGCCGGATGGGCGGCGCCGGTCACCGAGTTGGCGTAGTAGCTGCGGGCAACGCTGACCAGGCCCTCCGTCTGGAGGGTGAGGCGATAGCTCATGGACTCGCCGTAGGGCAGGAACTCCTCCCCCATGGCCTGGGCCACCTCGTAATCTCCGGCGGCATAGCCGGAGAGTTCCGCAGCGTCGCTCAGGTAGGCCATGCCCTCGGCGGCGTAGTAGTCCCGGATCTTCTGCCAGGCGGGCGACTCGGCGGCATTTTCAATGTCGGGGAAGCGGTAGTCCACCGACATGACCACCGTGCCGTCGTCGGCGGTAAATTCCTTGGTAAAAAGCTGGTCGGCCCACACCGGCGCCGCAGTCTCTGCCGAGGGCGCGGTCTCCGTAGGGACGGGGGTGGGGCTGGGCGTGGGCTCGGTCTCCGCAGGGGCGCAGGCGGCCAGGGAGAGGGCCAGGACGGCGGTAAGAAGCAGCGTTTTGATGCGCATAGGGACCTTCCTTTCTGTCTCAGGCAGACGGCATCGATCTGGCAACATTGTACCACAAGCCCGCCGCTCCGGCTACCACCTTTGCAAAAAAGCCGGGGTCTGAGAACATTTCCACAGGCGGCGGGGGATTTGTTTATAATTTTGTCTTTTTTCTTCTGGCTGGGTATGATATACTAAGCTGATGATTCCAGAACCAATTAGGAAAGGTGAACGATAACATGGGTCTGCTGAAGAAGCTCTTTGGTACCACCTCAGAGCGGGAAGTAAAGGCGATCTCTCCCATCGTCGATAAGATCGAGGCCCTGGACGCCGAGTACTCCGCCCTGACGGACGAACAGCTCCAGGCCAAGACGCAGGAGTTCAAGGACCGCTATCAGGCCGGCGAGAGCCTGGACGCTCTGCTGCCCGAGGCTTTTGCGGCCTGCCGTGAGGCCGCCTGGCGGGTGCTGGGCATGAAGCCCTACCGGGTGCAGCTCATCGGCGGCATCATCCTCCACCAGGGCCGCATCGCCGAGATGAAGACCGGCGAGGGCAAGACCCTGGTGGCCACCCTCCCCGCCTACCTCAACGCCCTCACTGGCCGGGGCGTCCACATCGTCACGGTGAACGACTATCTGGCCAAGCGCGACTCGGAGTGGATGGGCAAGGTCTACCGCTTCATGGGCCTTACCGTGGGACTGGTCATCCACGGGGTCATGGGTGCGGACAAGCACCGGGCCTACGACGCCGACATCACCTACGGCACCAACAACGAGTTCGGCTTCGACTACCTCCGGGACAACATGGCCATCTACAAGCAGGAGATGGTCCAGCGGGACCACGCCTTCGCCATCGTGGACGAGGTGGACTCCATCCTCATCGACGAGGCCCGCACCCCCCTCATCATCTCCGGCCAGGGCGATGAGTCCACCCAGCTCTACACCATCGTGGACAGCTTCGTCTCCCGCCTCAAGTGCAAGGTGGTGGCCAGCGTGGACACCAAGGAAGAGGAGGACCCCAACGAGGACGCCGACTATATCGTGGATGAGAAGGCCCGCACCGTCACCCTGACCGCCAACGGCGTGGCCAAGGCGGAGAAGGCGTTCAACCTGGAGAACCTGGCCGATCCGGAGAACTCCACCCTCTCCCACCACATCAATCAGGCCATCCGGGCCAGAGGTCTCATGAAGCGGGACATCGACTATGTGGTCAAGGACGGCGAGGTCATCATCGTGGATGAGTTCACCGGCCGGCTCATGTTCGGCAGAAGGTACTCCGAGGGCCTGCACCAGGCCATCGAGGCCAAGGAGCACGTCACTGTGGCCCGGGAGTCCAAGACCCTGGCCACCATCACCTTCCAGAACTATTTCCGTCTTTATGACAAGCTCTCCGGCATGACGGGCACCGCCATGACCGAGGAAGACGAGTTCAACGGCACCTACTCCCTGGATGTGGTGGAGATCCCCACCAACAAGCCCCAGGCCCGCATCGACCACCACGACGTGGTCTACAAAAACGAAAACGGCAAGTACCGGGCCATCATTCAGCAGATCAAGGAGTGCCACGAAAAGGGACAACCGGTGCTGGTGGGCACCGTCTCCATTGAGAAGTCGGAGCTCCTCTCCGGCCTTTTGAAGAAGGCCGGCGTCAAGCACAACGTCCTCAACGCCAAAAATCACGAGAAGGAAGCCGAGATCGTGGCCCAGGCCGGCAAGCTCGGCGCCGTCACCGTGGCCACCAACATGGCCGGACGCGGCACCGACATCATGCTGGGCGGCAACGCGGAATTTTTGGCGAAAAACGATTTGAGGAAGGCCGGGCTCACCGATGACCTCATCGCCGAAGCCACCGGCTTTGCCGAGACGGACAACCAGGATATTCTAAACGCCCGGAAGATGTTCTCCGAGGCCGAGGCCAAGTACAAGGCCGAGATCAAGCCCGAGGCCGACAAGGTCCGGGAGGCAGGGGGGCTCTTCATCCTGGGCACCGAACGCCACGAGTCCCGCCGCATCGACAACCAGCTCCGTGGCCGTGCCGGCCGTCAGGGCGACCCCGGCGAGAGCCGGTTCTACCTCTCCCTGGAGGACGACATCATGCGGCTCTTCGGCTCTGAGCGGGTCATGGGCATGATGGAAAAGCTGGGCGTGGACGAGGATACTCCCATTGAGCAGAAGATGCTCACCAACGCCATCGAGTCGGCCCAGAAGCAGGTGGAGTCCAAGAACTTCCAGCAGCGCAAGAGCGTGCTGGAGTATGACGACGTCATGAACACCCAGCGCGAGGTCATCTATAAGCAGCGCCGGCAGGTCCTGGACGGCGAGGACATGAAGGCCAGCATGGAGAACATGATCCGCACCACCATCCACAACGCCATCCAGGGCCGCATGGGCGAGCTCAAGCACATGGACGCCGAGAGCTTCCGGGAGGCGGTCGCCCCCTTCCGCGGGGTCTTCCTCCTGCCCGACGAGCTCAAGCTCACCGACGAGGAGCTCCAGAAGTATTCCGCCGAGGACCTGTGCGGTCTGGTGGAGGAGCGGGCCTTTGACGTCTACCAGAAGAAGGAGCAGCTCCTGGGCAGCCCCCTCATGCGCGAGGTGGAGCGGGTGATGATGCTCCGGGTGGTGGACGAATACTGGATGGACCACCTGGACAACATGACGGAGCTGCGTCAGGGCATCGGCCTGCGGGCCTACGGCCAGGAGGACCCGGTGGTGGCCTACAAGCGCGAGGGCTACGAGATGTTCGAGGAGATGATCGCCGCCATCCAGGAGGAGACCGTGCGGCGGGTCTTCATCGTCCGCATCCAGGCCAAAAACGGCGAGGGCTCCGTGGAGCGCAAGCGGGTGGCCAAGGTCACCGGCACCTCCGGCGGCAGCGACGGCACCGTCAAGCAGCAGCCCGTGGTCCACAAGGGCCAGAAAATTGGCCGCAACGACCCCTGTCCCTGCGGCAGCGGCCTCAAGTGGAAAAAGTGTACCTGTAAAGAATATCATCCCGACCAGCAGTAAGGCACAAAAGGCACCCGCGCAGCGGGGACGGCGGTCACGCCGTTCAAGCGTTTTCACCGTCAGGTGAAAACCTTGGGCCTGGGCGGATCCACTCCGCCCAGGCTGAGTGAAAAAAAGGGTCCCCACGGGGCCTACCCCGTGGGGAAATACCACCCCGAGCAGGAGTAAGGCACGAAAGGCATCCGCGCCCCATTGGCGCAGCGCCCCCTTATTCGCGGGGCGCGGCTTCCCAGACGCGCCCAATGGCTCCCTCCCTGAGGGAGCTGTCGCCACAGGCGACTGAGGGAGCGTCCCGGAACGGAACGGGGAACCGGTCCCCCATCTGTGGGGTGCGTCAAACCACCCCTGATACGCCCCCTCATCCGGCGGCTGACGCCGCCACCTTCCCCCCTGTGTGGGGAAGGTCATCCAGTGCCCGCATTGGCACGGATGGGAGAAAGCAGGCAACCATTCCCGTGACAAGCCCCCTTTGATCCAGAAAGGAGCACCCTTTGGAGATCCACGACAAGACCCGCGCCGGCGTCACCTACCTGTCGGCGGAAGCCTTTGAGCACGCCGGCGGCGTCGCCCACGGCTTTTCCACCCGGCTGGGCGGGGTGAGCACCGGCATCTACGAGAGCCTGAACCTGGGCTCCACCCGGGGCGATGACCCTGAGCACGTCCGGGAGAACTACCGCCGGTTCTTCGCCGCCACCGGCGCCGACCTGAGCACGGTGGCCATGACCAACCAGGTCCACAGCGATGTGGTCCGCCCTGTCACCACCGCCGACATCAAGGCCGGACTGCTGGACCCGGAGCCCTACGAGGCCGACGGCCTGGTCACCGACATCCCCGGCGTGGCCCTGGTCATCTTCAGCGCCGACTGTCTGCCTATCCTCCTCTATGACCCGGTCCGCCGGGTCATCGCCGCCGTCCACGCCGGCTGGCGGGGCACCGCCTCCGGCATCGTGGAGCGGGCAGTGGAAAAAATGGCCTTTTACGGCTGCCGGCCCGAGGACATCCTGGCCGCCATCGGCCCTGGCATCTCCCAATGCTGCTTTGAGACCCACGAAGACGTGCCCAATGCCATGACCGCCGCCCTGGGCGTCCGGGCCACCCCCTTCCTCTCCCCCATTGAGAACGGCAAGTTCAAGGTGGACCTGAAGGGGCTCAATGCCATGCGTCTGGAGCGCGCCGGTCTGCGGCCTGAGCACATCTCCGTCAGCAGCGAGTGCACCTCCTGTCTGCCGGAGAAGTACTGGTCTCACCGCGCCACCGGAGGCGTCCGGGGCAGTCAGGCCGCCGTCATTCAACTTCTATAACCCGAAAGAGCGAAAAGAGGGATATCGGTCTCCGCTTTTCGCTCTTTTCCATACCTAGGAGCCGACTATGAAACCATTCCGTCTCACCGCCCTGGTCCTCGCCCTGGCCCTGTGCTCCGGCTGCGGCGCACCGGCGCCGTCGCCCACGCCCACCCCCTCCGCTCCGCCGGAGACGTCGGCGGCAGAGGCCGCCGTCCCCTTCACCCTCCCGCGCACCGCCGGGAGTCTCCACCCCATCCTGAGCACCGACAAGGTGAACACCGCTCTGGCGGGACTCATGTGGGAGGGACTTTTCGCCCTGGACCAGACCTTCACCCCTCAGCCCCGGCTGTGCCAGCACTACTCTGTCAGCGAGGACGGTCTCACCTGGACCTTTTCTCTGCGCAGCGGCGTCGCCTTCTCCGACGGCTCTCCCCTCACCGCCGCCGACGTGACGGCCTCTCTGGAGCTCTCCCGGTCTCCCCAGTCCCGGTTCGCCGGGCGTCTGAACGGCGTGAGCGGCATTTCCGCCCAGGACGGCGCCGTGGTGCTCACCCTCAGCGCCCCCAATGCCGCTCTGCCCGCCCTGCTGGACATCCCCATCGTCAAGGCCGGCTCAGATGAGGTGCCTCCGGGCACCGGCCCCTACCGGTTCACCGAGACCGACGCGGGCGCGGCGCTCACCGCCCGGGCCGACTGGTGGCAGCACCTCTCCCTGCCGGCGGAGACCATCCCCCTGGTGACCATCCAGGCCGCCGACGACCTCATCTCCGCCTTTGACACCGAGGCCATCTCTCTGGTGACCGCAGACCTCACCGGCACCAACGCCCTGGGCTTTGCCGGGGACCACGCCGTGTGGGACTACCCCACCACCACCATGGTCTTTACGGGCTACAACTGTCAAAGCGGCCCCTGTGCCAACGCCGCCCTCCGCCGGGCCCTGGACCGGGCCTGGGACCGCACCACCGTGGCGGTGGCCCTCTATTCCCGCCATGCCCAGGCGGCCACCCTCCCCCTGCACCCGGTCTGCGCCGACTACGACCAGACTCTGGCCCAGCGCCGGGACTACTCCCCCCAGGTCTTTGCCCAGCTGCTGGAGGAGGCGGGCTATGTCCGGAAAGAGGATGGTCTCTGGTACCAGGGCCGACGCCCCCTTTCCCTCACCCTCGTGGTGAACACCGACAACACCTTCCGTCTGTCGGCGGCGGAATACCTGGCGGGGGAGCTGCTCCGCTCCGGGGTCCAGGTGGAGCTGCAAAAGCTCTCCTGGAGCGAGTACCAGCAGCGTTTGACTACCGGCGACTTTGACCTCTATCTGGGGGCGGTCTCCATGACCGCCGACTTTGACCCCACGCCCCTCCTGGCTCCCGGCGGGAGCCTGAATTTCGGCGGCTATCAGAGCGCCGGCACCCTGGCTCTGCTCTCCGCCTGGCGCTCCGCCGCCGGAGCCGCCCGGAAAACCGCCGCCCAGGCCCTGTGGACCGACCTGGAAAACCAGGTCCCCTTCTCCACACTGTGTTTCAAAAACCAGTCCGTCCTCACCCAGTGGGGGACGGTCAGCGGTCTGGCCCCCACCCAGCAAGACCCCTTCTACGGCATCGAACACTGGCGCTTCGGGTCCTGACCCTGCGCCATGACCAGAAAGACAACTATCACGAGGGAGGAAATACCCATGGGAGAAGTATTTCGCTGTTTTGTAGAAAAGAAGCCGGGCTTTGACGGCGCCGCCCGGGCCCTGTGCCGGGAGCTCACCGAGACGGTGGGGGTCCGGGACCTCGCCGGCGTCCGCATCCTCAACCGCTATGACGTGGAGGGCGTCACCGGTCAGGTCTACGCCTCCGCCCGGACCTCCGTGTTCTCCGAGCCCCAGGTGGACGCGGTGTATGACGAGGTCTGCCCCGTTCCCGACGGCCCCCACGCCGTGCTGGCCGTGGAGGCCCTGCCCGGCCAGTTCGACCAGCGGGCCGATTCGGCGGCCCAGTGTATCCAGCTCATGACCGGCGGGGAGCGTCCCACCGTCCGGGCCGCCGCCGTCTATCTGCTGCTGGGCAGTCTCACCGACGCGGACATGGACGGGATCAGGGCCTATCTCATCAACCCCGTGGAGGCCCGGGAGGCCGCCCTGGACAAGCCCGAGACCCTGACGCAGACCTATCCCATCCCCCAGTCGGTCCAGGTGCTGGAGGGCTTCCGGGCGCTGGACGAGACCGGGCTCCGCTCCGTGCTGGAGGAGTACGGTCTGGCCATGGACCTGGCCGACCTCACCTTCTTCCAGTCCTACATGAGGGACGAGGAGGACCGGGACCCCACCCTCACCGAGCTGCGCCTAGTGGACACCTACTGGTCCGATCACTGCCGCCACACCACCTTCTCCACCCACATCGACTCCGTGGAGCTTCTCTCCCCCGAGGTGGAGCGGGCCTACCGGCTCTATCAGGCCGCCCGCCTGGAGGTCTACGGCGAGGAGAAGGCCAAGACCCGGCCCGAGACCCTCATGGACCTGGCCACCATCGCCGCCAAAGTCCTCAAGAAGCGGGGCGTCCTCCGGGATCTGGACGAGAGTGAGGAGATCAACGCCTGCTCCGTCCATGTCACCGCCAAGGTGGACGGGGAGGACCAGGACTGGCTCCTCATGTTCAAGAACGAGACCCACAACCACCCCACGGAGATCGAGCCCTTCGGCGGCGCGGCCACCTGCATCGGCGGCGCCATCCGGGACCCCCTCTCCGGCCGCTCCTACGTCTATCAGGCCATGCGTGTCACCGGCTGCGGCGACCCCCGGGCTCCTCTGAGCGAGACCCTGGAGGGCAAGTTGCCCCAGCGGAAGCTGTGCACCACCGCCGCCGCCGGCTACTCCTCCTATGGTAACCAGATTGGTCTGGCCACCGGCCTGGTCAGCGAGATCTATCACCCCGGCTATGTGGCCAAGCACCTGGAGGTGGGTGCCGTGGTGGGGGCCGCTCCGGCCTCCAACGTGATCCGGGAGCGCCCCGCCCCCGGGGACAAGGTCATCCTCCTGGGCGGCCGCACCGGCCGGGACGGCATCGGCGGCGCCACCGGCTCCTCCAAGAGCCACGACCTCAAGAGCCTGGACACCATGGCCTCCGAGGTCCAGAAGGGCAACGCCCCCGAGGAGCGCAAGCTCCAGCGCCTGTTCCGAGACCCCGAGGTCACCCATCTCATCAAGCGATGCAACGACTTCGGCGCGGGCGGCGTCAGCGTGGCGGTGGGCGAGCTGGCCGACGGCCTGGACATCGATCTGGACGCCGTGCGGAAGAAATACGACGGCCTGGACGGTACAGAGCTGGCCATCTCCGAGAGCCAGGAGCGCATGGCCGTGGTGGTGGCCGAGGGCGATGTGGATGCCTTCATCGCCGCCGCCAGCGCCGAAAATCTGGAAGCCTATGTGGTGGCCACGGTCACCGAGTCCCCCCGGATGGTCATGCGCTGGAACGGCTCCGTCATCGCCGACCTTTCCCGGGAGTTTCTCTCCTCCAACGGCGCCGACAAGCACACTACGGTGGTGGTGCCCCCGGCGGAGCTGGGCCTGCCCTTTGCCGGCGCGGGGCTCCGGGAGCTCTGCTCCGACCTGAACCTGGGGCTCCAGCGGGGCCTGGGAGAGCGGTTCGACAGCACCATCGGCGCCGCGTCGGTGCTCATGCCCTTCGGCGGCAAGACCCAGAGCACCCCCACCCAGGCCATGGCCGCCCTGCTCCCCGTGGGACCCGGCCACGAGACCGACACCTGCTCCGTGATGGCCTGGGGCTTCCGGCCCCGGTGGATGGAGAAGGACCCCTTCCACGGCGCCGGCGTGTCGGTCATCGACTCGGTAGCCAAGCTGGTGGCCGCCGGCTGCGACCCCACCCGGGCCTACCTCTCCTTCCAGGAGTACTTTGAGAAGCTGCGCAGCGACCCCGTCCGCTGGGGCAAGCCCTTTGCCGCCCTGCTGGGGGCCTTCACCGCCCAGATCGGCCTGGGCGTGGCCGCCATCGGCGGCAAGGACTCCATGTCCGGCTCCTTCCTGGGCCTGGACGTGCCCCCCACCCTCATCTCCTTCGCCATCGCCCCCGCCAGCGCCGGCGAGGTCATCACCCCCGAGTTCAAGGAGGCCGGACACCCGGTCTATCTCTTCCATCCCAAGTACAGCGGCGACTACGGCGACCTGAAGGCCCTGTGGCTGGACTTCCACCGGCTGTGCCAGGAGGGCCATGTGAAGGCCGCCTGGGCCGTCACCGCCGGCGGCAGCGCCGAGGCCGTCATCAAGATGTCCTTCGGCAACCGGGTGGGCTTCACCTCCGACGCCCGGCTGGAGGGCGATCCCTTCTGGATCACCACCCCCGGCGCCATCGTGGCCGAGTGCGACTGCCCCGTTCCCGGGGCCCGGCTGCTGGGCTACACCGCCAGCGAGCCCATTGTCTCCCTGCCCAATGACACCGTCCCCATCGACGAGCTGCTCTCCGTCTCCGAGGGGGTGCTGGAGGGGGTCTATCCCACCCGCACCCCGGCCTCCGGCGACGTGCCCACCCTCAGCTATGAGGGGCGCTCCCCCGCGGTTTGCCGCCACAAGACGGCCCGTCCCAAGGCAGTCATCCCCGTCTTCCCCGGCACCAACTGCGAGTATGACACCGCCAGCGCCTGCCTCCGGGCCGGCATCGACCCGGAGATTGTGGTGGTCCGCAACCTGAGCGCCGACCTCCTGGCCCAGTCGGCCCAGGCCCTGGAACAGGCCATCCAGTCCGCCCAGATGATCGTTCTCCCCGGCGGCTTCTCCGGCGGCGACGAGCCCGACGGCTCGGCCAAGTTTATCTGCTCCTTCTTCCGCAACCCCCGGCTCACCGACGCCGTCCACGACCTGCTCAAGAACCGGGACGGCCTGATGCTGGGCATCTGTAACGGCTTCCAGGCCCTGGTCAAGCTGGGTCTGGTGCCCTACGGCGAGATCCGTCCCGCCATGGATGACACCTGCGCCACCCTTACTTACAACGACATTGGCCGCCACCAGAGCCGGTATGTCACCACCCGGGTGGCCAGCGTGAACTCCCCCTGGATGCTGCGGAGCCAGGTGGGCGACCTCCATGCCATCCCCATCTCCCACGGCGAGGGCAAGTTCGTGGCCCCCCAGCCCCTGCTGGACCGGCTCATCGCCAATGGTCAGGTGGCCACTCAGTATGTGGACCTCTCCGGTGCCCCCTCCATGGACATCTCTGCCAACCCCAACGGCTCGGTCTGCGCCATTGAGGGCATCTTCTCCCCCGACGGACGGGTCTTTGGCAAGATGGGCCACTCCGAGCGCCGGGGCGAGCACCTGGCCAAGAACATCCCCGGCGACAAGTTCCAGCCCATCTTTGAAAGCGGCGCGGCCTACTTCGCGTAAGGTCCCCGCCCTGTCCCTGGAAAAGCAATGCAAAAACCGCCCCTTCCGGCGCAGCAGCGCCGGAAGGGGCGGTTTTGTGTCCAGGTCACCCTATGAGCCAGAACAGTCTGCTTTGGGAGACCGCCATGCCCAGCTTCCGCTGGAGTCCCAGGGAGGCGGTGTTGCCGTCGATGACCTGGCCGAAGGGGATCTGTCCCCGCTCCAGGGCCAGGTTGATGGCCGCCTGCTGGAGGATCTCCCCCAGGCCCCGGCGGCGGTAGGCGGGCAGCACCTCCAGCATGCCTATGCTCCCCTCGTCGTGGAAACCCACAAAGCCGGCGGGCTCTCCCTCCACAAAAGCGCCTACCATGCCCCGGTCCACCGCCCGCTCCATGTAGGCCGCGCCCCCAAAGTCATGGCTGTAATGGGCACACAGCCAGGCCGTCCAGGACCGGTCCAGAAGCCGCAGCTCCCCGCCAAAGTCAGGGATGGGCAGGGGCTCTCCGGCCAGATAGGCCGATGAATAACAAACCTCCACCTCCGGCAGACCCAATCGCTCTCTGGCCAGATCAAACCAGGCCATGTCGTGGCCCACAAAGAGATCGCACCCCGCCGGCAGCCGGTCCAGGAGGGATCCCGCCGCCGCCGGCTCCGCCGCCAGCATCCAGGCGCCGCAGCCCGTGTCATAGAGGAGGACGCCCCCCTCCTCCACGGTCAGGGCCTCGGCGCTGCCACGCCGGAGGACCTCCAGCATGTTGGCGTGGAGGACCGTGTCCCGCTCCAGCCAGGCCCTGGCCTCATTTCTCTGCTCCATGGTCACTTCTCTCCCTCCTCCGCCAGGGGGATCCGGATCACAAAGCTGGTCCGTCTCCCGTCGCTCTCCGCCCGGATGGTCCCGCCGTGGCGCTCCACGATCTCCCGGGCGATGGCCAGCCCCAGCCCCGCCCCGCCGGTGCGGGTGGACCGGGCCTGGTCCAGGCGGTAAAACTTCTGAAAAATATTGGTGAGCTCCTGTTCCGGGATCTCCAGCCCCTGGTTCCGAATGGCGATCTCGGCCCAGCCCGCCCGCTCCGCCGCCTGGATCTCCACCTCTCCCCCAGGGGCGCTGTAACTCACCGCGTTGCGGAGCACATTGTCGAAGACCCGGGCCAGCTTGTCGGCGTCTCCCCGCACCGTCAGGCGCTGGGCAATGTCGCACCGGCAGGTGAGGTCCTTTTCGGCAAAGGCAGGATAAAATTCATCGGAGAGCTGTTCCAGCAGCAGCGAGAGCTGAATGGTCTCCCGCCGCTCCCCCAGGGCGGCAAAGTCCATCTTGGTGATGTCGAAAAACTCACCGATGAGCTCCCCCAGCCGGTTGGCCTTATCCAGGGCAATGGCGGTGTACTTGGCCCGCTGTTCCTCCGTGAGACCGGGGTCGTCCCGGAGGAGGTTCAGATACCCCAGCACCGAGGTGAGCGGGGTCCTCAGATCGTGGGCCAGAAAGGCCACCAGATCCTGCCGGCGCTGCTCCGCCTCCCTGGCCTGGGCCCGTCCGTCGGCCAGACTGGATTGGAGAGACCGCAGGTCCCGCTCCAGTGGGGCGAGCTCCCTGGGCAGGGTGACCGGCTCCCCCGTCTCGTCCACCACCTGGTGGACGGCACCGCCGATCCGGTCCAGCCACCGGGTGAAGCGGCCCAGGACCATGTAGAAGGCCCCCAGCAGATAGACCACCGCCAGGCCGGCCACCCAGTAAAGCCAGCCCTCCCGGAACAGGCGTCGGTACACCCCCTGGGCGGCGGCCTCCTCCATGCCGAAAAGGCCGCGGCACAACATTTCCACCCCCTGGGCCATGGCCTGTCCCCAGAGGCAGTCGGCCACCTGCCACAGGACCACCGTTGCCGCCAGGGCGCCCAGCGCCCCCGCCGCCGCCATCAGCAGCAGCTTTCTCTTCAGTCGGTCATACTGCCTGTCCATGTCCCCCTACCTTTCCCGGCTCCGCCTGGAAATCAGACGCTCGCGTCCCCATTATACCCTCTGCCGTTCTCTACTGCAAGCGCGGTCCCAAAGCCTGGACTTTTTCTTCGCCCCTGGGGCTTCTTTCCGGTTGACGTCGGCCCGTCCCGGTGCTATCATAATAGTACAAATGTTCGATTTCGGAGGGACGACCATGGAGCTCCTGGACAAGCTGACCATTCTGGCCGACGCCGCCAAGTACGACGCCGCCTGCACCTCCAGCGGCGTGGGCCGCGCCGGGCGGGGCGGCATGGGCTCCGCCCTCCCGGCGGGGTGCTGCCACTCCTTTTCCGCCGATGGCCGGTGCATCTCCCTCTTGAAGGTCCTCATGACCAACCGCTGCCGGTACGACTGCGCCTACTGCGTCAACCGCCGTTCCAACGACGTGCCCCGGGCCGCCTTTACCCCCAGGGAGCTGTGCGAGCTCACCATGGGCTTTTACCGCCGCAACTACATCGAGGGGCTCTTCCTCTCCTCCGCCGTCCTCCGTGACCCGGACTACACCACCGAGCAGATGATCGCTGTACTCACCCTTCTCCGGGAGGGCTGCGGCTTCGGCGGCTACATCCACGCCAAGGCCATCCCCGGGGCCGACCCCCTCCTCACCCACCGGCTGGGCCTGCTGTGTGACCGGCTGAGCGTCAACATCGAGCTGCCCAGCCAGCGCAGCCTGGCCCTCCTGGCCCCGGACAAGACCCGGGCGTCCATTTTAGGGCCCATGGAGCAGATCCGGGACGGCGTCGCCCGCTCCCGGCAGGAGCTGGTCCGGTACCGCCACGCCCCCCGCTTTGCCCCGGCGGGCCAGTCCACCCAGATGATCGTGGGGGCCACCCCGGAGACCGACCTTCAGATCCTGCGGCTGAGTCAGGGGCTCTATCGGCGCTACCAGCTCAAGCGGGTCTTCTACTCGGCCTACATGCCGGTATCCGACAGCAACCTCCTCCCCGCCCGGCAGGGGTTCCGCCCGCCCCTCCTCCGGGAGCACCGGCTCTACCAGGCCGACTGGCTGCTGCGCTTCTACCACTTCGACGCCGGGGAGCTGCTGGACGAGGACCACCCCCACTTCGACCCCCGGCTGGACCCTAAATGCGGCTGGGCCCTCCGCCACCCGGAATTCTTCCCCGTGGAGGTGAACCGGGCCGACTACGAGGCCCTGCTTCGGGTGCCCGGCCTGGGGGTGACCTCCGCCCGGCGCATCCTGGCCGCCCGTCGGGCGGGACCCCTCACCTTCGAGGGGCTCAAGACCTTGGGGGTGGTCCTCAAACGGGCCCGGTACTTCCTCACCTGCTCCGGGCGGTGCGCCCCCGGCGCCGCCCGACTCCGGCCAGAGGACCTCTTTTTCCGCCTGGCCGACCCCCTCCCCGGCCAAAGCGCCGGGGCGCTGCCGGGTCAGCTCTCCCTCTTCCCACCCGCCATCTGAAAGGAGGACCCCATGTCCCAGCCTGTCCAGTTTCTCTACCTCTACGACGGCAGCTTTGCCGGCTTTCTCACCTGTGTCTTTGAAAGCTACGCCAGAGCGGAGGAGCCAGCCTGTTTCTCCCTCTTTGACGACCCCCGGACCGCCCTGTGGCCGGAGCGGGCAGTGGAGACCGATCGGGAGAAGGCGGAGCGGGTCTACCGCTCCCTGAGCCGCAGAATCTCCCCAGAGGTCCAGCGGTGGGTCCGCCACGGCTTTCTCACCTGCGCCCCGGAGAAGGAACGGCGGCTCTATGATTTCATCCGCCTGGCCTACCGGGCGGGTCCCGCCGTGATCCGGGACCTCACCGATCCCCGGGTGGCTCCCCTCCACACCGCCCTCCTCCACCTGTGGAAGGAGGCCCACCTCTTTCAGGGCTTTGTCCGCTTCTCTGACCAGGGGGGTATCCTCTGCGGGCAGATCAGCCCCAAAAACCGGGTCCTCCCCCTGCTGCGCCCCCACTTCTGCGCCCGGTTCCCCCGGGAGCGTCTTCTGCTCTATGACCGCACCCACAGGGAAGCCCTTCTCTACCAGCCCCGGCAATGGGCCATCCTCCCCATGGAGGACCTCCAGCTGGCCGACCCGAGTCAGGAGGAGCTGGCCTATCGACAGCTGTGGCGGCGGTTTTACGACACCATTGCCATCCGGGAGCGGGAAAACCCCCGGTGCCGCATGACCCACATGCCCAAGCGGTACTGGGACGACATGACCGAATTTCAGACCGACGGGGCCGCCCCCGGCACGGCTCTGGCCCGGACATAGGTCTGCGCTGACATAGACAAAAAGCGCCGCTAACAAAGTAGATATACGCCAGATCTTATATAGGAGCCTCGCAGAGTTCCGTCGTCCGCAGACGACGGAACAAAATAAAAATCTGTTTTTTCCGAGGACATGTGCCTTGGAAAAAACACTGCTCAGCCTGCAAGCGTGCGAACGCAGTGAGTGCGACGCAGCAGGCTGTAACTCCTTCGAGCGCGTGCAAGCACGCGCGAGAGATGCTGTCGACAAAGTCGACAGCATCAAAAAACGCCCGCCCTTCTGTAATGGAAGGGCGGGCGTTGTGCTTATGTCAGGGAATCACGCGGCGAAACTCAGGCGTAGAGCTCCTGGAGCTTGAGCAGGTGCTCGTAGCGGGCCTTGGCCAGCGCCTCGTTCTCCTGGAAGAGCTTCTCGGCGCGGTCGGGGAAGGCGCGGGTCAGAGCGGAGTAGCGGGCCTCGTTCATCAGGAACTCCTGATAGCCGCCGGCGGGGGCCTTGGAGTCCAGGGTGAAGGGGCTCTTGCCCTCGGCCTTCAGAGCGGGGTTGAACCGGAACAGGTTCCAGTAGCCGCACTCGACGGCCTTCTTCATCTCGCTCTGGCAGTTGGTCATGCCGCCCTTGATGGAGTGCATCTCACAGGGGGCGTAGCCGATGATGAGGGAGGGGCCGTGATAGCTCTCGGCCTCGTTGATGGCCTTCAGGGTCTGGGCGGGGTTGGCGCCCATGGCCACCTGGGCCACGTACACATAGCCGTACTGCATGGCGATCTCGGCCAGGGACTTCTTGGGCATGGTCTTGCCGGCAGCCGCGAACTGGGCCACAGCGCCCACGTTGGTGGCCTTGGAGGCCTGTCCGCCGGTGTTGGAGTACACCTCGGTGTCGAAGACGAAGACGTTGACATCCTCACCGGAGGCCAGGACGTGATCCAGGCCGCCGTAGCCGATGTCGTAGGCCCAGCCGTCGCCGCCGAAGATCCAGATGGACTTCTTGGCCAGGAACTCCTTGTGCTCCAGGATCTCCTTGGCGTAGGGGCAGCCCTCGGCGGCAGCCTTCTCGGCAGCGGCCAGCAGCGCCCTGGCGGGCTCGGCATTGGCAGCGCCGTCGTCCTTGGTCTCCAGGAACTTCTCGATCTCCGCCTTGGGGGCGCGCTCATCCTTGCTCCACTCGGTCAGCATGCCGATGAGACGGTCGCGGAGGGCCTTCTGGCCGTAGAAGAAGCCAAGGCCGTGCTCGGCGTTGTCCTCGAAGAGGGAGTTGGCCCAGGCGGGACCGTGGCCGGCCTTATTGACGGTGTAGGGAGAGGTCGCAGCGGGGCCGCCCCAGATGGAGGAACAGCCGGTGGCGTTGGAGATATACATCCGGTCGCCGCAGACCTGAGTAATCAGGCGGGCATAGCTGGTCTCGGCGCAGCCGGCGCAGGAGCCGGAGAACTCCAGCAGGGGCTGGTTGAACTGGCTGCCCTTGACGGTGGTGGTGTCGGCCATGTCGGCCTTGTCGGAGACCTTGGCCACCATGTAGTCGAAGACGGCCTGCTCGGCAGCCTGGGACTCCTGGGGCACCATCTCCAGGGCATTCACGGGGCAGACGCCCACGCAGACGCCGCAGCCCATGCAGTCCAGGGGGCTCACGGCCAGGGCGAACTTGTAGACGCCCTTGCCCTTGCCGGCCTTCACGTCCACGATCTTGGCGTTGGCGGGGGCGTTCTTGGCCTCCTCCTCGGTCAGAGCGTAGGGACGGATGGTGGCGTGGGGGCAGACGTAGGAACACTGGTTGCACTGGATGCACTTGGTGGCGTCCCACACAGGCACGTTGACGGCCACGCCGCGCTTTTCATAGGCGGCGGCGCCCTGCTCGAAGGTACCGTCGGCATGGCCCTCGGCGAAGGCGGAGACAGGCAGGCTGTCGCCGTCCATGCGGCCCACGGGCTCCATGATGTCCCGGACCATCTTCACGGTGGCGGCGCGGCCCTCCAGCTGCTCGTCCTTCTTCTCGTCCACGGCGTTGGCCCAGTCGGCGGGCACGTTGAACTTCTTGAAGGCGGTGGCGCCCATGTCGATGGCCTTGTGGTTCATATCCACCACGTCCTGGCCCTTCTTCAGGTAGGAGTGGGTGGCGGCGTCCTTCATGTAGCCGATGGCCTCGGCCTCGGGCATCACCTTGGCCAGCTTGAAGAAAGCGGACTGGAGGATGGTGTTGGTGCGCTTGCCCATGCCGATCTTGGCGGCCAGGTCGATGGCGTCGATGGTGTAGACCTGGATGTTGTGCTCGGCAATGTAGCGCTTGGCCACGGCGGGCATGTGCTTGTTGATCTCCTCATCGCTGCACTGGCAGTTGATGAGGAAGGTGCCGCCGTCCTTCACGTCCCGGAACATGGGGAAGACC
>NZ_JAPFEA010000098.1 GCF_026169115.1 Intestinimonas sp. | reverse complement strand
TATGGTAAGGTGTTTGTAGTGACTCATAGGATGCTGCCCCTTTCTTGGCTGTCCACAAACACCATTTTAGGGCATCACCGCCTATGAGTCACTCCTTTTTTACCTATCTCCATGTGTTGCACTTGAATTGTAAATCTTGATAAACCAATAACGGGGGATTTGCGTTTGGAAGGAGGCTCGTACCGAATGGGAGTCCCCCGAAGGGGGGGGATTTACCATCCTTGAAAATATCTTCAAAGGGTTTATGCAATGGATCTACAGCCTATGTTTGGAAATGGTGCAGTACATTGCAAATTCCCTACTGACTGTGTTCAGTATGGACCTGGATTATTTTTTTCAGGTAGCTCCTGTTGCGAAGGACATTCTTTCCATTCTGATTGCCGCCGGCTGGGCGCTCCTAATGGGGAATCTTGTATTCCAAGCCGTTCGGTCCATGATCTCCGGCCTTGGTTTTGAGGGAGAAGATCCCAAGCTCCTATTTACCCGCACCTTTGTGTTCGCCTTTCTTCTTTTGGTAAGCCAGCAAATCTGTGAGATCGGGCTGAATATTTCCGCGCAAATCATACAAATGCTCCAGATACCAAGTAGTGTCACCATAAACATTCCGGAAGAGAGCAATTTTAATATTGGGGCGTCCTGGCTGCTGATTATCATTGTAGGCTTTGTAGTTATGTGGCAGTTTGTGAAGCTGTGCTTTGAAGTGGCGGAACGGTATGTTGTGACCGCCGTTCTGGTCCTGATGGCGCCGCTTGCATTTGGGCTGGGTGGCTCAAAGAGCACAGAGGACATCTTCAAGGGCTGGTGCCGGACGTTCGCTTCAATGTGCCTGATGATGGTTATGAACATCATCTTTTTGAAGCTGCTGATTTCTGCAATGGGCTATGTGCCCTCTGGTTTGGGTGTGTTGTCCTGGATGCTTCTGATTGTCGGCATTGCAAGAGTAGCCCGAAAAATAGACAGTATTGTGGCTCGGATCGGCCTAAATCCTGCAATCACCGGGGATGGGTTAGGGCGCGGCTTACCAGGTATGGTGGCCTTTGCGGCCATTCGCGGGCTCGGATCGGCTATAACTCGCTCCGCTTCGGCTGCGTCAAAGGGAAACGGCGGTGCAAAGCCACGTGGCGGCCACACCGCGGGCAACCCCAGCTCCCCGCCACCTCCGCCGCCGTCATCCGGGGGCGGGGGCCCCACACCGCCCGGCGGTGGGCCGGGTCAGGGCGGCCAGAGCCGCAGTCAGCCTGGAAGGCACCGGGAGAACGAACGGTCTACATATGCAGCAAGCACAAGCACACCGCAGTCTGCTTCTTCCGAAACACAGGCGGAGCCGCGTTCAACGCGCAAAGATCAGCCCAAGTCTGGAGGCCCAGGTCGCCCGCCGGACGCAAAGCCAACCCGGCACACATCTGTTCCTCCTGAGCAGAGAAGCGGTGGAACTGGTGCCGGCCAGCGTTTCAGGATAAATGCGGTACTTATAGGGCAGGAGCCAGAAGTGGCTAAGGCGGCCACTCAGGCAGGACCTTCCCAGCGTCAGTCCGCGGTACACACCAGGCAGGCCGCTGATACGCCAGATACTTTTTCACACTCCCAGCGGAAAACTGGAAAAGAGGTATTCCGTATTACATCAGATTGGCAATCATCCCAGCAAGCCGCTCAGGACCATCCGCAGCGGCCTCCGATACGTCAAAACGGCACACCTAAAATTTCAGTTCCTCCAGGCGTGTCTGCACCAGGGAAAAGAGAGTATGGGGCAGGAAAAGAGCCGGATTCCAGTTATAGAAGGGATATACCGCCTGCGGCTGATACAGCAAGGACACAACATATTTTCAGTACTGGCCGGTCTTCTGGCAGCACCCAGCCTCCGGTCGGTACGGCAGAGACGCGGCAGGCTCCCGGCCCCGGCCGTCCCCCTGTGGGCGGCACCCAGCCCCCAGTCGGTACGGCAGGAATACAGCGGGCCTCCGGCCCCAGCCAGCCGCCCATAGGCGGCACCCAGCCCCCAGCCGGTACGGCAGAGACGTAGCGGACCTCTGGCTACAACCGACCGCCCGTGGGCGGTACCCACTCCCTGGT
>NZ_JAPFEA010000148.1 GCF_026169115.1 Intestinimonas sp. | reverse complement strand
GCTGCGGCCTGCCCCGAAGAAGGGCCGGGCCCTGGCCGCCGCGGCGGCGGTGCTGGCCCTCTGTGCCGGGACCCTGGTGGCCTGCCACACCGCTCCGGCGGAGGAGTCCACCGTCCCCGTGCTGGTGGAGGATGAGATCGCCGAGACCGTCCTCCGCCTGGCCCCCGCCGCCCTGGGGCTGGAGGAGGGGAGCCTCACCCTCTCCGAGCCCTTCTCCGTGACCTCCAACGACACGGAATTCTGGTCCTTCGACCTCTTCCAGGGGGAGGAGACCGTGGCCGAGGTCAGCGCCGACCTGTCCGCTGGCGCGGTGCGCCTCCGCCCCACCGATACCTTCCACCCCACCATCTCCCTGGTGGAGCCCGACCTGCCCGAGGGGGCCCAAGCATTTCTGGAAACCCTCCCCGCCCTGTTGGAGCAGTACAACGCCCTGGGCCCGGAGGGGGACCTCACCTTCTTCTACTTGGGGGACTGTCTCACCGAGGCGTTCGATCCCGTGTGGGGCTTCCGGGCGGCACAGCGGACCGGCAGCGGCTGGATGGTGCTGGACGACTGGTATCAGGACCAGGAGAGCCGCCAGGTATACAATGTGAGCTTCTCGCTGGGCGGCCTGCTGGCCTATGTGCCCGGCACCTTCCGCTTCCCGGATGCCTTCTCCGATCCCGCCGGGCGCTTCTATCCCGAGCTGGACCAATATGCCCTGGCCCAGGCGGGTGGGGCGGACTACACCTACGGCGACATGACCCTGTCCGCCGCCCTCTACTATGCGCCTGAGCGTTCAGAGGGCCGGGGCTTCGACGGTGTGGCCGCCTATCACTGCCCCCTTACCCTGCCCGGTCGGCCCGGCTGGACCGACCCCACCCCCTATGCGGTCTATTTCCATGCCACGGACCAATATACCTATCTGGGCCGTTTTTCCACAGGGGACGTGGAAAACGAAGCCGCCCTCACCCGCCTGGCCGAGGACTATTTCCGCCAGATGGACGAGCCCACCTGGGGCCGCTACCTCCCCACGGTCACAGAGGGAAATTACTTCGACCCGGAAGCGGGCGTCTTCACCAGCGACGCCCTCCACTTCACCTGGGCGCTGCCTGACAGCGACCCTTATGGCACCTCCTCCCTTCTCTTCCGCCCCACCAAAGGAGGCGTAGCCGTCTACCACCGTCTTTCCTATGAAAACTTCGTCTCCCGGCGGGGCGGCGTGGAGCCGGAGGAGATCCTGCCCGGCTCCGGCTGTCTGGTGGAGGTGCTGGCCGGGCCGGAGGACCCATCAACCTCCCTGCCGGAGGGCCGGGAGATCAATATGCTGGGCCGGGGCGACGTTCCCGGCATCCCCGGTGGCAACGGCTGGTATTATCTTCCGGTCACTGACGCCGCCTGGTATCCAAGCTCCCGGTTCTACCCCGATTATCTAGATATCCTGACCTGGATCACCTCCGGGGCCGTTTTCACCCTCTACTAAGGTCGAAAGGAGTGTCCGTCATGAAAGCCCCCCACACCTGGTTTTCCACCGAATTGCGGAGCGGAACACGCCTGGTCAGAGCCCGGCTCCAGGACCTGCTGACCGCCCCCCGGCGGCGGGGGACCCTCCCCGCCCTCCTCACCCTCCTGTGCGTGGCCACCCTGGGCTCCATGGTGGCCTGTGGGCCCGACGCCCCGGCTCCCGGTCCGAAGGAGCCTGCCGCCACCGCCGAGGTCATCCCCACCTCCGTCTCTGACTACGTCAGGGACAGGGCGGGGGAGGACGGCGTGTACCAGTTTTTGTCCTCCGCCGGGTCCTACGATCACATTCTGAAGGAGGGCACCCTGGAGCTCTACCAGGCCCAGCTGGGCACCAGGGACTTTGACCCGGACACCACCACCCTGGCCGGGGGCATGTCCATCGACGAGAACGGTTACCTCTTTGACGGTTGGACCACCCTATTTCTCTTCCAGCACGTTGAGGAGGACTACGTCCCCCTGGCCACCGCCAGCTATGTGGACACCACGGCGGCCCAGGCGGCCGTGGACGCCCTGCTGGCCCACTCCGACCAGTCTCTGGTGGCCGCCGGCCAAAAGCTCCTCTGCCGGACCCTCCTCCAGGAGGCCGACGCCGCCTTCGCCCCCCTCATCGCCGCCGCCACCACCGAAGGAGAGCCATGGGTGGACGACAGCGGGGTGACCCGTCTCCGGCTGGCCGGGTATGAGCAGTGGGACCAGCGGCTCCGGGTGGACGACCAGGTCTTCGGCGGCCTGCTCCACCGGTTTGGCCGGGAGACTGCCACCGCGCTCTTCCAGACCTACGTCTACGTCCCTGACTCCATCTTCCTGGAGCGGGAGGGCAGGCTGTGGGTCCGCTCCGACGCGGCGGAGCTGCTGGACTGGGACTACACTGCCGGCGTGAGTACCCTGGCTGTCACCGAGGCAAGCGATACCCGCTATACCTTCACCCTGGAGGGCACCGACCACGGCCAGCCCTGCACCTGGACCTTCCAGGTCCAGCGGTCCTCTCCCCAGGACAGCGGCTGGACCTTTACGAAATACTACCGGCTGGATGCCCCCTATGCTCCCCCCACCGCCGCCGACGGCAAGCCCCCCGCCCTGGTGGCCGCCGTGGAGGCCGAGATGGGGCGAATGACCGCTCAGCTGGAGGAGACCCCCGGCGTTACCATCACCGACCGGGCCCTCACCGAGCTGGAGGTGGCCGGCGGCACCGGGGACACCCTGGGCGGACTGGTGCGCACCCTGGCTGACGGCTACGTGCTGGATGCCTGGCGCTTCGACTACCGGCTAAAGGCCCAAGACCCCGCCGCTGTGCCCCTCCCCGGAGCCATGTCCGCTGACAGTGGGGGATGGCTCACCGGCTTCTACTCCATGGGTCAGCCTGTACTCCTGGCCCTCCGGGACGACCTGTGGCACTATACCCCTATCGCCATCGTCCCGCTGAGCGACCTGGAGGGGAGTGCCCTTCTCCCCCGCACCGCCCAGGCCATCGCCGACGGGGCGGCGTCCCAGGGCTTTGCCCTCACGGCGGACGCCTGGACCCAGCTGCTGCCCGGCCTGCTCTATACCTCCCGCTCCCTTGCGGAAAGCCCCGATCCGGCGGACTTTACACTCGTCTCTGTGACGCAGGACCGGGTGGACTTCACCTATCAGGGCGAGGGCTTGTCCTATCTCTTCGACGGACAGACCTGGTCCCTGACCGGAGAGGAGGGCTGATATGGACCGCTGTCCCCACACCTGGTTTTCCACCGAATTGCGGGGCGGAACACGTCTGGTCAGAGCCCGGCTCCAGGACCTGCTGACCGCCCCCCGGCGGCGGGGGACCCTCCCCGCCCTGCTCACCCTCCTGTGCGTGGCCACCCTGGGTTCCATGGTGGCCTGCAGGCCCGATGCCCCGACCACGCAGACCCCTCCGCCCTCCCGCTTTGAGGCGGTGGAGCTGGAGACCCTCTGGCAGCAGGATCTGGGGGCCGGCGTTCCCCTTCCCCTTGCGCCGGAGGAGCGGGCGGACTTCGCCGCCCTGCTCCGAACGCGGATGGACGCGGCCTACGCCGTGCTGTGCGACTGTCTGGGCTACACGGCGGCGGCCCAGGCCCAGGGGGACCCCCGCTATGACGACCAGGGCCGGGCCTGGTATCCCTTCCCCAAGTATGGCTCGGTGGCAGAGGTCCGCGCCGCCGTGGACGCTGTCTTCGCCGACGAGCACCGCATGGACGCCTACCTGGACCCGGACGGCGACCCCTGGCTCCGGGACCTGGACGGCGAACTCTGGTGGCTGGAGGACGGCTACATGGACGGCGGCGCCTTCCTGCCCCCGGAGACCTACTGCTTTGACAGCCTTGCCCTCCTGTCCCGGACGGAGGACCGGATGGACTTCGCCCTGGTGGGCCTGGGCAACTATTACGACGCCCCGCTGGAGCACTTCACCCTGGTCCGCGAAGGGGACGCCTGGAAGCTGGAGGACTATGGCGAGCCGGTGGTCTCTCTCACCGCCGACACCCTGACCGGGGGGCTGTGGCTGCACACCATGCTCCTCTGGAACGCGCTGGACCTGGATGCGGCCCTGTCAGAGGCCCGTGTGGAGCGGGTCAACCGCTATACCGACCAGGAGGGGGAGGCCGGGGACCGCTTCCAGATCTACCGCTTCTATCCCGCCTACACCTTGTCCCAGGACCCGGGCGACGCCCTGCCCGACGCTCTCACCACTGACGGTCTCACCTGCCGCCCCTCCGCCGCCCCCTATCTGGTCTTTCTGGAGCGAGAGGGCTCCCTTGTCTGCCTGGGGCGGCTCCCCGGCGATGCGGGGACCCCCGGAAGCGACCTCTTTACCGCACATCGGAACCTGTTGCTGGCCCAGTGGGAGGCCGGCCTTTCCCAGACTTAAAAGGAGCTGCCTATGAACTGCCCTCATACCTGGTTTTCCACCGAATTTCACAGCAAGCCGCGCCTTATAAAGGTCCGGCTCCAGGACCTGCTGACCACCCCCCGGCGGCGGGGGACCCTCCCCGCCCTGCTCACCCTCCTGTGCGTGGTCTCCCTGGGCTCCATGGTGGCCTGCGGGCCCGCCGCCCCGGAGTCTCCCCCGCCGGAGACCTCCCCCCTGCCCACCAATGAGCCGGAACCAGAGTGGCAGGCGGAGGGCGGCTGGGGCCGGGCTGGCCTGCTGACCCTGGGGGAACAGACCTGGCTGATCGTCGACGGGCAGGAGGGCCCTCACCCGGTCACCGCCCTGGACAACCCCGCAGAGCCCTTCCTTGCCCCCTTCACCGACATCCTGGGGACCGACGGCTTCTATCTGGAGGACCGGGTCCCCGGCGGATACACCCGCACCTACTATGACGGCGACGGCACGCCCCTGGCCCTCAGCTTCGGGTTCGCTCCGGAGGAGCACCCCGTGGACCTGGACGGAGATGGGGTCGGGGAGCTGGTGTGCAACGTCACCTATCTGGCCGACGGCGTGGACGACGTCATCGTCTACCGCCGGACAGAGGACGGCATCCAGGAGGCCCACGCCAGCGCCTACCGCGCCTCTGACGGCGCGCCCATCGGCGGCCCGGACTGGTCCGTCTACGACCCGGAGACCAACACTGTGGCCACCTCCCGCCGGTTCCCGGACCGGGAGGAGCGTCAGGTCCGCACAGCGGCGCTGGACCTGAGCGAGCTGGACTTCTACCCCTTCCAGCCCTGAGGTCTGCCTCGGGGGCGTCAGCCCTCGGGGCAGACCCTTTCCTTCTCCCCGTCACAGCGGCGGACCGCCGGCAGGACAAGACAGAGAACGCCGCACAGGGCAGTGAGGCCCCCGGCGAGGACAAACCACCGGACCAGCCCCACCCGCTCGGCGAAAAGGGCGGTGGCGGCCAGACCCACAGGGCCGGCCAGGGTCATGACGGCGGAGGTAAGTCCCAGCACCCGGCCCAGGTAATCCCCCGCCACCTTCTCCTGGATGAGGGCGGTAAACATGCTGTTGAAGAAGGGGGAGGCCAGCCCCATGCCCAGGGCCAGCCCGGTGAAGGCCAGAAAGGCCGCCGGGCTCAGGCCCCCCACCGCCAGCAGGCAACCCCCCATGGCGAAAAGGGCGGCGGTCATGGCGGTCATTTTGTTCCGGGTGCCGCCCCACAGCCCCAGCAGCAGGGAGCCCGCCAGCATGCCCAGGGAGTAGGCCGTCTCTACCACTGAGGCCGACACCGCCGTTCCCCCGAAGTAGTTCATGCACATGAGGGGGAAGAGGGAGGACACCGGCACCACCGCCACCGAGAAGATGCCGCAGATCAGGCACAGCTGCCAAAGCCAGCCCTGGCTGCGCAGCAGGGCGCAGCCCGCCCGGCAGTCGTCCAAAAGCCGGAAGGGACCCTCCCGCCCGGTCCGCAGCGCCGGGAGCCGGGCCAGGAGGAGAAAGCCGATGGCAAAGGCGGCCCCCAAGGCGTCCAGCGCGATGATGAGGGGGAGGGGCACGGCGGCGTAGAGAAGGGCGGCCAGGGCGGGGCTCAGGAGCAGGGAGAGGGTCTGGACTCCCTGGGACCAGCCGGCGCACTGGGAGAGGCGCTCCCTGGGAACGAGGAGTGGGGTCACCGCCTGGAGACAGGGGGCGTGGAAGGCGGAACCCACGCTCCGCAGGGCCAGAACGGCCAGGATGGCGGAGATGGGCAGTTCCCCGGCCAAACGCCACCCTGCCGCCAGGGCCAGAGAGACCAGACCGATGGCCCCGTCGGCCAGGGCCATGATCTTCCTGCGGTCGAAGCGGTCGGCCACCGCCCCGGTGAAGAGGGAGAAGACCCCCTGGGGCAGCAGGGCCGCCATGGCGGCCAGAGAGAGGACGGCAGCCGAGCCGGTCCGGGCGGTCAGGTCCCAGATGAGGGCGTATTGGGAGATGGAGCTGGTCAGGATGGATACGGCCTGACCCAGCCAGAGCACGGCGAACTGCCGCTTCCATGTGACGGTCATGATATGGATTCCTCCTATGGTCCATGCCCGGCGGACCGGGCGGAACGGCGTATTACCGCTCCATCCTATGCCCAAAGTCCTCCACCGGTCCCCAAAGACACAGAAAGCCCCTCCCGGCCAAAGGCCGGGAGGGGCTTCTATATTTGGGTTCAGGACTGCTCCGGCAGGATGCTCAGGGGATCCACGCTCTCCCCGTTTTTCCGCAGCTCCAGGTGGAGGTGGGGGGGCCGGGCGCTCTCGGCGGCGGCGGTGGTGCCCGTGGAACCGATGACCGCGCCTACCTTCACCCCATCCCCCGCCTCCACGGCGGGGACCTCGGCCAGATTGGCGTAGACGCTCTCCAGGCCGTCGGCGTGGGCAATGGTCACCGTGGTGCCCATCAGGGGGTCCTGCTCCACACTGGCCACCGTGCCGTCGGCCACCGCCATCACCTCCGTCCCCACGGGGGCGGAGATGTCCACACCGGAGTGAGTCCGCCAGTCCCCCATGGTCTCGTCATAGGCCAGCACTTCCAGAGACCAGTCGGCCACCACCTGGCCCCGGAGGGGCCAGACGAAGAAGTTGGCCGCCTGGGCGGGGGACGGACTGGGCGCCGGCGTCCGGGCCGGAGCCGGCTCAGCCGACGGCTCCGCAGAGGGCGACGGCGCGGGCTTCGTCACGGCGGGGGGAGGAACAGGAGCCGCCGTCACGGGGGGCTTGACGGCCTCCATTGTGGGCGAGACTGTCACCACCACCTGGGTGGGTACGGATACGGGGGCGTCCGCCCCCTCCGGCTGCAACGAGGAAAAGAGATAATAGCCCGAGATCCCTATGGCGGCGACGCACAGGGAGAGGACTATGTAGAATCCTCTGCCCTCCATAAAGTCGCCGACCCGCTCTAAGATCGGTTTCCGTTTCATCATAGACCTCCAAAAAATAGCGTCAGGAAAGCCCCCGGGGCCCCGTTGGGAGCTTTCAGGACCTAGTTTGGCCCAGGCCCATCCAGTTTATACCTTCCCCCTTCAATTTCTTTCCTCTTGACAGATGGAGCAGCTCCATCTATACTGTATATATCAAATATATACAGTATAGGTAAGCCGTCGGGCGGCAGACGGACAAAACCGACTTTAAGAAAACTTTAATCTTTTCTTTTCCATTCCATATATCTTTTGGTGCTATGCTCAAAGGGAAAGAGGGAGGGGTGAATTCTGGAATTGTAAACGAATTTGAAACAGTACCGCGCAGGGGATTGACAGATGACAGGCGGACATCTATGATAGACGACAGCCTGTCATATACGGGCAGGACATGGAAAGGAGGGGCAGCCTTGCCCACCGAGACCTTCTTCCGTTTGCCGGCGGCCAAACGGGAAACCCTCCTACGCTGCGCCAGGCAGGAGTTCGCCAGGGTCCCATACCCGGACGCCTCCATCAACCGCATCATCCACGCCGCCGGTATCCCCCGGGGCAGCTTCTACATGTACTTTGAAGACAAGTCCGATCTCTTCCACCACCTGGTGGACCAGTTTGTGGACGCCTTCATTCAGACCGTCTGCCGCCTGCTGGTGGAAGCGCAGGGGGACCTCTTTTTGACCTTCCAGCGCCTTTTTGACCATCTCAGGGCGCGGTGTGACGACCACTGCCGGGAGAGTCACGCGGAGGAGATCATCGCCATCCTGCGGAAAAACGTGGGCATGCCCCACACCATGGCCATGGCGCAGAGCTATGGCCAGCGGGTCTTTCCCCGGATCATCCCCCATCTGGACCGTTCTGTTCTGGCCCTGGAGGGGGACGCCGCACTGACAGACGGTCTGCGCATCCTCTTTTCGGTCACCTTCCCGCTGCTCTGCGAAGGCGTGCTCGCGGAAGACCCGGAGCCCGTCCGGACCCAGTATCAAAGCTATCTGACCATCCTCAAGCGCGGCATGCTCCGGTGACGGAGGGCCGCGGACAGTCCATGGAAAAGGAGTCAAACATATGGAAAGTACTGATCTCAAGCAGCCCGCTCCCGGCGCCCCCGTCCAGGAGACCGCCGCGCCGACCAAGCCGGCCAAGGTGCCCGCGCCCCGAAAAAAGCGGAAATGGCTCAAGCCGGTCATCACCCTGGCGGTTTTGGCCGTGGTGATCGTGGTCCTGTTCCGGGCCTGTGCCGGCGGCGGGAATCCCATGACCTCCGGCCTCTATCTACCCAGCCCCGCCACCGTGCAGGAGCTGGTGGTCTCGGTGTCGGGCACCGGCGCCATCGAGCCCATCCACTCCTACAAGGTCACCACCCTGGTCAAGGGCGAGGTGCTGGAGGCCCCCTTCGAGGAGGGCGAGACGATACATAAGGGCGATCTGCTCTTCCGCATCGACTCCACCGACGTGGAGACCTCCATCCAGCAGGCCCAGCTGGCCCTGGAATCCGCCCAGCTGAGCTACCGGCAGCTCCTCAACAACCAGGAGGACAGCCACAAGAATGCCACCGTAAAGGCCGCCGCCTCCGGCGTCATCACCAAGCTCTATGTGGACGAGGGGGACATAGTCTCCGCCGGCTCCCCCATCGCCGACATCCTGGACCGGGACAACATGAAGCTGAAGGTCCCCTTCCATTCTGCCGACGCCGCCGGCTTCTATGTGGGCCAGGCCGCCTCCGTCACCGTGGACGGCACCATGGAGACCCTCCCCGGCGTCATTGACACCATCGCCGCCACCGACTCCGTGGGCCCCGGCGGCACCCTGGTCCGGGACGTGACCATCGTGGTCCGCAACCCCGGCGCCCTCAGCGATTCCTCCAGCGGTGCCGCGACTGTGGACGCCTTCTCCAGCGCCTCCAGCGGCGTCTTTGCCTACGGCGAGAGCAAGCAGGTCGTCGCCAGGACCTCCGGCGAGCTCACCAGCCTCACGGTGAAGGAGGGCGACCGGGTGGCGGAGGACCAGGTCATGGGCAGCTTTGACGAGACCGATATGGAGACCCAGCTGGAGAGCGCCGCCATCCAGATCCGCAACGCCGAGCTCACCCTGAAAAACGCCCAGGACCGGCTGGAGGACTACTCCATCACCTCCACCATCGACGGCACCGTCATCGAAAAGAACTACGACGTGGGGGATACCCTGGACACCTCCACTGCCAGCGCCACCGGCATCGCCTACCCCGCCGTCATCTACGACATGTCCGCCCTCACCTTTGACATCAGCGTCAACGAGCTGGACATCAACAAGATCCAGGTGGGGCAGAAGGTGGAGATCACCGCCGACGCCGTGGAGGGCCAGACCTTCTCCGGCGTGGTGGACAAGGTGAACATCAACGGCACCACTGCCAGCGGCTCCACCAACTACCCCGTCACCGTTCTGGTGGACGGCACCCCGGAGGAGCTCAAGCCCGGCATGAACGTCTCCGCCAAGATCATCGTGGAGGACGCCGGCAGCGTGCTCTGCGTCCCCGTGGAGGCCGTGAGCCGCGGGGCCGACGGCGCCAGCACCGTCCAGGTGGCCGGCCCCGGCGCGCTGGACGACAAGGGCAACCTGACCGACCCCTCCAAGCTGGAGACCCGCACGGTCACCCTGGGCCGCAGCGACGAGAGCTATATCGAGATCCTCTCCGGCCTGGAGGAGGGCGAGGTGGTCTACTTCTATCAGGCCACCGGCTCCAACATGATGGCCGCGATGATGGGGTGACGGCATGGAACACCTCATTGAATTCAATGACGTCTACAAGATCTACCAGATGGGCGAGGAGCGCATCCACGCCCTGGACGGCGTGAGCCTGACGGTGGACAAGGGGGAATTCGTGGCCATCGTGGGCTCCTCCGGCTCCGGTAAATCCACCGCCATGAACATCATCGGCTGCCTGGATGTGCCCACCTCCGGGACCTACCACCTGGGCGGCGTGGACGTGTCCACCATGGACGACGACCAGCAGGCCGAGATCCGCAACAAGATGCTGGGCTTTATCTTCCAGCAGTACAACCTCATCCCCAAGCTCAGCGTGCAGGAAAACGTGGAGCTGCCCCTTCTCTACGCCGGCGTGGGCGCTGAGGAGCGGCATCAGCGGGCCATCCGCTCCCTGGAGCGGGTGGGGCTGGCCGACAAGTGCAGGAACCTGCCCAGCCAGCTCTCCGGCGGCCAGCAGCAGCGGGTGTCCATCGCACGGGCCCTGGCGGGGGACCCCTCAGTCATCCTGGCCGACGAACCCACCGGCGCTCTGGACTCCCGCACTGGCCGGGAGGTCCTGGCCTTCCTCCAGAAGCTCAACGCCGAGGGAGATACCGTGGTCCTCATCACCCACGACAACTCCATCGCCGTCAAGGCCAAGCGCATCGTCCGCCTTCAGGACGGCAGGATCATCTACGACGGCGACGCCCACGACCCCCGGGCGGTGGTCCAGCCCGAGGAGGACACCGACAGCATCGTCGGCTTTGACGACACCCCCTCCCACAGAGAGGAGGCCAGGGCATGAGCTTTACCCAATCCTTCCGCCTGGCCATCAAATCCCTGCTCACCAGCAAGATGCGGGCCCTGCTCACCATGCTGGGTATCATCATCGGCGTGGCCGCCGTCATCATCATCACCAGTCTGGGCAACGGCATGCAGAACTACATGAACGCCCAGTTCGACCAGCTGGGGGCCAACCTCATCCAGGTGCAGATCTGGGGCCTGGGGGGCGGCATGAGCTCCCGCACCATCGAGCCCGACGACATGTACGAGCTGGTGGACAAATACCCCCAGTATCTGGCGGGGGTCAGCCCCTATGTCATGACCCAGGGTCTGGTCCGCCACGGCTCCGACGAGTATAAGCGCACCAGCATCTACGGCGTGAGCGAGTTCTTCTACGACGAGCAGCGCAACCAGGTCCTCAGCGGCTCCAAGCTGGGAGAGGGCCGGTTTTTGAGCTATGTGGATGTGGCCCGCTACCAGAACGTGTGCGTGGTGGGCTCCTACCTGGCCCGGGATGCCTTCGGCGGCGACGCCCTGGGCAAGACCATCACCGTCAACGGCACTCCCTTCACCATCATCGGCGTCATGGCCGAATACGCCGACAGCACCGAGGGCAGCGGCGACGACGTGATCTTCATCCCCTATGGCAACGCCATGCGGCTCAACGGCACCGGCTGGGTGGACCTCTACCTCTTCAACAGCGCCGACAAGGACACCGCCAGTCTGGCCAAGGGCATCATCGAAAGCCGGCTCTACAAGACCTTCCAGACCGACGACGTCTACTACATCATGTCCAGCGCCGAAATGATGGACGCCATGGACTCCATGCTCAACACCCTCATGCTCATCCTCATTCTCATCGCCGCCATCTCCCTGCTGGTGGGCGGCATCGGCATCATGAACATCATGCTGGTGTCTGTCACCGAGCGCACCCGGGAGATCGGCATCCGCAAATCCCTGGGCGCCAAGGGCAAGGACATCCGCAGCCAGTTCATCATCGAGGCCGGCACCACCTCCGCCATCGGCGGCGTCATCGGCATCGTCCTGGGCATCATCATGGCCAACGTGCTCACCAATGTGATCGCCTTTGCCCTGGGCACCGGCAACGACGGCTTCGTGGCCATCCCCACCCTGGGGGGCATCGCCGTGTCCTTCGGCGTATCGGTGGGCGTGGGCATCCTCTTCGGCTACCTGCCCGCCAACAAGGCCGCCCGGCTCAACCCCATCGACGCCCTCCGGTACGACTGATCCATCCGTGATAAAGGAGCGAACAAAGATGAAGAAACGAGTCCTCTCCGCCTTCCTGGCGGCGGCGCTCACCCTGTCCCTGGCCTCTCCCGCCCTGGCCGTCACCAGCCGCGACGACGCGGCCCAGGCCCTGGCCGCCCTGGACATCATGACCGGGGACGGCTCCGGGAACCTGAACCTGGGCGCCCCGGTGACCCGGGCGGAGTTTGTCAAGATGCTCATGGCCGCCTCCCCCGTCAGCGTGGGGGATGTGACCTACGTCTCCCCCTATCCCGACGTGCCCGCCGCCCACTGGGCCGCCCCCTATGTGGAGGCCGCCGTCACCGCCGGCTATGTCACCGGCTACCTGGACGGCACCTTCCGCCCGGCCAACACCATCACCCTGGCCGAGGGCGTGGTCATGGCCCTGCGGCTGCTGGGCTACACCAACGCCGACTTCTCCGGCTCCTTCCCCGCCGGCCAGATGTCCATGTATAAGACCCTGGATCTGGACGAGGGCATCGCCATCGGCCAGAACGAGACCATGAAGCGCCAGGACGCCATGTACCTCTTCTACAACCTGCTCACCGCCCCCACCAAGGCCACCGGTCAGCCCTATCTCTCCTCGGTCCTGGGCCACAGCCTCACCCCCGACGGCAAGGTGGACTCCCTGGCCCTCCTCAACGAGACCATGGACGGCCCCGTGGTGGTGGGAGAGGCCGGCTGGCGGGACAAGATCCCCTTTGACCTCTCCGGGGCCGACGTGACCCGGAACGGCCTGTCCACCACCGCCGACGCTCTGGTGGACAACGACGTGGTCTACTGGTCCGACCATATGAACGCCCTGTGGGTCTACACCAACAAGATCACCGGCCCCATTCAGGCCATCACCCCCACCTCCGCCCCCACATCGGTGACCGTCTCCGGTAAGTCCTACGCCATTGAGACCTCCACTGCCGCCTACGCCCTGAGCGACCTGGGCTCCTTTGAGGTGGGCGACTCGGTGACCCTCCTCCTGGGCCGGGACGGCAGGGTGGTCTCCGCCGTGGCCCCCGGTCAGGCCGCCTCCACCAATGTGTGCGGCGTGGTGGTCTCCAATGTGCCCCAGCAGTACACCGACAAGAACGGCCACGACTACACCGCCGCCTCGGTCACCGTGCTGGCCACCGACGGCAACACCTACACCTACTCCACTGACCGCACCAGCGTCCGCACCGGCACCCTGGTCCAGGTGATCGCCTCCGGCGACGGCGTGGAGGTGAAGAACCTCTCCTCCGCCTCCCTCTCCGGCAAGGTGAGCAGCGACGGCGCCAGACTGGGCGGCCGCTCCTTCGCCGCCGACGTGGAGATCCTGGACACCTACGGCAACCACGGCGTGCGGGTCTACCCCGAGCGTCTGGCCGGCATGGAGATCACCGAGAGCATGGTCCGCTACTACCTGCTGGACGGCAACGGCGACATCCGCCGCCTCATCCTCAAGGACGCCACCGGCGACATGCACACCTACGGCGTCATCACCTCCGTCAGCGAGGTCAACAGCCCCATGACCATGACCACCGCCGGCACCTACGTCTATGATACGGCGGGCACCACCCACACCATCACCGGCAGCACCGTCTACAACGTCAAGACCGGCCCCTTCCTGATGAAGACCGACGGCGGCGAGATCGACCGCTTCCTCAACCTCACCGAGGTCAAGCTCACCGGGCTGGAGGGCACCACCGCCTATGCCGGAAACCGGCAGTACGCGGTCTGGGACGACGCCCTGGTCTACGAGGTGCGGGACAACAAATACTACCCCACCTCCCTGGCCCTGGTCGCCGGCGGGGACTATACCCTCACCGGTTACTACGACAAGGACCAGACCGACGGCGGACGCATCCGGGTCATTCTGGCCAGATAAATATCCACACAGAACAGCAAAAAGTGGACGGAACAGAAGTTCCGTCCACTTTTTTGTGCACGCAGAGAAAAAACTGCCGTTTTCTCCACCGGTTTATACACCGGTGAGGTCGAAAGGGGGGATGTAGGCCGCGTCGGCGGCGCTCCCCTCCTGGGTGAAGCCCTCCAGGCCCAGTGCGGCCATATAGTCCCGGGCGGCCCGGGCCTCGGAGCCCCGCAGCCGCCGGGCGATCTCCGGAAACTCCGCCGCCCGGCCCTGGGGCACATACTGACTCATGAGGGAGAAGAGGACCGTCCCCGCCGGGAACTCCGCCGCGATGAAATCCATCACCCGCTTGGCCTCGGCCAGACGGCCAGGGAGGACCAGGTGCCGGATGACGGTGCCCCGCTTCAAAAGGCCGCCCTCCACCACACAGGGCCCCGTCTGCCGCACCATCTCCCGGATGGCGGCCACCGCCGTCTCCGGGTAGTCCGCCGCCCCGGAGTAACGCTGAGCCAGCTCCGGCGTCAGGTACTTGAGGTCGGGGAGATAGATGTCCACCTTGCCCTCCAGGGCGCGCAGGGTCTCCACCCGGTCATAGCCCCCGGAGTTCCACACCACCGGCACGGGGAGTGGCTCGGCCAGCAGCCGGGCCACCACATGGGCGTAGTGGGTGGGGTTGACCAGGTTGATGTTGTGGGCCCCCTGGCGGATGAGCGCCATACAGATCTCCCGCAGCCGCTCCACCGTCACCGCCCTTCCAAAATCCCGGTGGCTGATCTGGTCGTTCTGGCAAAAAACGCAGTCCAGGCTGCACCCGGAGAAAAAGACGGTGCCGGAGCCATTCTGGCCGGAGATGGGCGGCTCCTCCCACAGGTGGAGGGCGGCCCGGGCCAGCACCGGCGCCGCCGGCATCCGGCAGCGGCCCTTCCCCACCGTCTCGGTGCGCTCCGCCCCGCACCGCCGGGGACACAGATCGCAGATCATCGCTGGTGGACCTCCCGGTCCTCCGTCCGGCCCATGAGCCAGTCGACGGAGACTTGGAAAAAGTCCGCCAAATGCTTCATGCTGTCATAATGCGGCTTTGCATCAGTCTCCAATCTTTGATACGCCCTCACCGTCATGCCGCACTCTTGCGCCACTACTCCCTGAGTCAATTTTCTCTCCTTGCGAAGTTTCCTAATTCTCTCATTAAATACCATATGTGATCCCCCCTTTTCTCTATTGACACCAAGTTTCTGTCGTGCTATAATACACGACAGAAACTTGGTTTTTTAGCCAAACTTCCCATCAGTCAATCTGAAAATCATCGTCTGTGGACCTCCCGGTCCTCCGTCCGGCCCATGAGCCAGTCGACGGAGACTTGGAATGTGTCGGCAATTTTCAGTAGTGTCACATAGCTGGGATATTTTCCCGCCTCCAGGTCCTGATAGGTCCGCCAGGAGATACCTACCCGCTCTGCTGTCTGGGTCTGGGTCAGTCCGTTCTCCTGTCGAAGCAAGCGGAGTTTCTCTGAAAACATCGTACCACTCCTTGACACACAGACTTCTGTGCGCCATAAAGAAATACACAGAGAACTGTGTGTGAGGTGAATTTTATGTCGCTCTTGATGGATGAGCTCTACTATGCCATGATCGGCAGTCCCCACCCGGACCAGTGGCCGGAGTATCTGGAAGATAATCCGGTCCAGGCCCACGGGATGTACTGCTTCCGGGAGGGCGTCCGGCTGGGGCTGCTCCTGGCCGTGGAGTCCTTCTCTCCCGAGGTGGGGGAATAGACCCGCCGTGGTTTGGCGCGCCCCGCAATTACCATGTAGGGGCGCACCTGTGTGTGCGCCCGCCCCCGTTCCCGCGTCGTCCTGAGCGCAGCGAAGGACCCGTCTCCCCCGTCCTTTTCCACAACGGGAAGACTCCCTCAGTCAGCTGCGCTGACAGCTCCCTCAGAGAGGGAGCCAACGGATTCTTCGGCCTTCGGCCTCAGAATGACGAGAAAAATACTTTAGAATGACAGGGGAAAGCCTTCCCCTGGGGGAAGGTGGCATTTGCGGAGCAAATGACGGATGAGGGGAAACCTTACGG
>NZ_JAPFEA010000101.1 GCF_026169115.1 Intestinimonas sp. | reverse complement strand
CCCCTGGGAGGGGGAAGGTCATCCTGAGTCCAGCGTTTCCCCTCATCCGTCTGGCCTTCCGCCAGCCACCTTCCCCCAGGGGAACGCACATTATAAATTGCTAAGGGGAGAACATGAAAAAGTTTTCCTTCGGGGGTGTAACTTTTCGGCCCTCTCCATCGTCATATATGATAGCCGCCCTCCCGACCAGAGGAGGGCCGTTCAGAAAACCTTAAGAAATTGTCACCTGTTTGTAATTACGCCCGCCCCGTCCCGTGATACAATGGAGGGGACAGTAAATCAGGAGGGAAGACACTATGGCTGAAATCACCCAGCAGACCCAGACCCCCGCGCCCCCCCAGACCCCCAAGCAGTCCAAGGAACAGCTCCAGAAACAGAAAAAACGCATCCGCACCACCATCGCCGCCGTTATCATCCTGGCCGCCGCCGGCGTGGGCGGCTTCTTCCTCTACCGCTTCCTCACCGAACAGAAGACCGCCGAGAGCCAGATCCAGGCCCAGCCTGCGGAGATCTCCTCCATCCAGAGCACCGTCTCCGGCTCCGGCAACGCCAAGGCCAAGGAGTCCGCCGCCATCTCCCTCACCCAGGGCGGCACCGTCCAGGAGGTCTTCGTGGCCGCCGGCGACATCGTCACCGCCGGCCAGCCCCTCTACACCATCCGCAGCCAGGCCGCCGAGGACGAGGTCACCACCGCCCAGGAGCGGGTCACCAACCTCCAGAAGGACATGGACGACCTGGTGGAAAAGGCCAACAACCTCACCGTCCGCGCCCCCTTCGCCGGCAAGCTGGTGGAGGTCAGCGAGTTCCAGCCCGACGAAAAGGTGAGCGAGGGGGCCGCCGTCTGCACCCTCGCCAACGACAAAAAGCTCAAGCTCTCCCTCTACTTCAGCTACGCCTACGAGCACGACATCGCCGTGGGTCAGGCCGTGGAGGTCTCCATCCCCGCCGTCATGGCCACCTTCCCCGGCACCGTGGAGACCATCAACAAGGTCAGCTACATCTCCCCCGAGGGCTCCGTCTACTTTGAGGTCATCGTGGTCTTCGACAACCCCAACACCCTCACCGAGGGTATGACCGCCTCCGCCAAGCTCACCGCCGCCGACGGCTCCCCCATCTACCCCTACGAAAACAGCAAGACTGAGTACTACGAGGTCCGCAAGATCGTCACCGAGTCCCAGGGCCCCGTCCTCGCCCAGAACCTCCTGCGCTACGCCAACGTGAATGCCGGGGACCCCCTGCTCACCCTGGGCTCCGACACCATCGACTCCGACATGCGGGCCAAGCAGAAGGAGATCGACGAGGCCACTGAAAAGCTGGCCGAGGCCCAGAAGGCCCTGGCCAACTTCAACGCCACCGCCCCCATCGACGGCACCGTCACCTCCTGCACCCTCACCCCCGGCGCCGAGGTCAAGAGCGGCGACACCGTCATCACCATCTCCAACAACACCAACATGGTGGTGGAGATCACCGTAGACGACCGCAACATCTCCTTCGTCCAGCCCGGCATGACGGTGGACCTCACCGACTACAACGGCAACGTCTTCGTCGGCACCGTCAGCAGCATCGACATGAGCATCGGCGAAAACTCCTCCAACGGCATGACCAGCTACCCCGTCACCCTGGACGTGGACAACTCCGCCGGCACCCTGCTGGCCGGTATGTGGCTGGATTACTCCTTCGTGGCCAGCCAGTCCGACGAGTGCGTCGTCGTCCCCATGCAGGCCGTCAAGTACGTCTCCGACGCCGAGGGCAACACCTTCTCCGTCGTCTTCATCCAGGCCGACGAGCAGCCCGAAAACACCGTGGAGCTGGACATCCCCGAGACCGAGCCCGGCCAGACGCCCCAGTACCCCACCCCCGCCGACGGCTACTACCCCGTGCCCGTCACCACCGGTCTCTCCGATAATTATAATGTGGAGATCAAGGAGGGCCTCCAGGGCGGCGAGATGGTCTTCGTCAACTACTACGTGGACCAGGGCAGCAGCTGGGGTTAAGGTGACCGACATGCTGATCGACATTAAAAACCTCTACAAAATCTATCACGAGGGCCAGGAGAGCGAGGTCCGCGCCCTGGACGGCGTCACCCTCCAGATCGACCGGGGGGAGTTCGTGGCCATCATCGGCCAGTCCGGCTCCGGCAAATCCACCCTCATGAACATCCTGGGCTGCCTGGACATCCCCACCTATGGGGATTACCACCTGGACGGCACCGACGTCACCGACCTCACCGACCGGCAGCTCGCCCACATCCGCAACAAGCAGATCGGCTTCATCTTCCAGGGCTACAACCTCATCCCCGCCCTCAACGCCCGGGAAAACGTGGAGCTCCCCCTCATCTACCAGGGCGTGGGTATGGGTCAGCGGGCCGAACGGGCCATGGCCGCCCTGGAGCGGGTGGACATGGCCGAACGGGCCGACCACAAGCCCGCCGAAATGTCCGGCGGTCAGCAGCAGCGGGTGGCCATCGCCCGGGCCATCGCCGCCCGCCCCCCCATCATCATGGCCGACGAGCCCACCGGCGCCCTGGACTCCAAAACCGGACGCCAGGTGCTGGAGATCCTCCACAGCCTCCACGAGGAGGGCTCCACCATCATCCTCATCACCCACGACAACGGCATCGCCGCCACCGCCGAGCGCATCGTCCGCCTCTCCGACGGACACATCATCGCCGACGGCACCAGAGAGGAGGTCGGACTTTGAATTTCTCCCAGGCTTTCAAAATGGCCGCCAAGTCCATCTCGTCCAACAAGGCCCGCTCCGCCCTCACCATGCTGGGCGTCATCATCGGTCTGGCCGCCGTCATCATCCTGGTGTCCTACGCCCAGGGCCAGAACATGGCCATGCGGGCCTACTACGAGAGCATGGGCACCAACACCCTCAACGTCTCCGCCTACTCCTACCGGGGGGACGTGGATGTGGCCGGGGCCCTCTACGACTACTGCCTCCAGCTGGACGACCTGGTGCTGGGCGTCTCCCCCATGGGGAACGTCTATGACGACCCCATCATCAAGTTCGAGTCCAAGACCATCTCCCGCCAGTGGCAGAGCATGGGCGGCGGCATGATGTCCACCGCCGGCCAGTACCCCAGCATCATCCTGGGCAACGACAAGTACGGCCTGTGCAACGACTACAAGATCGCAAAGGGCCGGGACCTCTCCTACCTGGACATCGAAAAGGATAACCAGGTCTGCGTCCTGGGCTCCGCCGTGGCCGACGAGCTCTTCGGCTTTGCCGACCCCGTGGGCAAGACCATCACCCTGGACGGCACCCCCTTCCTGGTCATCGGCGTCTATAAGAGCAAGAGCGCCGGCGTCAACGTGGGTGGCACCGAGGACGGACAGTGGATCCAGGAGACCATCAACCGCCAGGACTACATGATCCTCCTGCCCGCCACCATGACCCGCCTTTTCAACCACAACCAGCCCATCGAGCAGTACATCATCAAGGCCAAGGATTCCCAGTCCCTCAAGGAGGTCTCCACCCTGGTCAACGGCTTCCTGGCCGGCTTCATCAGCAACGACAACGGTTCCTTCTGGATCGACAACCCCACCAGCTACCAGAATGAACAGGCGGAGGCCGACAAGCTCCAGCAGCGATTCCTGGGCGGCATCGCCGCCATCTCCCTGCTGGTGGGCGGCATCGGCATCATGAACATCATGCTCGTCACCGTCACCGAGCGCACCCGGGAGATCGGCATCCGCAAGGCCATCGGCGCCGAGCGCAAGAGCATCATCGTCCAGTTCCTCATCGAGGCCGCCATGATCTGCGGCATCGGCGGCATCTTCGGCATCCTGGTGGGCTACCTGGGCACCCTCATCGTGGGCAAGATGAACTTCGATATCATATTGCTTCCCAGCGCGGGCATCACCGTGGGGGCCTTCCTTATCTCGGTGGCCCTGGGCATCATCTTCGGCCTCTACCCCGCCGTGAAGGCCAGCGGCCTCCAGCCGGTGGAAGCCCTCCGGGCGGACTGAGCCGGACAACCCAACTGCAAGGAGAGAAAAGCTATGAGAATGAAACGACCCCTGGCGCTGCTGCTGGCAGGCGCGGCCATCGCGGGCATGCTGGTGCTCCCGTCCTCCGCCGCCACCACCACCGCCTTTACCGACATCTACGACGCTGAGACCGCCCGGGCCGCCGAGACCCTGCGCCTGCTGGGCGTCGTCAGCGGCACTGGCGGCGCCGCCTTCTCCCCGGACCGGGCCCTCAACCGGGCTGAGTTCTGCAAGCTGGCCGTGGAGCTCATGGGCAACGGCGACAAGGTGGCCGCCCAAATGAACCGCACCGTCTTCCAGGACGTGCCCAGCACCCACTGGGCCCGGGGCTACATCGCCGTAGCCACCCAGGGGAGCACCACCGGCTCCGGCGACGAGGCCGTCGCCACGCCCGGCATCATCCGGGGCGACGCCTACGGCAACTTCAACCCTGACCGGCCCATCACCTATGGCGAGGCCGTCACCATCCTGGTCCGCATCCTGGGCTACGGCGACAGCGACGTGGGCATGATCTGGCCGGATGGCTATCTTGCCAAGGCCAAGGAGCTGGAGTTCACCGCCGGCCTGAACCTCACCGCCGGCGACACCATCACCCGTGGCCAGGCCGCCCGGATGATGGAGCAGCTCCTCTTTGCCGAGGGCAAGGACGGCAAGGAGTACCTCACCACCATGGGCTGCACCATCACCGACGAGACCATCCTCTTTGACGTGGCGGCCACCGCGCCCGACGGCTCCGCCGGCGTGAAGGTGGAGCAGTCCAAGGTCTACAAGACCGACCACGCCCCCTTCGACCAGGACCTGACGGGCCGGCAGGCCAAGCTGGTTCTGGACAAGGATGAGAAGGTGGTGGACATCCAGGTCTCTACCAGCGGGACCCAGCAGGTGGTCACCATTCAGAGCCTGGCCTACGACAGCATGAAGCTCACCGGCGGCTCCAGCCTCTCCATTGAGAAACCCAAGGACACCGTGGTGTGGAAGGACGGCGAGGAGACCAAGTACGAGGACCTCTACCTCTCCGGTCTGGCCGCCGGCACCCAGGCGGTGGTCCAGTACTCCGCCGCCGGCGAGCTGGCGTACATCTTCCTGCGCAGTTCCTCCAAGACTGACAATGCCACCACAGTGGTGAAGAACAAGCCCAACTATTCCGATGACCTGAGCTACGCCGTCTATAAAAACGGCACGCTGGCCAAGGGCTCCGACATCCGCCAGTACGACGTGACCACCTTTGATGCGGCCAGCAATGTGATGTATGTCTCCGACGCCCGGATCACCGGCGTCTATGAGAACGTCTATCCCAACCGGGAGACTCCGGCCACCGTTACGGTGCTGGGCCATGAGTTCCAGGTCCTCCCCAGCGCGGCCAGCGACCTGAACACCTTCAAGATCGGCGATACCGTCACGCTGCTCCTGTCCCACAACGGTCAGGTGGCCGGTGCGGTGGAGCCCTCCGTGGCCAAGTCCACCGCTGTGGGCACCGTTAAGAGCATTGATGAAAACGGCAACACAACCGTCACCTCCATCAACCTCAAGGACGGAAGCGGCAAACCCCTGGAGCTCTCGGGACAGACCTCCTACACCGGCAGCCGGGCCGACGAGATGTTGGGCCAGCTGGTCACCGTCTCCTCCGCCTCCAAGGGCCGCCTGAGCCTTTCCAAGCTCACCGGCAAGGGCTCCGACGCCCCCCTGAACGTGGCCGACCGCCGGATGAATACGGTGAAGCTCTCCGACAATGTGAAGCTCTACGAGCAGGCGGGCCGCAGCGCCCTCACCGAGATCGAGCTGGAGGACATCACCCGGGCCACCGTCCCCGCCGACCTCATCGCATATGTCCACAAGGACTACGCCGGCAACGCCGATATCGTGGTCTTTAACGACGTCACCGGAGACCGGTACGACTACGGCTTCTTTAAGGTGAACACCGAGGGCGGGCAGACCAGCGAGGATGGCACCACCACCCAGCGCATGGATTATGTGACCGTGACCAATGCCCTCAAGCCTGACGACGACAGCAAGCTGCTGATAAACAACGGGGAGCATCTGCGCAACGGCAGGGCCGGCGGTATCGTGGTCGGTCCCACCCGGATGGACGGGAAGGTCACTCTGGGCGGCTATGTGGAGCTTCTCTCCGCCGACGTCAAGGCATCCGCCTTCGATGTGGACGCCATGACGGTCACCACCAACAGCATGATCCTCCCCATCTCCGAGCGGGTGATGTGCTACAACGAGACCACCAAGGAGTGGTTCTCGGTGGGCGACGGCAAGGCCGACGAGGACTATGTGAAGGCCCTCAACCTGGCCCGCGCCTTCTCCGAAAACGCCACCATTTACTATGACAAGGCCCCTGACCAGGGCGGCAAGGTCCGTCTGGTCGTGGTGGGCTGATCCCCCTCTCTCTGGCCCCCGGGCGCTCTGCGCCCGGGGGCCTTTTTGCGTCCATGCTACCAAAATGCTACCAAAAAGCGGCCTCAAACCCTTGGGGCGCAAGGGGTTGAGAAATGGGGAAAAAAGCGATGCTACCAAGATGCTACCAAGGGAACTTTTTGTGCTGAAACGTGGGATATTTTACACAGAATGTGGAAAATATCCCACGTTTTTTGATTTGTAAGGGGCGTTATACGCCAATAGACGGGCAAAAAGTTCCGGAAAGTTGGCGTTTCTCCCCGAAAACCCCAATTTTTAGAAGGAGGAATTCCAAAATGAGAAACCTCAAGCGGGCTCTCAGCCTGGCTCTGGCCTCCGTCATGGTCCTGTCCATGATGGTCATTGGCGCCGGCGCTGCGAGCTATGACGACTTCTCCGACAAGGAAGAGATCGTCAACAAGGAGGCCGTCTCTGTCCTGGTGGAGCTGGGCGTCATCGCCGGCAAGGACGACGGCTCTTACGACCCCACCGGCATCATCACCCGTGCCGAGATGGCCAAGCTGATCTGCACCGTCCTCAACGGCGGCAAGGATCCCAACCTGGGCAACGTGGTGACCTACACCTACGCTGACACCGTGGGCCACTGGGCTGCTCCCTACATCGAGTACTGCACCCAGCTGGGCATCGTGGCCGGCGACGGCGCGGGCAACTTCAACCCCAACGTCACCGTGACCGGCTCTGAGGCCGCCAAGATGCTCCTGGTCGCCACTGGCTACAACGCCAAGATCGAGGGCTATGTGGGCGCCAACTGGGAGGTCACCACCAACGTGCGCGCCAACATGATCGGCCTGTACGACGGTCTGGAGATCAACCCCTCCGAGGGTCTGACCCGTGACGCCGCCGCTCAGATGGTCTACAACGATCTGGACGCCCTGGTCGTCACCTACAAGTACACCCTGGGCACCGACGGCAACTCCATCGCCACCTATCCCGAGCTGGTGGAGACCAACTCCGCCGGCAAGCGCGTCACCGTCCTGGAGGACAAGTTCGGCGCCGTGAAGGTGGAGGCCGTTGTGACCTCCAACGACGTGGCCACCCTGAACAACAACTACCGCTCCGCCGAGGACGCCGGTGAGACCTACCTGGCCGTGACCAAGGACTCCCCCTCCGGCACCAGCGGCATCTACGCCGTGGACACTGACAAGGCTCTGCTGGGCCAGACCGTCAATGCCTACATCAAGTACAAGGACGACCGTCAGATCGTCACCGACGCTGTGGTCATCGGCGCTCCCATCCCCACCGCTGACAACAAGATCGTCACCTCCAACGACGGCACCGGTCTCAACGACCTGCTGGACGACAACAAGCTGACCGTCAACGACGCCACCGAGTACTACTGCAACTTCGGCGGCACCGTGAAGGCCGACAAGACCGTCGTCGCCATGACCCGCGCTGAGTTCAACGCTCTGTGCGGCACCACCGGCGTGGGCATCACCCTCATCGACAACGACAACGACAAGGACGTCGACTACGCCCTGGCCGAGCAGTACCGCTACGGCACCGTCAACAAGTACACCGAGGACGGCTTCCGCATCGGCGGCTCCGTGTACGACGAGGACTATGAGCCCGAGGAGGTCATCGGCTACGAGGACGTGGCCCGCGACGACTTCGTGCTCTACACCGAGTTCGGCGGCAACATCTATGTTCAGAAGCCCGAGACCCAGGAGGCCGTTCTGGACGCCTTCTCCACCTCCAAGAAGACCGTGAAGCTGGACGGCGAGACCATCGACTGGTCCGGCATCCAGGGCGTCATGAACTCCGAGCTGATGGACCTGGATACCCACCTGACCTCCGGCACCGCTCTGGATGCCTCCGCTGTGTGGTACAAGGACATCTTCGGCTACGTGTTTGCCGTGGGCAACGCCGACGAGAACAACCTGAGCTACGCCGTCCTCCTGGGCTATGAGAACCAGACCAAGGGCAACGCTGGCACCCTGGGCGACACCGCCCGCGCCAAGCTGCTGCTGGCCGACGGCACCGTGGACACCTACAAGGTTGCCACCATCGACGGCGACAAAGTCACCAACTGCACCAGCACTTCCGTTTCCGGCTCCGGCGTTGGCTTCGACAGCACCGACCTTTACAAGATTTACAGCTACACCAAGACCGAGTCCGGCTCCATGAAGCTGACCGAGAAGCTGGACGTGCACGGTAAGGCTGACACCAACACCATTGAGTACGTGAAGGGCAAGTCCACCATCGACGTGGACACCGGCAACTTCACCGTCACCAGCAACACCGTCTTCCTCTACATGAAGCCCAACGGCTCCGTGGCCCGCTTCGAGGGCAAGTCCGCTCCCTCCATCAATGACTCCATGGCCGGCGGCAACGCCGCTGACGCCCTGGATGATGCCTCCGTCACTGTGGCCGTCCAGGCCAACAGCCGCGGCGAGGCCCTGGTGGTCTTCCTCAACGGTGTGAACCCCTCCAACGACTTCACCGACAACTTCGTCTACATCTACAACCGCAAGCTGGTCGAGACCTCCGACGGCTATGAGGTCTCCGCCATCATCGACGGCAAGATCGAGACCATCGTCATCACCGACGCCAAGAAGGGCGACGGCTCCGGCAATTCCCTCATCAAGGAGGGCTGGTACGACGACGACAGCAACTCCAGCACGCCCGATGTCTACGGCCACTACATTGACTATCCCGCCGGCGGCACTGCCACCAACGACGGTCTCTACACCTACTCCAAGAACGATGACAACACCTATGTCCTGCGCCATGCTGACAGCACCAACCTGGCCGTGATTAATAATCATGTGGTCAAGGGTGTCGTCAACGCCGTCAGCTACTCCGAGGGCAAGGACTACGTCCGCGTGGGCGGCAAGAGCTACACCCTGACCGACAGCACCCTGGGCTTCTACGCCCGCACCGGCAAGACTGCCAAGGCTGACGTCACCGTGTCCAAGGGCGACGACGTGGTCCTGGTCATCAACGATGACGACGAGATCATCTACTCCTTCGTCACCTTCTACGCCTATGACAAGGATGAGACTCCTGTGACTCCTCCCAGCGCCGGCGACTACAAGGTCAACGCTTCTGAGAGCATGGGCACCGTCACCGTGAAGTACTACGGCTCCTACACCACCGCCGAGATCGTGGCCGCCGTCAAGGCTGCCATGAAGGCTGAGACTGTTAAGCCCGACTTCGCTGGCAACAAAATCGAGGTGGACGGTATCACCTACACCCTGGCCCTGACTCCTGTGTACCGCCTGACCTTCAACGGTACTGTGATCGGCTACTCCGACAGCGAGGAGACCAACTTCGTCTTTGAGGCTCCCACTGCTACCGCCAACGCCATCAAGAGAGCTGACAGCGGTACCGCCTCCGCTCCTGCTTACACTGCCGCTGGCAGCAAGTTCACCGTGCCTGTCAGTGCCATCAGCGCCGCCGACGTGGATCTGGTCGTTGCCTACAAGGTGACCAAGGGCACCGGTGTGGACGACGTGAAGGTTGGTTCTACCGATGTCGATAACATGTATGTCGCCGAGAAGACTGAGGTCACCATTTCTGTGGCTACTGGCGTTGTTGACAATGTGGTGAAGGCCAATGGCACCGCTATTAACGAGCCTTCCACCAATACCGACGCTGTGACTGCAAAGCACACCCCCACTGCTGATACCGAGTACACCTATGTGACGAAGTAAGATCACTCTGTTTAGCAGTACAAGACCATAGCAATAAGGAGAGCGCCCCGGACATTGTCCGGGGCGCTCTCTTTCCACAATTTCTATGTGGGTGTGCGGATTCTTCGCCTGCGGCTCAGAATGACGAGGAAGGCGGCTCCAAATGACGGACGTAGGGGCCGATGTCCCCATCGGCCCGGTGGCGTGGTTTGCGATCCGGCCACTCCCTCAGTCAGCTTCGCTGACAGCTCCCTCTGAGAGGGAGCCAAATCAGAAGCCCTATACGCACTACCTCTGTTGTGGGGCGCGGCTTCCCAGACGTGCCCATGCACCACGTCATTCTGTGGGGCGCGACGACCCCGGCGCGCCAAACCACTTTGTTGTTCTGCACCCAAAGCCTTCCCCTCATCAGTCTCGCTTCGCTCGACAGCTTCCCCCCAGGGGAAGCCAAGGACCCGCCGGGGTCGTCGGGCCCCACAACAAAAGACATGTCCCTTCCCGCTCAGGGCAATAGCACCGCGCCGTAATCCAGAATCAAGGCGCTGTCGTCGCCGTTGTCCAGGGCCAGACCCAGCTGAAAGGCCAGCGACCCCGCCGCCCGCCCGCCGGGCAGCCGAAAGGTGGTCTCCCGACAGGGCGTGCCCTGCACGTCCGCCGTCTCCCTGGTCTCCCCGGCGGTCATGGTCTGCCCTCCGGCTGAGAGGGTCACCCGCCCCGCCGTGTGCCGCACCCAGGCCGCCAGACCGCCGCAGGCGGGCAGGGGCCGGCTCACCGTGGTCAGGGTCCCGGAGACGCCGGACAGCGGCGTGATGTTGAGCACGCCGCCCAGGCCGGTTCCCTCGGTGGCCAGTTTGTACTGCCAGCCGGACGCGCTGGCATTGATCCCCACAGACAGGACGTCACCCGGCCCCAGCAGGACGCCGCCGGGGGGCGAGATGGTCTCCGTCAGGGTGGCATAGGCCGCCGCCCGGCTGGTGCTGTGGGTGCCGCTGGAGACCACCTTGTTGTTCACCGTCACCGTCCATTTGAGACTGGCCGAACGCTGTTCGTTCTGGTTGTTGCGGATGGCCACAGTGAAGGACGTCAGCCGCCCCGCGCCCGCAATGGTCTGGTTGGCCGTGGACGCGCTGCTCTGGTTGGTGGTGGAGCCATAGCCAAGCTGGATGGAGCTCTGGCCCGTCCGGCACAGCGTGGGGCCCCTTCCGCTCAGGAACAGCCCACCGCCGGTGGCGCTCACCCCGCCACGATCTATAAACCCATCGTATAGCAGCGCCTTTTTATATCCGGTGTATTTGCCCTCATAGTCGCTTTGCAGCAGCAGATTGTAAAGGTTGTAGTCCGCCGCCTCCAGCCCGCTCAGGGCCCGGTCCGCCGTCCTCTGGGCGGCCTGGGCCGAAGCCTGTACCTTCTGCGTGTCCGCCGCAGCCCGGTCCTCCGCCGCCTTCAAGGCGGCATCCAGCTTTTCGTTATCTTGGTTAAATTCCTCCCGCAAAAACTTGTCACCCGGCTGCCACTGACACAGCCCATAATTTGTGGTATAGTTGCTCGCCATAATAGCATCCCTCCTCACCCATATCCGCCCCGGCCCGTCCGGTTGCACGGCCCCGCCGTCCCCTCGCCCGTCCCTGCCCGGATGGTATAAAAAGTCCATGAATCGGGACCGTTCCCGACGCCTTCCCCTGGGGGAAGGTCTGCGGGGGTGGGCGCACACACAGGTGTGCCCCACCCCCGTCATTCTGAGCCGCCCTTCCCTCGTCATTCTGAGCGGAGCGAAGAATCCGTATTCCTACCCTGGTACAAAAGAACAGGGGACGGATTCTTCGCTCCGCTCAGAATGACGAATGTATGGGCCGATGGGGACATCGGCCCCTGCACCAACGTTGCGGCGGTTTTGTAGGGGCCGGTGTCCTCACCGGCCCCGCGTTTCGGCGCGGTATTTCTTTTGCTGTGGGGCGCGCCGAGGTCGTCGCGCCCCACAGAATGACGTGGTGCATGGGCGCGGCCGGGAGGCCGCGCCCCACAAAATATAGCTCCCCCTTGACGGGGGAGCTGTCACCGAAGGTGACTGAGGGGG
>NZ_JAPFEA010000155.1 GCF_026169115.1 Intestinimonas sp. | reverse complement strand
GGTGAACTCCATGTCCTGCATGTCCTTGTAGTGCTGCTCCAGGCGGTTGGCGATGTCGGCGAACTGATCGTACACGCCGGGCATCTCCTCGTGGAGCTTGCTGATGGGGGAGGGGGTGCGCACGCCGGCCACCACGTCCTCGCCCTGGGCGTTGATGAGGTACTCGCCGAAGAGGGCCTTCTCGCCGGTGGCGGGGTTACGGGTGAAGGCCACGCCGGTGCCGGAGTTGTCGCCGGAGTTGCCGAAGACCATGGACTGGACGTTGACGGCGGTGCCCCAGTCGTAGGGGATCTCGTTCATGCGGCGGTAGACGTTGGCGCGGGGGTTGTCCCAGGAGCGGAACACGGCCTTGACGGCCTCCATCAGCTGGACCTTGGGGTCCTGGGGGAAGTCCACGCCCTTCTCGGCCTTGTAGAACTCCTTGAAGCGGACCACCAGCTCCTTCATGTCGTCGGCGTCCAGCTCCACGTCCTGCTTGACGCCCTTCTGGTCCTTCAGATCGTCGATGATCTCCTCAAAACGCTTCTTGGACAGCTCCATCACCACGTCGGAGAACATCTGGATGAAGCGGCGGTAGGAATCGTAGGCAAAACGGGGGTTGCCGGTCTTGGCGGCAAAGCCCTCCACGGCCACGTCATTGAGGCCCAGGTTCAGGATGGTGTCCATCATGCCGGGCATGGAGGCCCGGGCGCCGGAGCGCACGGACACCAGCAGGGGGTTGGTGGTGGAACCGAACTGCTTGCCGGTCTTCTCCTCCAGCTTGGCCAGGTGCTCCATGATCTCAGCCTCGATCTCGGGAGCGATGGCGCGGCCGTCGGTGTAGTACTTGGTGCACGCCTCGGTGGTCACGGTAAAGCCCTGAGGAACGGGCATACCCAGATTGGACATCTCCGCCAGGTTGGCGCCCTTGCCGCCCAGCAGCTCACGCATGGAGCCGTTGCCCTCGGAGAAGTCGTAGACAAATTTTGCCATTGGTTCGTCCTCCTTCAATGGTGTTCAAAAGTCGATTTAGTATCGCTTGCCACAATTATACCATTCCGATAGAAAATTGCAACCACACTTTTAGAAACTTTGGTCATTCCCACGTGGGATGTTCCGGCGCCCTTTCCAGGTCCCGGAGGTACTCCCCCACGGACCGGCTCATCTCCCGGGAAAAGTCCGATTCGTACTTGCGGTCACAAAAGGCGGAGAGGAAGCCCTCGAAGCTCTGTCCGCCGCAGCGATCCCGGAACATGGCCCGGAGCTGCCCCTCGTCCAGGCGGCGGTAGCCGTTTTCGTGGACAACGAAGGCCGGGTCGAACCGGGCCGGCTTTTTCCGCTCCCTCTGCTGCTGCGTGGGCCAGCCCAGCACCAGCATACAGGCGGGAAAGACCCAGGGGGGCAGGTCCAGCAGGCGGCGCTGGTCCTCGTACCGCTCCATGATGTCCCCGATGTAGCAGGAGCCCAGGCCCAGGCTCTGGGCGGCCACCACGGCGTTCTGGGCGGCGATGGCGGCGTCGGTGACGGCCAGCATCAAATCGCCGGGGCCGGGGCGGCGGGGGGTGCGCCCGGCGGCCTGGTAGGCATCATACCACCGGAGGCAGTCGGCGCAGAAGACGAGCACCACCGGCGCCTTGGCGATGAAGTCCTGGTGGTCGCAGGTCTCGGCCAGGGCGGCCTTGAGGGCCGGGTCGGTGATGTCCAGAATGGTGTAGAGCTGCTGGCAGCCGGCGGTGGGGGCCTGGGCGGCGGCGGCCAGCAGCTCCGCCTTCAGCTCCGCCGGCACGGGGCGGTCCTCAAAGGCCCGGACCGACTTGCGGTCATAGAGACTCTGTATGATCTCGTTCACGGCTTAAAAGAACACCTCCGGCTCCCGGCGCTGGGCGCATTTGGCCTCGAAGCCCTTGGCGGCGGCCTCATAGGACTCGCCCCGGTACTGCCGGGTCTGGGTGGGGCAGAGGTAGATGCAGGCACCGCAGGAGATACATTTGCTCTCGTCGGTGACCCAGGGGGTCTCGATGGGGATGGCCCCGGCGGGGCAGGCATTGGCGCAGGCGTTGCACTTCATGCACCGGTCCCCGGCGGTGGGGTGGAAGGGCACCGACTTGTGGGGGGGCAGGTCGTGGCTGCCCTTGAGGGCGATGGGGGTGTGCGCCCCGCCGGGGACATAGGCGTCCAGCACCGCCTTGCAGCGCGCGCCGAAGTCGGCCATGGCGGCCAGGTCGGCCTCGTCGGGGCGGCCGGCGGCCACATTGGAGAAGATAGAGTGCCGGCCGATGAAGGCTCCGGCGGCCACCACATGGAAGCCGTTCCCCTCCAGCAGGTCCTGGAGCTCGGCCAGGGCGTCGTCATAGTCCCGGTTGCCGTAGACCGCCACGGCGATGGCGGGGCCGCCCCGGCCCTTCAGATGGGCGGCGAGCTGTTCCCGGCAGCCCTGGGGGATGCGCCCGGCGTACACCGGCATGGCCACCAGCACCGGCTCCTCCGCCGGCACGTCGATGTCTTCACGCAGGGGGCGGCCCAGCAGGTCCCGCTCCTGCACGGGCCCGAAGGGCCGAAGGATGGCCCGGGCCGACTTTTTCGTGGTCCCTCTGGGGCTGAAAAAGAGAGAGAGCATATCTGTTTCCACCTTTCCGGTCTGGCGCGCCAGACCTGTTCCATTGTAATTGTGTCCAGGCCACGGCTCCGGCCTGGGCGGCGGAGCCGCTGCGTCGGGTCAGCGCCGCCGCCTGTCATGGGACCGTCTATTTATAAGGTAAGTATAGCATACCGCCCGGCGAAAAGTCACGCCATTCCCGCTCCTTTGCGGAAAAAAGCCGCCCCTCTTGTCCCACCGGCCCGGGCTGTGATAGAATGGAGCCGCCAGATCACGCAGAGAAGGAGGCACACCATGTCTGACGCCCTCACCCTGGCCCCGGTGGCCCACATCCGCAGCGATTTTCCCACCAAATTCGGCATCCCCCGCCAGAGCGGACTGGCCGGCTCCCTCCGCTCCACCGTGGTATTCGCGCCGGAATACCGCAATCCCGACGCCCTCCGGGGGCTGGAGGGCTTTTCCCACCTGTGGCTGGTGTGGGTCTTCTCCCGTTCGGTGGGGGCTGGCTGGTCCCCCACGGTCCGTCCTCCCCGGCTGGGGGGCAACGAGCGCATGGGGGTCTTCGCCACCCGCTCCCCCTTCCGGCCCAATCCCATCGGCCTGTCCGCCGTGAAGCTGGAGGAGGTCCGGCTTCACACGCCGGAGGGCCCCCAGCTCATCGTCTCGGGGGCCGACCTCATGGACGGCACCCCCATCCTGGACCTCAAGCCCTACCTGCCCTATGCCGACTGCCACCCCGAGGCCCTGGGGGGCTTCGCCCCCACCGGCGGCAGTCTGCTGGAGGTGGACTGTCCGCCGGCGCTTTTGACCCAGCTGCCCGAGGACAAGGCCCAGGGGCTGCTGGAGGTCCTGGCCCGGGACCCCCGCCCCTCCTACCAGCACGACCCGGAGCGGATCTACGGCATGGACTTCGCCGGGCACACCATCCGCTTCTCCGTCTCCGAAGGCACCCTCACCGTCCGGGACATCGTCCCCCTGTAACGCCCCCAAAGCAGCATGAGCTCCGCCGACTGTGCCGGCGGAGCTCATGCGCTTTTATCCTCCGTAACGCTCCACGAAGTCCCGGAGCCCCAGGTAGGTGTTGCCCCGGACCCCGGTGGTGGTCTCGGCGTGGTAGAGGGAGCTGATGATGGCCTCCTCCACCGCCTCCACCCCGGCCTCAAAGACCCGGTCGATGTTCTCATCGTAGAACATCCGGGTCTCCAGAATATCCCGCTGGCTGTAATGGGCCAGGCGGTTGGCGGTGGTGAAGGCGACGGCGATATCGCCGCTGCCGTTGCCGCAGTAGGAGCCCACCCGGCCCAGGGCCACCATGGACCGCTTGGCCAGCCGTTTGAGCTGCCGCTCGTTGAGGGGGAGGTCGGTGGCCAGGAGCATGATGATGGAGCCCTCGTCCTTCCGCTCCTCCCGGCCCAGGCGGGTGTCGTAGTGTTTCCCGCCGATGACCAGGTTGCCCGCCGCGCCGAAGTTGGACATGACCAGGGCCCCCACGGTATAGGTCCCGCCGTCGGCCTCCAGGACCCGGGAGGCCGAGCCGATGCCTCCCTTGAGCCCCAGGCAGACCATGCCGGTCCCGCCCCCCACGGCCCCCTCGGCAAAGTCCTCCCCGGCGTTTTCCAGGGCCTGCCGGACGTGCTCGGGCCGGACGTGGAGCCCCCGGATGTCGTTGAGCCGCCCGTCGTTGCACTCGGTGACCAGGCAGTTGACCGTGCCGGTGGTCACCCCGATGTCCGGGTTCCCCTCCAGCATGTACCGGGTGAGGGCCTCGCAGGCCGTCCCCACGCTCAGGGTATTGGTGAGGAGGATGGGGGTCTCGATGGTCCCCAGCTCCTCCACCTGAATGAGGCCCACGCTCTTGCCGAAGCCGTTGATGACCGACACCCCGGCCATCACCTTATCCTGAAAACAGTTGCCCCCGTGGGGCAGCACGGCGGTGACGCCGGTGTGGACCTCCCCCGCCTTCAATGTTGCATGGCCCACCCGCACGCCGGGCACGTCGGTGATGAGATTTCGCGCCCCCCTGGGCCACTTGGCGTGGAGGTCAAAGCCGCTTTCTTCCGGCAGTCCCATGGTCGTCTCTCCTTTCAGCGCCAGGTCTTCCCGGCGGTCTCGATGACTTTGCGGGCCAGGACCTCCAGGGGGTCCACATACCAGTCCCCCAGCCCCGCCTCGGCCTTGATGACCGACAGCTCCGTGCAGGCCAGCACCACGGCGGCGCAGCCCGCCGCCCGGCAGGCGTCCTCCAGCCGCTGCCAGCCCGCCCCATCATAGGGCAGACCCCGCTTCACCCGCCCGTAGATCTGGCGGGTGACCTCCCCCTGGAGCTCCGGCGGGGGCGTCCAGGGGACCAGCCCCAGCCGGGTGAGGGCGCTTTGGTAAAGGCCGGTCCGCACCGTGCCCTCGGTGGCCAAGACCCCCACCCGCCCGCCGGGGCAGCGCCGGGCCAGGAGCTCCGCCGTCTCCCGGACCATGTGGAGGATGGGGATACCCACCTCCCCGGCGATGCGGTCTGCAAAAAAGTGGGCGGTGTTGCAGGTGATGGCGATGGCGGCGCAGCCGCACCGTCCCAGCAGTCGGGCGTCGGCCAAAAGCTGCCCCTCCACCCCGGCGTAGTCCCCCGACAGGATGGCCGCCGTCCGGTCAGGCATGGAGGCGTCGCTGAGCAGGATGAGGTCCACATGGTCCTGGTCCCGCTCCGCCGCCGTGTGGGCGGTCACCATTTGATAAAAGAGCTGGGAGGCCATGGGGCCCATGCCGCCGATGATACCGATGGGATGCTCCATCCCTCTCCCTCCTTCCGCCGTCTCACTCCACCCGCTGGTAGATCCGGGAGCCGCACTTCACGCCCCAGGCGGCGCCGTCCCGGGTGTAGAACCGCAGGGTGGTCACCCGCTTGGCCGGGTCCCCGGCGTCCACCGCCGTGAAGATGTTCTGTCCGCACCAGAGCAGCCGCACCGGCTTATCCTGATAGGTGCCCACCAGCGCGCCGTCCTTCTCCTCCACCACGCAGTGGGCGGGCAGGCCCTCCCGGGCCAGGTAGTCGCCCAAGAGCATCTCTGGCCGGCTGAACCTGCCGCCGTTGGGGATATCCCAATAGTGCTCCGTCTCCAGGGGGAGGCCCAGCAGGTAGTTGTAGCAGATCCACTGGAAGTCCTCCACGTCCACGTCGCCCTCGTTGCACAGGACGGCCACGCCGTAGCCCCCCTCCAAAAGCCCGCCCTGGGTGGACACGCCGTGGAGGCCGCCGGAGTGCTGGCACACCATCTTCCCCCCCAGCAGCCGCTTTTGAAGGCCCATACAGTAGTAGTACTTCTCCCGGAGGGGGAAGGCCGGGCCGATCATCAGGTCCACCGCTTCGGCGGGGACCACCTGTTTCCCCTCCCAAACACCGCCGTTGGAGAGCATCTGGTAGTAGCGGGTGATGTCCTTGGCCGTAGACTTCACGCAGGCGCAGCCCCGGAAGGGGGGCAGCACGGACCAGTCGTCGTCCCACACCAGCCTGCCGTCCTCGTCCCGCTCAAAGAGACTGGTGAGGTTGTCCCCGGCCAGGGCCCTGGCCTCAGAGCAGTCCAGGTCCAGCACCGTCCGGGTCATGCCCAGGGGCTGGAAGAGCCGCGTGTTCAAAAACTCCTCCAGGGTGACGCCGGCGGCCTGGTCCACGATATAGGAGAGGAGGGCGTAGCCCTCGTTGGAGTAGCTCATATACTCCCCCGGCGCCCCCACCGGCCGGTAGTTGCCCGCCGAGATGTAGTCCACGATCTGCTCGATGCGGTCCATCTTGTTGGGGGCGGTGCGCACCATCTCCCGGTACCAGTGGGTGTCCCGCTCCTTGCTGTTCATGGCGATGGACCACTCCAGGGGCTCCATAGGGGGCAGGCCGGAGCGGTGCATGGCCAGGGTGCGCACCGTGACGCACTCGTCCGGCGCGCCGGGGATGTGGAAGTCGGGGAAGTACTTCACCACCGGGTCCTCCAGGCTCATCTTTCCCTCCGCATGGAGGATACAGCAGGCCAGGGCTGTCATGGACTTGCTCATGGAGGCGATGCCGAAGACCGTGTCCCCGTCCACCGGCCTTTGAGGCTCCATGCTCCGATGCCCGAAGCCCCGTTCAAAAAGGATGCCCTCCGGCCCCCGGATGCACACCGCCAGGCCGGGCAGGCCCCGCTTTTGGAAGCGCGCCTCCAGGCGGGCCTCCAGTTCTTTTACGTTCCGTTCCATCTTCCTCACCTCTGACCCTTGCTCCCGCCCTGCGGGCGGGGATGCAAAAAGCGCCGCGACCTCTGGGATCGCAGCGCCTCAGCTTGTCGACAAGCTCAGTTTATCTCACCCCGCCGGCCCTGTCAAGTGCGCCTAAATGTCAAAAACTAATTCAAAAACTTGTTAAAATTTTTTGATTGGCGCAAGATGTAGCCGCCGTGCATGTCAAGCGGTTCTTAATTTTATGCAACTCCACGACATTTATCCATACAAAAACAGCCGGAGAGTAAAGGCTGCTACGGCTGTCGAGACAGGCCTGTGCAATTTTTATACGGCCAGATGCTCCGCCATCACTTCCTCCGAGGAGCGCCAGCCCAGCTCCTTTCTGCGATAGGAGTTTATCCATTTTTCTACACGGCGGATGTCCTCTGGGTCCACCTCATCAAAGTTGCGCCCTTGGGAAAGAATCGTCTAATCAGTCTGTTCATATTCTCATTGGAGCCACGCTCATGCGGTGAGTATGGGTGGCAATAGTAAACGCTGGTCCGCTTTCCTTTTCTATGTCTTCGCCGAGAACAACAACCGGGTGGACTTCAAGGGCGACCGGGCCGACTGCATGACCGACATGGCCCTGGAATTCTTCGATACCTACGACAAGAAGAAGCCCTTCTTCATGACCATCTCCCAAATCGAGCCACACCACCAGAATTTTGACGGCGTCAAGGCCAGTCTGCTCAACCCCAATCTGGACTGCTATCAGGAACTCTACCGTCGGCGCATCCCCATCATCTTCTACAACAACTACTACAAGAACCTCCACTACCCCCGGGTCATCGTCAACGACCTGGAGTGCGCCGACCGGCTCATCGGCCTGCTGGTCCAGGCCGGTCACCGGCACATCGCCAGCATCTTCATCTATGACAACTACCAGAGCATCGAAAAGTTCCAGGGGACCATCGCCGCCCTCATCAAGCGGGGGGTGGAGTTCCAGGACGACTACATCAAATGGTGCGTCTCCGATGAAGCCTACGGTCCCCGTTTCGCCCGGTCCATTGACCGCTTCCTCCGCAGGCTCCCCAAGTACACCGCGGTGGTCTGCTGCAACTACATGATCTACCGCCTGGTGCGGCAGGTCCTGGAGGACCAGGGAAAACGGGTACCGGAGGACTGCTCCCTGGTGTGCTTCGACTACTCCAGCGGCGACTGGGAGACGGAGGGGATCACCTGCTCCATCCACCAGGGCGAAAAGGTGGGGCAGCTGGTGGCCACCCGGCTCATGACCATGATCCAGCGCCACGACTGCGAGGACAAAAATTATACTTACGTGCTCAAACCCAAGATCCACATCGGCGACTCGATCCGTACCCTGACATAAAAAGCCTGCCGGGCAGTTCCTTTCCGCGAACTGCCCGGCAGGCTTTTTCGTTTTGTCTCGGTCCCTCCCTGTCGGGGCGAGCACGCTCAGCCACCGATCAGGTTGCGGACGATGTTGAATACTGTGATGGCCAGGACCAGCAGCTGGATGGCGTTGAAGGCCCGCTCGACCCCCTCCTCGGAGCACCGCTTGCTCAGGCTGGCCCCCAGAAAGCCGCCGGCGATGGCGCCCACCACCATGACCGGAGCCACAGACAGGTCATACACCCCGAAGCCGGTGGTCATGGACACCGTGAGCAGCTTGGAGATCTGGGCAAAGAGAATGGTCATCAGCGAGCAGATGGTCGCCGTTTTGGTGCTGACCGAGTAGAGGTAGATGATGAGGGCCACGTTGATGGGGCCGCCGCCGATCCCCAGGAAGGAGGAGCAGACCCCCAAAAAGCAGCCGGCCCCCAGGGAGACCAGGACCCCCGAGAGCTGGAGCCCCCGGATGTCCGCCTTATGCCGCATGTAGAAATAGACGACCAGGATCAGGACGGCCAGCAGACCGTTCTGGACCACCGTGACCATGCCCTGGGCCCCCAGCCCGGACACGATCTGCCGCAGCAGCCACTGCCCCAGGTAGCCCCCCGCCACCGAGCCCACAGAGAGGGGGATGGCGATGCGGAAGGGGATCTGGGCCTTGGCGAGCATCTGCTTGCCGATGGAGACCGCCGACATGGAAAAGACCGTGATAGACGAGAGCACGCCGATGGTCTCCACGTCGAACTGGTGGAGCACATCCATCAGCGGCTTGATGATGACGCCGCCGCCCATTCCGGTGAGCGAGCCCGCCGTCGTCGCCCCGATGGCGATGAGAAAATATAGGACATACTGCATGGAACCGCCTCCTGCCTCATTCTCCGGTCCGGAAGGGCGTCCGGGCCGATACGGCTCCCATTATACCATATCGGCGGCGGAAGGGCAAAGCCCTTCCGCTCAGGCGCCGCGGGCCTGGACCGGCAGGCACACCACCAGCTCAAAGCGCCCGTCCCTCACACCGGCCTCCAGGGTGCCGCCGTATCGCTCCGCGATCTCCCGCATCCCAGGGATCCCGAAGCCGTGGCGGCTGTGGTCGGCCTTGGTGGTGGTCAGGTCCGGCCTGACCTCCGCCCCCACGGGGTTTGCCACCCGCAGCATCAGCAGCCCCTTGTCCACCCGGCAGCGGACCGTGACCCCGCGCAGCCCCGCCCTACGGACCCCCTCCATGGTGTTGTCCAGGGCGTTTCCCAGAAGGGCGCACAGGTCCATGTCCTCCACCGGCAGCTCCGCCGGCAGAGAGACGGCGAGGTCCGCCGCGATCCCCGCCCGCTCCATGGCCTCCGCCTTGGCGGAGAGGACGGCGTTGGCCGCCTCATTTTCGCACAGCCGTCGGGTCCCCCGGAGGGCCGGAGAGCCGGCGAGCTGCTCCAGGTAGCCCAGGGCCCGCGCCGTCTCCCCCCGCTCCAGCAGACCACGGAGGACCGTGAGGTGATTGCGCAGGTCGTGGCGCAGGGTGCGCACCTGTCCCTCCTGCTCTCGCAGCCCCTGGTAATAGACCTCCCGCAGTCCCGCCAGCTGCTCCGCCCGCTCCAGCCGCTCGTGGTCGGCCAGGAGCAGGATGGCGGCCAGCAGCGCCACGGCGGTGAGCAGCACGAAGGGCAGCACCACCATCCCCTGGTTCAATCCCACCAGATTGACCTCCGGAGATCTGTACCAGTGGGAGGTCAGCAGCACCACGGCGCTCAGGGCGCACAGGGGCATGGCCGCCAGGACCAGGACCAGCCGCCACAGCCGGAAAGACAGCTCCGGCGGCTCCTCCGGCAGCCGCCGCCGCACCAGGAGGTACACTCCGCCATAGACAGCCGGGCGGAGGGCCCGGCTGAGCATGCCCCTGGGCGTCAGCAGCTCCAGATAGGTGTCCAGCGTGGCGTTGACCGACATGATGAGGGAGAAAAAGATGGCCGCCACCGCCAGGCGTCCGGCCAGGCTGCCACGGGTGCAGAGCACGCCGGCCAGGAGGACCACCGGCAGGACATAGAGCAGATTGGGGTCTCCGATCCAGATCACCGTGATGCTGACAATGCCCAGCACCGCAAACATGGCCGCGGACCAGAGCCGCCCCGCCCGGATTCGGACGAACCGGCTCCAGCTCCGGTAGAGAAAGATCCCGTCTCCAAGGGCCGCAGCCACCCACAGGCCCCGGCCGAACAGCTGCTGAAGCAGCCCCAGTTCCATCTCCGTCCCCATCTACTCCTCCAGCTCCGCCCGGGCCAGGGCGGCCAGGGCCGCCCGCTGG
>NZ_JAPFEA010000124.1 GCF_026169115.1 Intestinimonas sp. | reverse complement strand
GGCGGGGACGGTCCCCGAGCTGGAGGCGGCCCGGCGGGCGGGGCTCACCGCCTGCGCCGCCCTTCCTGAGCCGGGGACAGGCAAGCTGATCGGACCGCCGCCGGCGGTCCTGGAGCGGGGGCTGGACCTCTTCGGCTTCGGAGTGGCCGAGGCCGACGGGGCCAAGCGCCTGCCTATGAAGGCCCCGGCAGATCACGAGCCCTGTCTCATCCCCGGCTGCGCCGCCGTGGCGGCGGTGGCGGGGCTGTCCGCCCTGGGGCGGCCCCTGGGGGAGGTCTGCCACCGGGCGCCCCTGGCCTGCGCCCTGCTGGGTGTGGGGCCGGAGACCATCGTCACCCCGGACCTGCTGGCCCGGCTCCTCACCCACAGGGCGGGGCAGTTCAAGGGGGTGGGGGAGGTGCAGAACTTCCGGGTCCTCCTCAACCAGGCCGACGGGCCGGCGGAGCTGGCCCTGGCCCGGGAGACCGCCCGGGCCGTTCAGACGTATCTGCCGGGTACCCGTGTGGTGGCCGCCGCCCTCCGGGAGGCCGATTGTGTGAAAGAGGTGTTTCCATGCTGATCGTTGTAAAGGGAGCGGGGGATCTGGCCACGGGGATCGCCTGCCGGCTCTTCCGGGCCGGGTGCTCCGTGGTGATGACCGAGACAGACCGGCCCACCACCGTGCGCTGCACCGTGGCCTTTTCCCAGGCGGTGTACCGGGGGACGGCGGAGGTGGAGGGCATCGCCGCCGTGCTGGTACAGACCGCTGCGGAGGCCCGGGGCTGCGTCCGGTCGGGCAGAGTGGCGGTGCTGGTGGACCCAGCCGGGACCTGCGTCGCCGCGCTGAAGCCCGACGGGGTGGTGGACGCCATCCTGGCCAAGAAAAACCTGGGCACCGCTCTGACCGACGCCCCCGCTGTGGTGGGGGTGGGGCCCGGCTTCACCCCCGGCGTGGACTGCCACGCCGCCGTGGAGACCCAGCGGGGCCACGACCTGGGCCGGGTGCTGTGGGACCGTTCGCCCGCCCCCAACACCGGCGTCCCCGGCGACATCGGCGGCTATACCACAGAACGGCTGCTCCGGGCGCCGGCGGAGGGGGCCTTCGTCCCCCTGTGCGCCATCGGCGACACCGTGGCCGCCGGCCAGACCGTGGGACGGGTGGGGGAGGCCCCCATGACCGCCCAGATCGCCGGCGTGGTCCGGGGGCTGCTGCCGGAGGGGACGCCGGTCTTCCCCGGCATGAAGGCGGGGGACGTGGACCCCAGATGCCGCCGGGAACACTGCTTCTCCGTCTCGGACAAGGCCCGGGCGGTGGGGGGCGGGGTCCTGGAGGCCCTTATGTGTCAATGGAGCAAAGGAGGAGAACTGACATGGCATCGGACATCCAACTGACCAAGCTGGCCGAGTGCGCCGGCTGCGGCGCCAAGGTGGGGGCGGGGGTGCTCTCCCAGCTGCTGGAGGGCCTGCCCACCCGCACCGACCCCAGGCTGCTGGTGGGCTATGACACCAGCGACGACGCCTCGGTCTACCAGCTCTCGGACGAGCTGGCCCTGGTCCAGACGGTGGACTTCTTCCCGCCCATCGTGGACGACCCCTACCTCTTCGGCCAGATCGCGGCGGCCAACGCCATCAGCGACGTGTACGCCATGGGGGGCGAGCCCAGGCTGGCCCTCAATGTCATGTGCGTCTCCCCCCAGATGGACCGGGAGGCCATCCACGCCGTCCTCCGGGGGGGCTACGAAAAAGCCTACGAGGCGGGGACCATCATCACCGGCGGCCACACCATCCAGGACAGGGAGCCCAAGTACGGCCTGGCGGTATCCGGCTTCGTGCATCCGGCCAAGATCCTGCGCAATGACCGGGCCCGGCCGGGGGACGTGCTCCTCCTCACCAAGGCCCTGGGCATCGGCGTCACCACCACCGCCGCCAAGGCGGGGCTGGCCGACCCGGACCTCTATGCCCAGGCGGTGGAGCAGATGCGCACCCTCAACAAGGCGGCCCGGGACATCATGGTAAACTTCGACGTGGGCAGCTGCACCGACGTCACCGGCTTCGGCCTTATGGGCCACAGCCTGGAAATGGCCCGTGGGGGCGGGGCCACAGTGGTCCTCGAAAGCGGGAACATCCCCTTCCTGCCGGGGGTGCGATCCCTGGCCGAGATGGGGCTTCTCCCCGAGGGCATGTACCGCAACCGCCACTTTGCCGAGTCCTCCACCAAGGTGGAGGGGGAGGTTCCCCTGGCCGTCCAGGACCTTCTTTACGACCCCCAGACCTCCGGCGGACTCCTCATCGCGGTGGCGGAAAAGGACGCCCAGGCTCTGCTGAACGCCCTGAAGGACCGCATTCCCTGCGCCGCCCAGGTGGGCTATGTGGAGGCCAGGCGGGAGTATTGCTCCATCCTGGTGAAGCCGTGAGAGGGAGCGAGACCTATCAGCTGCTGGCCTTTGAGAGCACCCACGCTGCCATGGCGGCGGAGCGGGCCCTGAGATCCCGGCTGCTGGTGACGGTGATGCCCACCCTGCGGCAGATCACCGCCGCCTGCGGCATCTCCCTGCGCGTCGAGGACCGGGACGGCCCGGCCCTGAGCAGGGCGCTGGGGGAGGGCCTGATACCGCCGGGAGAATACCGGCGCTACCGGGTGGAGGACGGGACCCCCGTCCTGTGGAACGACAATATGTGAAAGGTGGAGTGACAATGGCAGTGGAGATCGACGCCATGGGCAGGGCCTGTCCCATGCCGGTAGTCCTGGCCAAGCAGGCCCTGGACGGCGGCGAGCGCGATGTGACGGTGGTCGTGGACAATCAGATCGCCGTGGAGAATCTGACGCGGCTGGCCGAGAGCCAGGGCATGACGGCGGTGAGCGCGCCCCGGGAGGGGGGCTTCGCCGTGCGCATCACCGGCGAG
>NZ_JAPFEA010000040.1 GCF_026169115.1 Intestinimonas sp. | reverse complement strand
CTGCTGTACCACCATGCTGTGCATGAACTGCCTGTGCGGCGGGTGCGGGAACTGACATGAGGGGACGGACGTCTTATGATGGACGGTTGGCCCTTTCCGCCCTCCTGACCGCCCTCTCTCTGGTGATCCTGTGGGGGGCGGCGATGGCGCCCTGGGGGCGGATGGGGCTGGTGGCGCTGGCCGGACTGACTCCCGCCGCCGCCGTGATCTCCGGCGGACCGGCTGCCGGCGGACTGTGCTGGGCAGGCACCGGCATCCTGGCCCTGCTCCTGCTGCCGGACAAGGGCTGCGGGCTGCTCTACCTGCTGTTTTTCGGCCTGTATCCGCTGGTAAAATACGCCGCCGAGCGCCTGAGCCGGCGGCCCCTGGAGCTGCTGGTGAAGCTGGCCTTCTTCAACGCCGCCCTCACCGTCCTCTGGTTTGGCCTGCGTGCTGTTTTCCTGTGGGGACTGCCCCAGGCCGAGGGGCTGGGCTGGCTGCTCTACCCCGTCGGGAACGGGATATTTCTGGCCTATGACTATGGTTTCAGCAGGCTCATCGCTTTTTATATCGCCCGGGTGGACCGGCCGCTGCGCCGGGGCCGGGGCGCTTGATGCTATGTTCTTGAGAGAAAGGGGAGACCCAGTTTGGTCCGCAGTATGACTGGCTATGGCCGGGGAGAGGACGTTCTCCACGGCCGTTCCATCGTGGTGGAGGTCCGGTCGGTGAACAACCGCTACCTGGACTGCTCTGTCAAGATGCCAAGAGCCTATATTTTTGCCGAGGACGCCATAAAGGCCCGGGTGCAGAAGGCCATTTCCCGGGGGAAGGTGGATGTCTTCGTCACGATGGACAGCGCGGGGGCGGATGCCGTCACCGTGAAAGTGAACCATCCGGTGGCCGCCGGCTATGCTTCGGCGCTGAAGGAGCTCCAGGAGACCTATCAGCTTCCCGGCCTGCCCGAGCTGGCCCTGATGGCCCGCTTCCCCGACGTGCTCCAGGTGGAGAAGGCGCCGGAGAACGTGGAGGAGGCCGCAGACGACATCTGTACGGTGCTGGACCGGGCCCTGGCCGACTTTGCCGTGATGCGGGAGCGGGAGGGGGAGCGGCTCTCCGCCGACATCCTCTCCCGGGCCGACACCATCGAGTCCCTCACCAGCCTGGTGGAGGAGCAGAGTCCACGGACGGTGGCGGAGTACCGGACCCGGCTGGAGGCCAAAATGCGGGAGGTCCTCCAGAACCAGCAGCTGGACGAGAGCCGCATCCTCACTGAGGCGGCCATTTTTGCCGACAAGGTCGCGGTGGACGAGGAGACGGTCCGCCTGCGCAGCCACCTCTCCCAGCTCCGGACCATGCTGAGCCAGGGCGGCCCCATCGGGCGAAAGCTGGACTTCCTGATCCAGGAGTTCAACCGGGAGGCCAATACCATCGGCTCCAAGTGCAACGACCTGGAGATCTCCCGCCACGTCATCGACATCAAGGGCGAGATCGAGAAGATCCGGGAGCAGGTCCAGAACATCGAGTGAGAGGAAGCGGCAGCATGAAGCTCATCAATATCGGCTTTGGCAATCTGGTGTCGGCGGAACGGCTCATCGCGGTGGTGAGCCCTGAGTCCGCCCCCATCAAGCGCATGGTGCAGGAGGCCAGGGAGCGGGGTGTGCTCATCGACGCCACCTTTGGCCGCCGCACCCGGGCGGTGCTGGTGATGGACAGCGACCACATCGTGCTCTCGGCCATCCAGCCGGAGAAGGTGGCGGGGCGGCTCTCCGGCGGGGAACCGGCGTCTGATGATGAGGAAGAGGAGGCAGAGGACTGATGGCATTGAAAAAGAAAGCCCATGGCGAGCTCATTGTCCTGTCCGGACCCTCCGGCGTGGGGAAGAGTACGGTGATCGCGGAGCTCCTGGGCCAGCGGCAGGACATCTATTTTTCCGTCTCCTTCACCACCCGGAAGCCCAGGGTGGGTGAGGCGGACGGTGTCAACTATCATTTTGTGGACCGGGCGGAGTTCGAGGGGATGATCGAACGGGGTGAGCTGCTGGAATATGCCGAATATGTGGGCAACTACTACGGCACCTCCATGAAGATCATTCAGGACAAGCTGGCATCCGGCATCGACGTGCTGCTGGACATTGAGGTCCAGGGGGCGGCCAAGGTCCGGGCCAAGTGCCCGGAGGCGGTGCTCATCTTCATCATTCCGCCCTCCTTCGAGGAGCTCTCCCGCCGGCTGCGTGGCCGCAACACCGACAGCGAGGAGGTCATCGCCGGGCGGCTCACGAAGGCCCGGGAGGAATACGCCCAGATCTCCAATTATGACTATCTGGTGGTCAACGACAAGGTGTCGGAGGCCGCAGCTGAGATCATCGCCATCCTGACGGCGGAGGATTGCCGGGCCAGGAACCGCATGCACCTGGTGGAGGGGATCTGATCCCCGTCCACCTTGGTCCGGCTGCTGTGCCGGGCGCTATTTGAAATGGATCATGGATAAAGGAGTTGGAACTGCTATGATGCTCTATCCCGCAATGAAGGACCTGCTTGCCCAGGTACCCAGCCGCTATCAGCTGGTCAACGTGGTGGCCCACCGGGCCCGCCAGATCGCCGCAGCCGCCGAAGACGGCGGTTATCCCCTCAACGATAAGCCTGTGACCATCGCGGTCCGGGAGATCGCCGAGGGAAAGGTGGATCTGAGCCTGCCGGAGGAGCAGCAGGTTTGATCTGCGTGTGGACGCCCCGGGCATGAGTCCGGGCGTGATGGAAGTGCCGGACGGGCGTATGCCCCCGGCGCTTGCCTTTTCTGACGGAAGGGGGGACATCGGTGGAGAAGGCGGTTTTCGCCAAGGTGGCCCTGGCAGCGGCCGCCTACGTCATCGACAGGCCCTACGACTATGAGGTCCCGTCAGAGCTGGAGGGCAGGGTGGAGCCAGGGGTCCGGGTGCTGGCGCCCTTCGGACGGGGCAACAAGCGCACCGAGGGGATCGTGCTGGCCCTGACCGACTGCCGCCCGGAGGGAAAGCGCCTCAAAAAGGTGTGGGCCGTTCTGGACGAGACCCCGGTGCTGGACGGACCTAGCTTGAAGCTGTGCCTGTGGATGCGGGAGCGGTATTTCTGTACGGTCTATGACGCCGCCCGGGCTATGCTGCCGGCGGGGCTGTGGTTTTCCATCCGGGACACTTACCGCATCGCCCCGGGGGTGGACCGGGAGGCGGCCTATGCTGCGGCAGGACGCTCCCGCCGGGCCGGGCAGATCCTGGACCTCCTCTGGGCCAAGGGCGGCTCTGCGGAGCTGGGACAGATCCACGGGGCGCTGGGCGCCGCCGACCCTGGGCCGGCCCTGCGGCTCCTTCTGGACGCCGGGGTCCTCACCCTGGAGACCAGCGCCCAGCGGGGCGTGGGAGATAAACGGGAAAAGGTAGCCGCTCTGGCGGTCCCGGCGGAGGAGGCCATGGCCCAGGTCACGCCCAGGCGGCGGAACGCCCCCCTTCGCTATGCCGTGGTGGAGTTGCTGAGCGCGGTGGGCCGCGCCAGCGTCAAGGAGATCTGCTATTTTACCGGGGCCTCCAGCCCCACCATCAAATCGCTGGTCAAGAGCGGGCTGATCGCGCTGGAGGAACGGGAGGTCTTCCGGGGGGAGACTGCCCAACTGACCGTTGCGACGGCGTCTCCGCCCGTCCTCAACGGGGAACAGGAGGCGGCCTTCCGCACCCTGGACGAGCTGTGCCGCGCGCCGGAGGCCGCCGTGGCCCTTCTCTACGGCGTGACGGGCAGCGGTAAGACTCAGGTCTATCTCCGTCTCATCCGGGCGGCGCTGGACCGGGGCCAGACCGCCATGGTCCTGGTCCCCGAGATCGCCCTTACCCCCCAGCTGCTCCGCATCTTCACCGCCCACTTTGGAAGCGATGTGGCGGTGCTCCACAGCTCCCTCCGGGCGGGGGAGCGCTGCGATGAGTGGAAGCGTCTGCGGGCCGGATTGGCCCGGGTGGCGCTGGGCACCCGCTCCGCTGTCTTTGCACCGCTGGAACACCTGGGGCTCATCATCCTGGACGAGGAGCAGGAGGGGAGCTATAAATCGGAGAACGCCCCCCGCTACCACGCCCGGGAGATCGCAAAATACCGCTGCGCCAAGGAGGGGGGGCTGCTGGTTTTGGGCTCGGCCACCCCGTCGGTGGAGACCATGTACCTGGCCCAGACCGGCGTCTACCATCTGGTGCAGCTCACCAGACGCTACAATGAGCGGGCCCTGCCCGCCGTCTATGTGGCCGACATGAAGGAGGAGCTCCGCGCCGGCAACGGCGGCAGCATCGGCGGTCTGCTCCGCCGGGAGCTGGAGTCCAACCTGGAGCGGGGGGAGCAGTCCATTCTCTTCCTCAACCGCCGGGGGGCCAGCCGTATGGTCTCCTGCGGAGAGTGCGGAGAGGTGCCGGTCTGCCCCCGCTGCTCCGTCCACCTCACCTACCACTCGGCCAATGGCCGCCTCATGTGCCACTACTGCGGCCACTCTGAGCCGCTGCCGGCGGCTTGCCCGGTGTGTGGCGGGAGCCTCAACTTCATCGGCGCCGGGACTCAGAAGGTCCAGAGCGAGCTGGAGGCCCTTTTCCCCGGGGTGGAGGTCCTCCGCATGGACGCCGACACGGTCTCTGCGGCCAACGGACACCAGAAGCTGCTGGACCGCTTCCAGCGGAAAAAGGTGCCCATTTTGGTGGGGACCCAGATGGTGGCCAAGGGCCTTGATTTTGAGAATGTAACGCTGGTGGGGGTGGTGGCCGCCGACCTGGCCCTGTATGTAGACAGCTTTCGGGCCACAGAGCGGACCTTTTCCCTCCTCACCCAGGTGGTAGGCCGGGCGGGACGGGGCGAGAAGGCCGGTCGGGCGGTGATCCAGACCTATACTCCGGACAACGATGTCATTCGCTGCGCCGCTGTCCAGGATTATGATCGGTTTTACGCCCAGGAGGTGGAGCTGCGGCGGCTCATGGACTATCCGCCCTTTCGGGACGTCTTCGTCCTCACCGCCTCCGGCCCCGATGAATCCGCTGTACTGCAAAAATGCCAAAAGCTCCGCCGGAGCCTGGAGGACTGGGTCGCCGGGTGGAGCGATTATGATACGCGGCCACGTCTGCTGGGGCCCGCCCCGGCGGCTGTGGCCAAGGTGAATGACCGCTATCGCTACCGGCTCACCCTGCTGTGCCAAAACACCAGGGAGGTCCGGCAGCTCATCGCCGGACTGCTCCAGGCGGCCGCCGAGGATCGCGCCCTGCGGGGGGTCTCGGTGTTCGCCGATGTGAACCCATATGATTAGGAGGATACGACAATGGCATTGAGAAAGATCCTGACCGACAGCGACCCTGCGCTCCACAAGGTATGCCGCCCCGTCACCAGCTTTGACCAGCGGCTCTGGGACCTGCTGGACGATTTGAAAGAGACCCTGGCCGACGCCGGCGGCGCCGGACTGGCCGCCCCACAGGTGGGCATTCTGCGCCGCTGCGTCATCGTGGTGGACGGCCAGGATCAGATGCTGGAGCTGGTGAACCCGGAGATCATCTGGCGCTCTGAGGAGCTCCAGGACGGCTGGGAGGGCTGCCTCAGCGTCCCCGGCAAATGGGGCGAGGTGGAGCGGCCCATGCGGGTCCGGGTCAGGGCCCAGGACCGGAACGGGGCGTGGTTCGAGGCGGAGGGGGAGGCCATCGTGGCCCGCTGCTTCTGCCATGAGCTGGATCATCTGGAGGGCCACATCTTTAGCGAGCTCACGGATCGGCTCTATACCCAGAAGGAGCTGGACGAGATGTATGAGGAGGAGGACTGACTGTGCGCATCCTCTTCATGGGCACCCCGGATTTTGCCGTGGCCTCTCTGGCGGCCCTCCTGGAACAGGGACATGAGGTGTGCGGCGTCTTCACCCAGCCGGACAAGCCCAAAAACCGTGGAATGAAGCTCCAGGCAAGCCCTGTAAAGGAATTTGCCCTTTCACATGAGATCCCGGTGTTCCAGCCCGTAAAGATGCGGGACGGGGAGGCCATGGGCTATATTTGCGACTTGAAGCCGGAGCTCATCGTGGTGGCGGCCTATGGCCGTATCCTGCCCGACGACATTCTGGACTATCCCGCCTATGGCTGTATCAATGTTCACTCCTCGCTGCTGCCCCGATACCGGGGAGCGGCCCCTATCAACTGGGCCATCCTCAACGGGGACAAGACCACCGGCGTGACCATCATGCACATGGCCGCCGCGCTGGATGCCGGCGACATCATCCTCCAGGAGGAGACCGCTATCGGGCCCGACGAGACGGCCCCCCAGCTCTTTGACCGCCTGGCGGCGCTGGGCGGAAAGCTGCTGGTGGAGGCGGTGGACCAGATCGCCGCCGGCACAGCCACCCGCACGCCCCAGGAGGAGGCCCAGGTCACCTATGCCTCTATGCTGGACCGGTCCCTCTCGCCCATGGACTGGGCCAAGCCGGCCCAGGTCCTCCATGACCAGGTCCGGGGTCTGCTGCCCTGGCCCTGCGCCACGGCAGAATTCGGCGGGGTCCGCTGTAAAGTGTTTGCCACTGCCGTGCTGGATGCCCCAACGGATCTGGGGCCTGGGACAGTTGCCGAGGCCGGGAAAACGGGGATCGTCATGGCCTGCGGAAGCGGCACGCTGCTCCAGGTGAAGGAGCTTCAGCCCGATGGGAAAAAACGGATGGCGGCGGCGGATTTCCTCCGGGGCCATCCGCTGACAGCAGGGGAAACGCTGTAAGAGAGTAGGAGGGGGAGTGATCCTATGGCCGGCAATGCCCGGGAGGTGGCGCTGCTGACCCTGTCCGCCTGTGAGCGGCAGGGCGCTTGGTCGGATCTGTCGTTGAAAAAGAACATCCGCACAGCCGGTTTGGACAGCCGGGATGCCGCGCTGGCCACCCGGCTGTGCTTTGGCGTGCTCCAAAACCGGATGCTGCTGGACTTTTATATCGGAAAATTCTCCACGGTGCGGACGGAGCGGATGGAAAATAAGGTCCTCAATGCCTTGCGGCTGGGGGCCTATCAGATGGCCTTTCTCACCCGGGTGCCGGTGAGCGCCGCCGTCAACGAGTCGGTGGACCTGGTGAAGCGGCACAGCAAAAATCCCCGCAGCCCGGGCCTGGTCAACGGCATCCTCCGCTCCATGGGCAGGAACATAGACCGGCTCCCCACCATCCCGGCGGAGGACCCCGTCTCCTACCTCTCCGTGCGTTACAGCCACCCGGCGTGGCTGGTGGAAGCCTTTTTGGAGCGGCTGGGGCCGGCGGAGACGGAAGAACTTCTGGCCGCGGACAACGGGGAGCCCCCCACGGTGGCCCAGGTCAACCGGCTCTGGGGGGACCTGGAAAAGGCGGCGGCCTCCCTGCGCTCGGAGGGGGCGGAGGCGGAGCCCCACCCCTGGCTCCCTGACTGCCTGACCCTGGTCGGCGGGGGAGACCTGGAGCAGCGCACGGTTTTCCGGGAGGGCGGCATCTACATCCAGGACGCTGGCGCCCGTCTGGCTGTGCTGGCGGCGGGAGCGAAGCCCGGCATGGCGGTGCTGGATGCCTGCGCCGCCCCCGGCGGCAAGTCCTTTGCCGCCGCCATGGAGATGGGCGATGCGGGGAAACTGATCTCCTGTGACATCCACGCCCACAAGAAGACCCTCATCGACGCCGGGGCGAAGCGGCTGGGGCTCACCTGCCTCACCTCTGTGGTCCAGGATGGCAAGGCCCACCGGGCCGAGTGGGAGGGCGCCTTTGATCTGGTCATGGCCGATGTGCCCTGTTCCGGCCTTGGCATCATCCGGAAAAAGCCGGATATCCGCTATAAGGACCCGGCCCCCCTGGCCGGTCTGCCCGCGGTGCAGTCGGCCATTCTGGAAAATGTTTCGACCTATGTAAAGCCTGGGGGCGTGCTGCTGTACTGCACATGCACCTTACAGAAGTGCGAGAACGAAGACGTTGTGACGGCCTTCCTCTCGGCCCATCCAGAGTATGCGCTGGAGGGCTTCGGGCTCCCGGGACCGGTGGGGGAGGTGCTGGGTGGCATGGTCACCCTGTGGCCCCAGCGGCACGGCACGGATGGATTTTTCTTTGCAAAGCTCAGGCGGCGGGGCGGATGAGTGGGATCTGCCCCAGAAATATGGACGGATACCGTCGGCGGGGCCGACGGGGGAGTGTGACATGATCGACATCAAATCCATGACCCAGGCCGAGCTGGGCGTCTGGCTCAAGGAGCAGGGCGAGCCCGGCTTCCGGGCCAAACAGATCTTTACCTGGCTCCACCGGGGGGCGGCCTCCTTTGAAGAGATGACCAACCTCTCCAAGTCCCTGCGGGAGCGGCTGGACGCCCAATGCTTCATCACCCGCCCGGAGGTGGCCCGGAAGCAGGTCTCCGCCCAGGACGGCACCATCAAATACCTCTGGCGTCTTGGGGATGGGAACTGCATCGAAACGGTTTTGATGCGTTACCACCATGGGAATACTGTATGTATCTCCTCCCAGGTGGGCTGCCGGATGGGGTGCGCCTTCTGCGCCTCCACCTTGGGGGGAAAGGTGCGGGACCTGACCCCCGCTGAAATGCTCGATCAGGTCCTCTTTACCCAGCTGGACTCCGGTCAGCCCATCTCCAACATCGTGCTCATGGGCATCGGCGAGCCGCTGGACAACTTTGACACCGTGCTGCGCTTTCTGGAGTTGGTCAACCACCCGGACGGACTCAATATCGGGATGCGGCACATCTCGCTGTCCACCTGCGGCCTGACGGAAAAAATTGACAAACTGGCGGAGCATCGGTTACAATTAACGCTGTCGGTCTCCCTCCATGCCCCGGACAATGAGACCCGGAGCAAGATCATGCCGGTCAATCGGGGTGTCGGAGTGGAGCAGCTCTTTGCCGCCTGCCGGCGGTATTTCGAGACCACAGGGCGACGGATCTCCTATGAGTACGCCATGATCGACGGAGTCAACGACAGCGACGCCCAGGCCGATCTCCTGGCCGGGTACCTCAAGGGAACGCCGGGACATGTGAACCTCATCCCCCTCAACGAGGTGGAGGAGAGCCCCCTGAAGCCCAGCCGCCGGGTGGCGGAGTTCCAGCGCCGCCTGGAACGGCAGGGGGTCACGGTAACGGTGCGGCGGAAGCTGGGGGGCGACATCGACGCCTCCTGCGGCCAGCTCCGGCGAAAGGCCATGGGCGGTGCGGACCGGACAGCGTCCGACGGCAGCCGGCAGGCGAGGGGAAAGGACTGATTCAACATGAACATATGGGGCATCACCGATGTGGGCGTGGTCCGCAAGCAGAACCAGGATGATTACCACATCGAGCTCCTGGCAGAGGATATGGCGCTTGGCATTGTCTGTGACGGCATGGGCGGGGCCAAGGCGGGTAATGTGGCCAGCCGTCTGGCCGTGGATACTTTCCTGGAGACGGCCCGGTCCCAGCCGCCGGAGCAGTGGCGCAACGAGCCGGAGGCGCTCCTCCATTTTGCGGCGGAGCAGGCCAACTCCGCCGTACATTTCCGGGCCAATGTGGATGCGGACTGCCGTGGGATGGGCACCACCATGGTGGCCGCCCTGGTCGTCGGAGAACGGGCGTACATCCTGAACATCGGCGACAGCCGGTGCTATCTGGTACAGCCGGACGGGATCACCAAGGTGACCCGGGATCACTCTGTGGTGGAGGATCTGGTGGTCCGGGGACAGATCACGCCGGAGCAGGCCAGGCAGCATCCCCAGAAGAATCTCATCACCCGGGCCCTGGGCGCGGAATCCAGGCTCCGGGCCGATCTGTTCCGCCAGCCTATGGAGCAGGGCGACGCGCTTCTCCTCTGCTCCGACGGATTGAGCAACATGGTCTCCGATCAGGAACTCCTCTATGAGGTCCTCCACGGCGGCCCTGCGGAGGACTGCTGCCGGCGGCTCCTGGACATTGCGCTGTCCAGGGGGGCGCCGGACAACGTGACCGCAGTTCTGCTTCAGATGTGACAAGGAGGATACCCCCATTATGGATCAATACATAGGGAAATTGCTGGACAACCGATACGAGATCCTGGAGCGGATCGGTACCGGCGGTATGGCAGTGGTGTTCAAGGGGCGGGATCACCGGCTCAACCGGCTGGTGGCGGTAAAGATCCTCAAGGACGATCTGGCCAAGGACGCCGAGTTCCGCCGCCGGTTCCACGACGAGTCCCAGGCCGTGGCCATGCTCTCCCACCCCAATATCATGGCCGTGCATGACGTGAGCCGCTCCGAGCAGGTGGAGTACATCGTCATGGAGCTCATTGACGGCATCACGCTCAAGCAGTTCATGCAGCGGAAGGGGGGCCCCCTGAGCTGGAAGGAAGCCCTGCACTTCATCACCCAAATCATGAAGGCCCTCTCCCACGCCCATGGACGGGGCATCATCCACCGGGACATCAAGCCCCAGAACATCATGGTCCTCCGGGACGGCAGCATCAAGGTCACCGATTTCGGCATCGCCCGGCTGACCTCCGCCGCCCAGAACACCCTGACCCAGGAGGCGCTGGGGTCTGTCCACTACATCTCCCCGGAGCAGGCCAGGGGAAGCCGGATCGACGGCCGCAGCGACATTTACTCCGCCGGTGTGGTGCTCTACGAGATGCTCACCGGCCGCCTGCCCTTTGAGGGGGACTCCCCGGTGTCGGTGGCCATCCAGCACATCAACTCCATCCCGCTGCCGCCCCGGGAGCTCAATCCCGACATTCCGGAGGCTCTGGAGGCCATCACCATGAAGGCCATGGCGCCCAGGGTGGAGAACCGCTACCGCAATGCCGACGATATGCTCAACGATCTGGAGGAGTTCCGCAAGGACCCCAGTATCGACCTGGAGTACGATCCGGCCAAGCTCTTCGCCACGGCGGATGTGGCCGACGAGCCCACCCAGGTCATCGACACCGGGAGCCGCCGCCGGGGCGACACGGGCGCCATGCGCCGCCGGGAGCCGCTCCATGAGGAGCACCGCTCCGCCGAGCGCCCCAGGAAACAGCAGAAGGCCACGATGTCGGTACCGCTGGCGGTGGCCTCCATTCTGATCTTTATCGCCGGGATCGGCGTTCTCCTGTGGGTGGTCTTTTTCAGTGACAGCTTCCGTTCTGAGGACCACTATACCGTCCCCAATCTCTACGGTATGACGATAGAACAGGCCATGGCCGACCCGAAGGTCCAGGGGATCTTTGAGATCGTGGAGGGCAGCTCGATCTCCAGCAGTCTGGAGCCGGGTAAGATCGTCTCCCAGGACCCCGCGGCCAAGGAGCAGGTCACCGGGGAGGGTCTCACCATCACAGTAACTGTCAGCGCCGGGGAGGAGCCCGTCTACATGCCGGACCTGGCGAACAAGGACTACCGGGAGGCAAAGCAGGCCCTTCTCGAGCTGGGCATCTCCAATGCCAATATTACCATGACCCCCGAGCACTCTGAGGTCACAAAGGATCTTGTCACCCGGACCGTTCCCCTGGCGGACAGCGCCCTCCAGCCGGATACCATGATCGAGATCTTTGTCAGCCAGGGCCCCGAGGTGGCCCAGCGGACCATGCTCACCGTGGAGACGATGCCCCTCGACCAGGCCAAAGCCCTCCTGGAGGGGGAGACCGGCCTGGGCCTGGTGGTGAACGTCGTCTATATCGACAGCGACAAGCCCAAGGACACCGTGCTCCTGCAGAGCGTCCCCGCCGGGACCTCGGTGGATGAGGGGACCACCGTCACCCTCCAGGTGAGCAACGGCTCCGGCGCCACGGGGGAGGGACCTGTTCCCGAGAGTCCGCCGCCGGAGAGCCCGTCCCCCAGTCCGTCCCCCTCGCCCAGCGTGGACCCGGACATCAAAACAGTGAGCTATTCTGTGGAACTGCCCGACGGCGACCCGGACCAGATCGTCACGGTGCGGGTGGGCGGCTCGGGCTACGACCAGAGCAGGCAGGTGCCGCTGATGGTCCAGAGCGTCGTGTTTCCCATCACCGGCAAGGGCAAGCAGAAGTTTGACATCTATTTTGACGGCACGAAGGACCACAGCGTGGAGATCGACTTTGACACCGGGGAAGTGAAGCCGGGATGAGTCAGGGAACGGGCTTGATCCGCAAGGCCCTCAGCGGTTTCTATTATGTAGACGACGGCAGCGGGGCGCTGACCGCCTGCCGGGCCCGGGGCAAATTCCGCCACCAGAGGATCACCCCTCTGGTGGGGGACCGGGTGAAGTTTACCCCCCTTCCCGACGGAGCCGGAGCGTTGGATGAGATCCTGCCCCGGACAAATGAGTTCCAGCGCCCCGCCGTGGCCAACATCGACCAGCTGGTCATCATCGCCTCCGGCGCCATCCCGGTCACCGACCCTTTCCTTATCGACCGGGTGGCCGCCATCGCCGACAGCAAGGCCGGCTGCGACTGCGTTATCTGTATCAACAAATGGGACCTGGCCCAGGCAGAGGAGCTCTATGAGACCTATACCGCCGCCGGCTTCCGGACGCTCCGGGTGAGCGCCGAGACGGGAGAGGGCATCGAAGAACTTAGAGCTGCAATCTCTGGAAAGGTATCTGCCTTCACGGGGAATTCCGGCGTGGGCAAGTCCAGCATCTTAAACGCTCTCTCACCCGGCATCCGGCTCCAGGTGGGGGAGGTCAGTGAAAAGCTGGGCCGTGGCCGCCATACCACCCGGCATGTGGAGCTCTACCGGCTGGGGCCGGACGCCGTGGTGGCGGATACCCCCGGCTTTTCCTCCTTTGACACCGAGCGCATGGAGCTGCTGCGGCGGGAGGAGCTGGAGCGGGCCTTTCGGGAGTTTCGGCCCTACCTGGGCGAGTGCCGGTTCGTGGGGTGCTCACATGTAAAGGAAAAGGGCTGTGCAGTACTTGCAGCCCTAGAGGAAGGAAAGATCATGCCCAGCCGTCACGCCAGCTATGTCCGACTCTGGGAGCAGGTCAAGGACCTGCGGGAGTGGGAGCTGGAGAAGCGGGGAAAGGGCTGAGACACACATCGCGTCTCCTTCTGCGTATACTGGTAACAGCGGTGCCAGTCTGCGTGGAAGGAGGCGTTTTTTTATGAAGATCGTTGTTGTCCGGTCACCCAAGTGCCTGCGCGGCATGCTGAAAGCCCTCTTTGGCCTGCACTGAAAAAATGGCATAGCCCCGGGACCTTGTACATATGCTCCGAGTAGAAACGCTGCAAGGAGAGGAACGCTATGGAGCTGGAACTGAATACCACCCAACTCAACTGCTACGATACGGCATTGGATACCACGCTTTTTCAGGAGGAGACCCTGGAGAGCATCGTCCCGGACGCCTGCCCGGATATTTTGCGCATCGTGGACACGGAGGCGGCGGTCTGTCTGGGAACAAAGGAGGCCCAGGAGGGCAGAGCGGAGGTGACCGGGACGGCCAAATGCGCCGTTCTCTATGAGGCGGAGGCCGGCGGGGGGGTGCGGCGGATCACCGTCAGCATCCCCTTCACCTGTGCCGCTGAGGGGGCGGGGCTGAGCCGGCAGTGTCGGCTGACCGCAGAGCCACGGGTGATGTGGGCCGACGCCCGGAGCCTCAACCCCAGGAAGGTGCTGGTCCGGGTGGGACTGGCGGTGGCTGTCCAGGCGTTTACGCCCCAGACCGCCAGCTTCTGCGATGGCGTGAATGGAGAGGAGCAACATGGCATCCAGACCCTGGAGGAGCCCCAGACCGCATGCTTCATCATCGCCGTGGAAGAAAAATCCTTTACATTTTCGGATGACCTGAGCCTGTCGGCGGCCAGGCCGCCGGCGGCGGAGCTGCTGAAAAGCCGGGTGGAGCTGGTGTGCGGAGAATCCAAGCTCATCGGCAACAAGCTCATTTTCAAAGGGGAGGCCGGACTGCGGCTGCTGTACCGGGAGCCGGGCGGCGGGCTGTGCAGCGCCGATTTCACCCTGCCCTTCTCCCAGATCATGGAGGTGAGCGGCGCGGGAGAGGAGGCCGACTGCACCCTCTCGGTGGTGCTCACCGGGGTGGACTGCACCCTGGATGGCGACGAGGGGAGGACCCTGTCGGTGTCCCTGGGGATGCTGGCCCAGTCCGTGGTGCGGGAGGAGCGGCAGATCACGCTCCTGGCCGATATTTACAGCACATCCTACGACCTTACGGTGCAGCGGCGGAGCTACGCCCTGGCCCGGCTGCTGGAGCACGGGGAGCGGCGGATCACCGCCCGGGAGCTGCTGGAGACGCCCTCGCCGGTGCGGGAGGTGTGCGACGTCCACCTCCATGTGGGGCTGGTGGAGGCGGAGCGGGATGGCGACCAGAGCCGCCTGAGGGCGGAGCTGTCGGCCACGGTGGTCTATCTCTCCGAGGACGGGGCGCTGGAGTCGGTCACCCGCACCCTTCCTGCGGCCTGTCCGGTGGAGCTGCCCGCCGGCGCGGTCTGCGCCTGCCGCTGCGTCTGCTCCGGAG
>NZ_JAPFEA010000112.1 GCF_026169115.1 Intestinimonas sp. | reverse complement strand
GGCTGGAGGAGCCAACAGAGCAGATGATCGGCCGCTTTGACCTGGCTTATGCCTACATATTTGGAGACGATCCGGCCAAGGCCCTGCCGGTGTGCGCGGAGTTTATGCGGCTCCATCAGGAAAATCCCGGCGAGCTGGGCGAGGCTGAGGGAGACGCCGTCATTTCGGTGGCCATGCTGGCCAGTTCCATCGCCCGCCGCCTGCCCCAGATCCCGTTGGCGCAGTGCAAAACTCTGCTGGCGGAGTTCCGGGATCAGGTCCGGGCCTATGGCCTGGGAGAGCGGCTGTGGCAGTGTCACGCCGGGGAATTTGCCATGATGACCGGGGATCGGACCGCACTGGAGGAGCATCTGGAGCGGTTCCAGGCGGCGGAGCGGGACGATGTATCCGACTGCGCGGTGTGTGAGGCGTGTGCAATGGCGGAATATCTGCTGGCTTTGGACCGCAGAGCGGAGGCCGTCGGCATTGTGGAGGGGCTTCTGCAAAAGAAGGAGTTCTGCGAGGAGCAGCCCTGGAAGCTCCTGTCCATCCTCACCGATGACGCGCTGGAGCGGAAGGATCTCCAGGAGGCGGAGCATTTTTCTGACGCCATGGTGCTCCAGCCCATCAAAACCGCCGCGGACCTGCGCCGGGTGGGCACCCTGCTGCGGATGAACGGCTCCGCCGGTGATTGGAAGGACGGGCTCAAGCTGCTGAAAAAGAGCCTGCCCTGGACGAACAATTTCTGGGATCAGGAGCTGCTGTTCTCTTTCTATCTGGGAGCGGCCAGCTTCTGTCAGGCCCACAGCCCGCTGCACCCGGAAATCAAGCTGCCCCCTGTGCCTGGGTTTGCCGACTGCCCGGCAGACGGCGTATATGACTGCGCCGCCCTGGCCCGGTGGTTCTGGAAGCGGGCGGAGGAGATCGGCGCGCGCTTTGACCGCCGCAACGGCTGTTCCAATTACCGGGAGCGGCTCAAGCGGCTGCTGAATGATCCGCCCCAAAAAGAGGAAAGCGGCATGGGAGTGCCGGGAGACGGCGAGGAAGTTTGCGAGTGAGCTCAATAACATAGAAAGATCAAGATTAGTTTTTCCTTGTACAAACAAATAGATTTTGTTGAAAAGGAATATTTGGGATGAGTATGTTTGGGCTAAAACTTCGGACAAATACTCCTAGTGCAGATGTGATTAAAATATTAAGGCAATTTGATCCTGACGCTTCTATATCAAATCTCCGTTCCAAAATTATACATAACGATTTCGTTTATGTTTGTGACTACTTTGATGAAGATGGAATTGTCACTCTGCTAAACTTACTGCATGAAGTTGAAGCTATCAAAATTGATGTGGACATATATGAACAATCGGAAAATGGAGATAAAAAAATAAATCCATTTCTATTACAAAATTTATTGAAGCAATATAAAGAAATCGAATATCAAATACAGGAAATCGTAGATTTGGAAGCAGAGGACTAAATCCCTTTAGGAATTAAGTCCAGCTCATAAAAATCAAGAGAACAGCAGAAACAGGCTGGCGGTTTACGCTCGCTGCTGGCCGTGGCGTTGCCAGACGGTGACGAGGTCAACTTCTATCAGGTTCTCCCCCTTTATCGGAATGAATTGGAGTATAACATAGAGCATGACGCAGACACCCTGCTGGACAGAATGGCGGATGTCAGCTTTGTCGTGCAGGCTGACCGCCGGAATGCCATTCAATGAATGGTATTCCGGAAAAAGAAAACTCAATCGGGTCATTCACTTGCATTTTCCACCAAAACCGCATATAATGTGTAAGATAACTTTATCCCCCTTTTTTCCAGCAGAACAGGAGGCAGAGGGCATGAAAGAGCTGCTCATTGTAGTGGATTACCAGAAGGACTTTGTGGACGGCGCTCTGGGCTTTCCCGGGGCGGAGACACTGGACGGCCCCATCGCCGCCCGGATGGCCCAGGTCCGCGCCGGCGGGGGCGACGTCATTTTCACCATGGACACCCACGGTGATGACTATGCCGCCACGGTGGAGGGGACAAAGCTCCCCGTCCCCCACTGCCGGAAGGACACCCCCGGCTGGCAGCTCTATGGCCAGGTGGGGGCCGCGCTCCGGCCCGGTGACCCGGTCTTTGAGAAGGAGACCTTCCCCTCTCTGGACCTGGCCGACTGGCTCCGGGAGCGGGAGTATGACGCGGTGGAGCTGTGCGGGCTGGTGTCCCACATCTGCGTGCTCTCCAACGCTGTCATGGTGAAGGCGGCCCTCCCCAACGCCCACATCACCGTGAGCGCCCGGCGCACCGCCTCCTACGACCCTGACCTCCACCAGAAAGCCCTGGACGTGCTGGAGGGCATCCACATCACGGTGACGGACCGATAACACCGCCCCGGCCGGACCGGCGGCGAAAGGATGGACGGAACATGAAACACACCGATAACTATACCCTTTTGTGCGATTTCTATGAGCTCACCATGGGAAATGGCTATTTCCAGACCGGCATCGACAAGCAGATCTGCTATTTTGACGTCTTTTTCCGGGACGTGCCCGACGGGGGCGGCTTTGCCATCGCCGCCGGCCTGGAGCAGATCATCGACTACATCCAGGACCTGCGCTTCACCCAGGAGGATGTGGATTTCCTCCGGAGCAAGGGAGGCTTCTCCGAGGAATTCCTCCAGTACCTGCTGAGCTTCCGTTTCACCGGCGACATCTGGGCGGTGCCGGAGGGCACCCCCATCTTCCCCGGCGAGCCCATCTTCACTGTCCGGGCCCCCGCTGTCGAGGCCCAGTTCATTGAGACCTACGTACTCCTCATCCTCAACCACCAGTCCCTCATCGCCACCAAGTCCAACCGCATCGTCCGGGCGGCCCAGGGCCGGCCGGTGAGCGAATTCGGCTCCCGCCGGGCCCAGGGTCCCGACGCCGCCGTGCTGGGC
>NZ_JAPFEA010000096.1 GCF_026169115.1 Intestinimonas sp. | reverse complement strand
GACTGTGGAGAGCTCGGTGGCCGACGGGCAATCCGCCCTGCTGCTGGTGCGGGTGGACGCCCTGACAGAGGAGGCCAAAACCTTCCTGTTCTCCGACGACTTCAACAGCATGGACACCTGGTCCGTCCATCCCGTGGATGTCCCGGAAAGGCTCGGCGAGACGTCCGGCGTTACGGGGATGTCCTACAAAGAGCTGGGAGAGCTGCGGACGGACACCTCCGCCACCTGGCGCTTCGACGTGGACCTGAACGGGGCCGCCGCCCTCCGGGTACGACTGGGGCACATGGAGGAGGGCGCGGCGCTGGAATTCAACCTCACCCCCGCAGAGTCGGTGACCGTGGACATCGGGGCCACGGGGCCGGGGGCTCCCACCCTCTACAACGCCCAGGGCGGCGACCTCACCATAGCGTCGGTGACCCTGAGTCCCCTCACCTGTCAGGTGGAGGCCGCCATGGCCGACCCGGACCGGGAGGCGGACCCGCTGTTCTTCTTCCTCATGGAGGATGGGACCCTCCTCACCAGCGGCCAGTCCCTCACCTCCGTCTCCTCCCATTGCATCCAGGATAAAGCGTGGTCCTTCCACTACCGATTCCAGTCGGTCATGGACCTCTCCCAGCTTGCCGCCGTGGTCTTTGACGGCATGGCCTACCCCGTCAAGGGCGGGGAGCCCTATCCTGTGGAGGTGGACCCCAGGCTCTATCCCCTCCGGCTTCCCCTGATGGCCCCCCTCATCGAGGGCGGCGGATACAGCCTTCCCGTAAAGGCCCTGTGCGAGGGACTTGGGGCCTCCTATGACTGGAACGAGGAGACCCAGACCGCCTCCTGCACCTACCGGGACACCACCATTGTCCTCACGGTGGGCAGCCCCTCCGCCCTGGTGAACGGTGAGCCGGTGGACCTGGGCGAGCCCGCCGCCCTCCAGGACGGCGTCCTAGCCGCCAGTTGGAGACTGGCCCCTCTCTGGGGACTGGATACGGCGGCTTCTTTCGACGAAGACAAGACTGACCGGATCTGCTGGGTGGTCATCCCCTGACCGGATGCAGCGACAAAAACGGCGTCCCCTTCTCACGAAGGGGACGCCGTTTTTCTGCTTTCTTATTCCAGGCCCAGGGGAATGATGGCGCAGTAGTCCTCAATGGTCCCGTTGTTCTGGAAGCACCGCAGGATCTCTTTTCCGATGGGGTGGAGCTCCGGCACGTCGAAGGCGGCAAGCTCCTGGGCGAAGAAGTCGTAGAGGATCTTGGCCCCCTTGTCGTAGCCCTCGATGCCCAGGGTCTCCTGCCGCTCGGGGCGGAGGAACCGGGAGCTGATCTGCTGGCCGTCCACCTTCATCTCCTCCAGGGCGTAGCCCAGGAGGGGGCAGCGGGCGGGGACCAGCCGGTCCATCTTCATGTTGACGCCGCCCCGGCGGGCCAGGTACTCCCGGGAGATCCACTCGGCGGCGAAGCCGATCCTGTACGCGCCGATGTGCTGGTTGGGGATGAGGACGTACTTGGTGTTCTTGCACCGGAGGATCTGCTCCAGCAGGAGATTGGCCTGCTTGACCCGCAGGCCGGTGGCGAAGGGCCAGTAGGAGCCCACGCCCTCGCTGGCCAGCTTGGCGCTGCCGTTGATGCTGGGGTTATTAAAGCCCCGGGGGGCCACCAGCCGCCACAGCCAGGCCAGGGCGGGAGGGATGATGCCCATGAGGCCCAGGATGCCGTAGCTGGGGCTCTCATTGGTGGCGGGGGGCATGCGGACGCCAAAGCTGCGCACGTCCACCTCCACCGGCTTGTCGGCAATGTGGGGGATGAGCCGGCGGGGGATGATGACCCGGGGGTTGGGGCAGGGCTTGCCGTCGGAGTCCAGGGTGTGCTCCCACAGCAGGCAGGTGGACCGGGGCACCCCGTCGATGTTGAAGAACATCAGGGGCTCCTTGGTGTGGATGGAGATGCGCTCATAGAGGGGGTCGGAGCCGTACTCCGTGATGCCGTCCACCCGGATGAACCAGCCGTCCTCGCCGTCGGTGAGGGCCAGCTTGCCGTTGCGGGGCTGGTAGCCGGGCTGACACATGGCCATGTCGTCGGTGACGGGCAGGATGGTACAGGTGTCGCTCATGCTGATGTAGGTCTTTTCGTTGGTCTCAATGTTGACGCCCAGCAGCACCCGGCCGTCGGCCACACGGGGCACCTCCTGGAGCAGCTCGCTCTTGCCGCCGCCGGAGGCCCCCTCGTGCATCATGACCATCTCGTTTTCATAGGGGGTGATGACCCGGGCCGCCGAGGCGTGGGCGGTGACCCAGCCCTCCCGCTCGCCGATGTCCAGCAGGACGCTGTAAATGCCCTTTTTGGCGGAGGGACCGGGGTAGAGGTTGTAGGAGAAGACCTCATGGAGGTCGCTGTGCCGGCTGTGGACCACCACCTGCCTGCCGTTGAAGTGGGTGTGGCGGAAGGGGGGCGCCACATAGACGATGGAGCGGGGCTTGAAGTGCTCCACCTCCCGGGCGTTCACAAAGGCCTGGAGCTCTGCCAGCGCAAAGGCAAAGAAGGCGGCGTTCCGGGGGCAGACCAGGATGGAGTCGTAGCCATACTGATAGCCGCCGGCCTTGAAGGGCACGATGATGAGCTCCTGCCGGGCCAGCCACTGGTAGGTCTCCACCCGGAGCTGGTCAAAATCATAGCCGTACACGTCCTCGAACCGGGGCTTGTCGGTGGGCTGGTCGTCGGCGATGCGCATGCAGTCCGGGTCCCGGCGGCGCATATAGTCCTCCACATAGTTGACCACCGCGCCGTTTTTGCAGCGCACCACCGTGGCCTCCTTCACAGGCTTCCCGTTCACATCATAGAGGACCTCGATCTTGTCCGTGTGCTCGTTGCCGAAGATGAGTTCGTAGAGGGTCTCCTTGCTGTCGGGCACGATCACACTGGGACTATTGTTGATGATATCGGTCAATTCCGGTGTAAATGTGAATTTTTCCAGCAAAACATTCATACAGACAGCGCCTCACTTTCTATCGAAACAAAGAACCCTTCTATGTGTAACTTTACAGGAGAACGGCCCGTTTGTCAAGGGGAGACAGGTCAGCCCCGAGGAGAGTGCTCCCCGGGGCTGACCCGCTCTTTTGCAGCCTGGGCGTGCGCGGCTTTCACCAGTGACCCAGGCATCCCGCAGCTCCCCTCACGCGGAAAAGGTCAGGGTCACCGGTCCGCCGTACATCCGGAAGGGCACCTGGGTGGCCGACAGGACGGCGGTGACCCCCAGAAGCACCACGGCGGTCCCCGCCGTTTCGGAGGTGAGCCGCCCCTCCCCGTCCATCTCCACCACCGCATCCCCGCCGATCTGGAGGAAGCAGTCGGCGGTCACGGTCTCGGCGTCCACACGGGTCCGCCGGAGCACCTGGAGGGCCGCCCCCTCCCCTGCCCGAAACGCAACTTCATTCTGGAGGGTCTCCACCCCCGCCAGGTAATAGGAGGCGTAGTCCGGCCGATCGGTGGTGACGCCGTGGCAGCCCTCGTAATAGCGCTGCTCCAACAGCTCGTACTCGTTGACGGTCCAGGGCTGGATAAGGATGCCCCGGTGCCGGGCCGCCCGGGCCAGGGCGGCACTCTGGGCCTCCTGGGGACAGCTGTAAAAGGCGCTCATCGGGTCCATCTGTTCCGCCATGGCCTTCAGATTGGCGGCGGTATCGGACCCGCTCTGGGTGCAGGCGGCCAGATAGCCCGCCGCCGCCTCGGGCAGGGCGGCCCGGACCCGCCGGAGCTGGGCCGGGTCATAGGAGAGGAAGGCCACCCGCTCTGTCATGCCGGCGGCCCGGACGGTCTGGACCAGGGGAGCGATGAGGGCCGGGTCGCCGCTCTTGATCTCCACCAGGAAGATGGTCTTTTCCCCCTGGACCGCCCGGAAAAGCTGCTCCAGGGTGGGCAGCCGGTCCCCTGGGAGAGCCTTGGCCCGGAAGGTCAGGCTCTGGAGCTGGGCCCGGGTGGAGGCGGTCAGGGAGAGGTCCCGGTCCATGAGGGCGCCGGTGGTGGGGTCGTGGTTCACCATCACTGTACCATCGGCGGAGAGGTAGACGTCGCACTCGATGGCCTCCGCCCCCGCCGCCTGGGCCAGGGCGGCGGCCCGTTCCGTGTTCTCCGGGGCGGTCTCGTGGAAGCCCCGGTGGGCGGTGAGCACGGGGGTGCGGGTGAGGACCCGCCGTCCCGCCGGGAAGGACTCCACAGCATCCATGGTCCCCACCCAGTCGCCGGTGACCAGTCCGTCCGCCCCGGAGAGGATGGCGGCATAGGCCGCCGCCCCGCCGTCCGTGCGGACCCAGACGGCCACCCCTCTGGTCTGGATGGCCCGCACCGTCTCCGGACGGGCGGCAGACTGGTCCAGGACCACCGCCCGGGCCCCGGCGCGGCATGCCAGGGCGGCGGCCTCTGTGGGGTCTGCAAGCTCCGCCCCGGAGCAGTCCAGGATGGCCCGCACCCCCGACTGTCCGGCGCAGGCGGTCTGGAGGACCTGGAGCTGGTCGGAGAAGACGTTCACATCCACCAGGCCGTGTTCCGCCGCATACCGGGCAAAGGCGGCGGCGGTGGTCAGGTCCTGGATGCGGAACCCGGCCAGCGCCCTCTTGTCCAGCCGGGACAGATAGGCCCCGATGGAGATGCGGCCATTGCCGTCCGCCACGGTGAGGTCGGAGGCCACCGTCTTGATGAGGGTAGCGGGGCGGCGCTCCCCCGCCGCGACGCTGGCGGCGGAGAGAGCGTCCCCCTCAGCCGCCACCGTGGGGGACATGACCAGCCCCGTCCGGGGCTCATAGACCTGGGTGTCATAGCCGTTTTCGGTAAGGGGGAGCTCCGTGGGCAGGTCGGGCAGCACATCGGTGACCGTCAGGGAGAGGAGCTCCGCCGTGACGCCGTCAAAGGTGAAGGCCACCCGGCCATCCAGGGTGGCGCGGTCAGCCGCCTCGGTGCGCAGCACCAGCTCGCCGTCCACATACTGGCAGACAACGCCATCCCGGCAGAGGATGGTGAGGTCGTGGACCTGTCCGGGCTCCGCGCCCGTCCCCAGGGGGGCGGCACACTGGGTGCTCCAGACGCCGCTGGGCAGCATCCGGGTACACTCCACCCCATTGGCGGCAGTGAAGTCCCGCCGCAGCCCCATCTGCCAGAAGGCGAATTTGGCATAGTGCCCGGACCCGCCTGCGTTCCGCCCACCGAAGGCCAGGCCGCACCAGCGGCTGGGCCCCACGGCGTCGGTGAGCCGAACCTGGGCCTGGACACAGAAATCCCGGCCATAGTTCCAGATGGGGAAGACCACCGCCTCGTAGCCGTTCCCCGCCCGCCCCTCCGCATGGAGGGCGCCGCCGGCCACGTAGACGTCATCGGCGGCAGCCAGCCGGATGCCGCAGCCGTTCAGCAGGGCGGGCCGGTCAAAGGTCAGCGCCGCCCGGCTGTTGAGCCAGAGGGGGGACGTCACCTCCTGGCCCTGCCGGCTGAGGGTCAGCTGCCAGCAGCCCGCCTCCTCGCTCCACTGAGCAGAGACCGCCGTCTTTTCATCCCCCACCATGGCGGATACCTGGGCGGCGATGGACTCCGCCGTGATCTCCTCCGCCGTTTCAAAGGCAAAGTCCCCTGTCAGGACGGCCCGGAGCTGTCGCTCCAGCACCTCCTGCCCGGTGGCGTCCCGGCGGTAGACGCTCACCCGCGTGGGCAGCTCCACCCGCTTCCCCTCCCCGATGAGGGTGACGGAGAAGCCCTGTCGCTCGTCGCCGGTGACCCGGACCTGTCCCCCGGCGGCGGTAAAGCCGGAGTCGGCCAGGGCGGTCTCCAGCTTTTCTGCCGCCGCCGTCCGCACCGCGAAGGCGGAGGCGTCCTTCGCCGCCGTCACCGTCATCCGGTCGGGGGCCAGGTCCACGGCCCACTCCAGGGCGGACACCCCCTCCAGCTCCACCGTTCCGATCCGCCCTCCGGCCTCCAGAGTCAGGGAGAAGGGTCCGGTCTCCGCTGCCACCACCGGCAGGGCCGCCCGGCCCCGGTCAAAGGTCAGGGAAAGCTCGGTGACGCCGTCGCCCTCCAGGGCCTGTCCCCCCACAGTGAGGGCGGGGACGGCCTCCGTCCCGCTCAGGTAGTCGGTGACGGTGACCGTCACCACCCCATCCAGGCTGCGGACGCCCCCGTCCAGGTCGAGCGTCCGCTCCGCCCCCAGGGGGAGACGGTCCGGCGCCTGGATCTGGAGCCGCCCCGCCGCCTGCGCCCCCCGGGGCAGGAGGACCAGGGCCAGGCAGGCCCCACACAGCAGATTGGTCAATGCTCTGATTTTCGACATGGATACCCTTTCCGCGTCTATACGCCGCACACGGTTCAAATGGAATAAAAAAGCTCGTCGCAAGGGATCACTTGCAACGAACTGCAAAGGACGGTTAGAATCGATATTTCTGTCAGAAACGAAAAAAGCCGCCCACAGGGCGGCTCACCAACTGCGAGCCCAGCAAAGCGGGTCGCAGTTGGAAAGGAGGAGCAGCGACATGAGCGCGCTCTGACTTTTGTAAAAAAGTCGGAGCAAGCGACATAAAGCTTGCTCCGACGTGGCGCAGAAGGGGGGATTCGAACCCCCGCACGGTTTTACCCGCCTACTCCCTTAGCAGGGGAGCCCCTTATAGCCACTTGGGTACTTCTGCATGCCGGAACCACCTGTTCCGATTCTCTTGTCAATCCCACCGCGGGGAGAAAAATGGCGGAGAGAGTGGGATTCGAACCCACGGCTCTTGCGAGTCACCGGTTTTCAAGACCGGCTCCTTAAACCACTCGGACATCTCTCCACGACCCGAGCGTTTTCCATCCACCAAACGCGAGTGTTATCATACCATAAATCTCTCCCCTTGTCAACACCCCGAATGAAAAAACCGGGGCCTTTCTGAACTGCCCCAGATTATGCGGACAGCACAAAAAAGAGCCCCTGGTAGGAAATATTGTTTTTTAAGTGGATAGGCGTATCGCCAGCGGCGCCTCTCCGGTTTTTAACTGGATGCGCGCAGGGTTGTAAACATAGATATAGCGGTCGATCATTTCGTTTGCTGCAGCAAAGGTCGCTGGTTTGTGCCGGTAAATACACTCTGTTTTGAGG
>NZ_JAPFEA010000053.1 GCF_026169115.1 Intestinimonas sp. | reverse complement strand
CATCTAGGGGGGGACTGCCTGCCCCTGGGGAGGCAGGCGGACTTTGCGCAGCAAATGACGGTGGAGGGGGGGGCCGGGGCTGTGCCCGGGCCGATGGGGACATCGGCCCCTACGCTAATGTTATGGCGGTTTTGTAGGGGCGGCGATCAGCCGCCCGGCCGATGTGGTGCCGCGCTGGTTTTCCAGCGTGAAGGGACCGCCTTCGCTTTTTGTTTCCCCATGACGCGCACCGCCCCGGCCAAGACGTCATTCTGAGGCCGCAGGCCGAAGAATCCGTCCCCCGGCCCCTGACGGCGGAAAAAGGACGGGGAAAACGGATGCTTCGCTCCCGCTCAGCATGACGCGGGGGAGGAACGGGCGCACACACAGGTGCGCCCCTACGGCGTGGTTTGGCGTGCCGGGGTCGTCGTGTCCCACAGAATGACGTGGTGCATGGGCGCGGCTTCCCAGACACGCCCATATATTCCCCGTCATTCTGAGCCGCAGGCGAAGGATCCGTTGTCTCCCCCTTAACGGGGGAGCTGTCAGCGAAGCCGACTGAGGGGGGGGCAGGGCGCAGAGCACGCCCGATGCCCACCCTCATCCGTCATTTGCTCCGCAAATGTCACCTTCCCCCTGAGAGGGGGAAGGTTTACGGGGACGGGCGACCACAGGTGCGCCCCTACATGCGTGTAATGGCATTTTCCGCAGGTCGTCTCTATGCCGCGTTCAGGGTGTGGTCGGTGTCGGCGGGGGAGCGGTCCTCGTACCACTCGTCCTCGGCCAGGCCCAGCCCGGCCCGGACCTGGGCGCGGAATTCCACCAGCTCGGGGTAGGCGTAGAAGAAATCCAGCTTCCGACTCCACACCGCCTGGTCGGCCAGGGGGTCCCGGGGGCGGAGGACAAAGTAGGTGAAGGACTCGCAGATGTCCTCGGAGGGGTCGGTGGAGGCATAGGCGGTGACGAAGTCGTCGTAATGGCGCAGGAAGAAGTTGTAGGTATCCTCGCAGGCCAGACAGTCGTCAATGTAGTCCGTCCAGTAGGTCTGATAGAAGTTGTCGATGTAGGACCCGGAACGGCTCACCATGCCCCACTCATTGTAGGTGTCCACGGTCTGGCTGTTGGTGTAGGTCACCTGAGCGCTGTTGAGGGTGAGGTAGTGGCAGTACTCGTGGAGGATGGTCTCCACGAAGTAGCCCCGGTCCCCGGCGTCGGCGGGGTCCACGGCGATCTCCCAGACGTCGCCGGGCTCGTCCATGGCCTGGACCCAGGCCACGGTCTCCTCGGGGCCGTCGGTGAAGAAGGTGAGCCGCCCGAAGTCGGCAAAGGCCCCCTCGGGCAGCAGGTCGGTCATGTCCCGCCACAGGACCATCAGCTCCTCCTCGGTCCAGCCCAGGAGCTGGCCCGCCGTGGTCGGGTCGGCGATGAGGGCGCCGTCCGCCCCCATGGTGTAGGAGATGAGGGGGATCTCCTCCGGGTTGGTGTAGCCGAAGCCCTCCTCGTCGCCCCCCAGATATTGAATGGTGTACTGGTCATAGAGGGCGGAGAGCTCCGCCTGAAGGGTATCCTCCCGGGGGCGGGAGGCCCACTGCCCGGCCTCCAGCCGGGCCTGGCGCAGGGGGCGGAGCCGGAGCCACAGCTCCAGGGCGGCCTGCCGCTCCTTTGTGGTGATGTGTTCGGTGAGTAGGCCCAGCTGGGCGTCCAGCTCGGCCTGGATCTCCGGGGTGACCTCCGTCGGAGCGGAGGGGGTGGGGGTAGGGGCCTGTCCCGAGCCGCCGCAGCCGGCGAGCATGCTCACCAGGACCAGCCCGGCCCCCAGTCTGAAAAGGATCTTATTCCTCACTGTCCTCCTCTTTCTTGGTGCACACAATATTCAGCTCTTCCAACTGTTTGGGCCTCCCCACAAGATCCGAGATCTTGTGGTGGCCCCTATATGATGATCTGACATGCTCGGCGGAAGTGAATTCCGCCTGCGCCAAGGTTTTGGCCAATGGCCAAAACACTTGTGCGGCGCATCACGCCGCCCCATCTTCGATGGGGCCCCCGTGGAGCCCGGGAAAAAGAAGTCAGATTTCAGACTCATCTTCCTTTTTCGTGCAGATGATGTTCAGCTCCTCCAGCTGCTTGGGCTCCACGAAGGAAGGCGCGCCCATCATCAGGTCCTGGGCGTTCTTGTTCATGGGGAAGGGGATGATCTCCCGGATGGAGTCCTCGCCGGCCAGCAGCATGACCATGCGGTCCACGCCGGGGGCGATGCCGGCGTGGGGGGGCGCGCCGTAGGTGAAGGCGTTATACATGGCGGGGAACTTGGCCTTTACGTCCTCCTCGCCCAGCCGGACCAGCTGGAAGGCTTCGATCATGATCTCGGGGTCGTGGTTCCGCACCGCGCCGGAGGAGAGCTCCACGCCGTTGCACACCAGGTCGTACTGGAAGGCGGTGATGGAGAGGGGGTCCACCGCTCCGGCGGCGGCCTTTTTCAGGATCTCCAGGCCGCCGTTGGGCATGGAGAAGGGGTTGTGGCAGAATTCCAGCTCGCCGGACTCATCGCAGATCTCGTACATGGGGAAGTCCACGATCCAGCAGAACTCGTAGCGCTCCTTGTCCATGTGCTGGGGGGCCAGGGCGGGGAGCATCTTGATTAGGACGCCGGCGGTCTTCTGGGCGGTCAGCTTCTTGCTGCTTGCGGTGAGGCCCACAAAGGAGCCCTTTTCCAGGCCCAGGGCGGAGACCACCTGGTCCTTGATGGGCTGGACGAACTTGGCGATGCCGCCCACGATCTCGCCGTTCTCATCGTAGCGGAACCAGTAGACCTTCTCCCCGGACTGGACCTCCACGTCGGCGCACAGCTTGTCGATCTGCTTCCGGGTGGCGGTGAAGCCGGTGACGGGGACGGCCTTCACGGTGCTGCCCTCAAAGGGGCCGAAGCCGCAGGAGCCCAGGACCTCGGTGGCGTCGGTGACGGTGAGGTCGATGCGCAGGTCGGGCTTGTCGGTGCCATACTTCTCCATGGACTCCAGGTAGGGGATGCGGGCAAAGGGGGCGGTGGAGGCGATGTTGTAGGCGCCGTACTTGGCAAAGATGGGGGGAAGCACGTCCTCCAGCACGGCAAAGACGTCCTCCTGATCGGCGAAGGCCATCTCCATGTCCAGCTGGTAGAACTCGCCGGGGGAGCGGTCGCCCCGGGCGTCCTCGTCCCGGAAGCAGGGGGCGATCTGGAAGTAGCGGTCAAAGCCGGAGGCCATGAGCAGCTGCTTGAACTGCTGGGGGGCCTGGGGCAGGGCGTAGAACTTGCCGGGGTGTTTTCTGCTCGGCACCAGATAGTCCCGGGCGCCCTCCGGGGAGGAGGCGGTGAGGATGGGGGTGGTGATCTCCAGGAAGTTGTGGGCGGTCATGGCCTGCCGCAGGGCGGAGACCACGTTGCACCGCAGGACGATGTTGTCCTTCACCGCCGGGTTGCGGAGGTCCAGGTAGCGGTATTTCAGGCGGGCGGACTCGTCGGCCTCCCGGCTGCGGTTGATGGGGAAGGGGAGCTCGTTGTGGCGGCAGCGGCCCAGGACCTTGATCTCGCTGGGCACCACCTCGATATCGCCGGTGGGCAGCTTGGGGTTCTTGGAGTCACGCTCCCGGACCACGCCGGTGACCTGGATGGTGGACTCCTTGTTGAGGGGCTTGACAGCGGCCATCATGGCCTCGTTCTCAATGACCACCTGGGTGGTGCCGTAGAAGTCACGGAGGACGGCGAAGGCCAGGTTCTGGCTCACCTCACGGACGTTCTCCAAAAAACCGGCCAGGGTGACGGTCTGGCCCACATGCTCCATGCGGAGCTCACCACAGGTGTGGGTGCGGGACTGCATCATGAAAAATCAACTCCAATTTGTAATATTGATATTGGTTTATCCGAATGGGATTTAGAAAATGGGGGGTATGGGGTGGTTTGCCATGGGATTCGGGACTGCCTTTGTGTTGGGCGCGGCTTCCCAGACGCGCCCCGCGTAAGGGGAATACCATGCTGTCATCCGCCCGCAGACCTTCCCCCTTCCAGGGGGAAGGTGGCATGGCCCTGGGCCATGCCGGATGAGGGTGGGCCGGGGGATGATTGCCGTGTGGTTTGGCGCGCCGGGGTCGTCGCGCCCCGCGTAAAGGGAATACCATGCTGTCATCCGCCCGCAGACCTTTTCCCTCAGGGCTGCTCCAGGTGGTACTTCTCCGCCAGGGCGGGCCCGTCCAGGATGGGCTGGCTCTGGGGCCGGGCGTCCAGGCGGGTCTTCACATAGGTCACGGCCTCCGCGGTGGGGAGGGTCACCTGCTTGAAGAGGCCGGCGGCCTTCTGCTCCGACTCCTCTTCGGGGGTGGAGGGGTCGGGCAGCAGCAGGTCCTTCACGGTGACGGTGCCGGCATGGATCTCGTCCTCGCCCAGGAAGGCGGCGAAGGGGATGCCGGTCTTGTCGGCGTAGTTCATCTTGGCCTTGAACTTCTTCTGCTCGGTGTAGAGCTGGGTGCGGATGCCGGCGGCACGGCAGGCGGTGGCGAAGGAGATGGCGGCGGTGAGGTCGCCCGTCATGGGCAGCACCAGCAGGTCGGCGGGGGCGGTGAGGACCGCCGGGTTGAGGTAGCCCTGGTCCTGCAAAACGAAGAACAACCGGGTGAGACCGATGGAAATACCCACTCCGGGGAGTTGTTTTTCGGTGTAATATTCCGCAAGGTTATCATATCTGCCGCCGGAGCAGATGGAACCGATCTCCGGGTGGTCCAGCATGACGGTCTCGTAGACGGTGCCGGTGTAGTAGTCCAGGCCCCGGGCGATGGTGAGGTCCACCATGAAGTGGTCGGCGGGGACGCCGAAGGCGGCCATGTATTTGACCACGGTGGAGAGCTCGTCGATGCCCAGGTCCAGCAGCTCGTTCTTCCCCTTGAAGCCCTCCAGGGCGGCCATGGGGTCGTCGGTGGAGAGGAGGGCGAGGAGCTCATCGGCGGTGGCGGCGGGGACGGCGAAGTCGTCCACCAGGATGGCCTTCACCTTCTCGGGGCCGATCTTCTCCAGCTTGTCGATGGTGCGCATGACGTCGCCGGCGTGCTCGGAGAGGCCCAGGGCGGCAAAGAGGCCGTTCAAAACCTTCCGGTTGTTGACACGGATCTTGAAGCGGCGGAGGCCCAGGGCGGTGAAGGTCTTGTAGATGATGGCGGGGACCTCGGCCTCGTTGGCGATGTCCAGCTTGCCGTCGCCGATGACGTCGATGTCGGCCTGGTAGAACTCCCGGAACCGGCCCCGCTGGGCCCGCTCCCCCCGGTAGACCTTGCCGATCTGGAAGCGGCGGAAGGGGAAGCTCAGCTCGTTGTGGTGGAGGGCCACGTACTTGGCCAGGGGCACGGTGAGGTCAAAGCGGAGGGAGAGGTCGCTGTCCCCCTTGGTGAAGCGGTAGATCTGCTTTTCGGTCTCGCCGCCGCCCTTGGCCAGAAGGACCTCGCTGGCCTCGATGGCGGGGGTGTCCAGGGGGGTGAAGCCGTAGAGGGCGTAGCTCTCCCGCAGGATGGCCACCATGCGGTCGAAAAGCACCTGCTCCCGGGGCAGCAGCTCCATAAAGCCGGAGAGGGTGCGGGGTTTGATACGGTCCATGATTACACTTCCTTTGTTGTAAAAGTTTACAGGCTGCTGCCCCGCCCGCCGCATCAGCGGCGCCAAGCGTTTTTGCGGAGCAAAAACCTTGAAACAGGCCGGATTCACTTCGGCCTGTTTGAGTCAAATAGAGGGGTCCCCGGCGGCCGTCAGGCCGTTGGGGGCAGCAGTTCCATAAAGCCGGAGAGGGTGCGGGGTTTGATACGGTCCATGATTACACTTCCTTTGTCGTTTGAATGGCGGGACACCGCCTGTTCCGATGCAAAAAGGCGCTCTCGTCCCTTAATGGGACGAAAGCGCCTGCCTTCGTGGTGCCACCCATTTTCAACGGCCTGTGGAAAGGGCCGTCCTCGTGCCTTCTGTTGCGGGAAGGGGACCGCGCCCGTCTCCGGGCCCGCTGGTGGGACTGTCTTCGCCCTCTCCTTGCCGTGGAACGCTTGCAGCCAAAGGCGTCCCTCTCTGTCCGGCGGTGCTGGGGGGTACTCATGACCCGTCGTGGCGGTGAGCGTAACAATAGTATCCCACAGTGGGGAAAAAGTCAACCATTTTCCCCGGTTTTTACGGCCAGAAAGGGGATTTTAAAGGAAACGGACCTGGTAGAGCCCGTTCCGCTCCCGCTCCACCGCCTTCCGGAGGACCTGCACGCTCTCGTCATCCATGCCGGCGGCGGACTCCTCCTCCTGGAAACGCAGGTTGAGCTCCGTCCAGGAGTGGAACTGATCCTGGATGGGCGTCATGAATCTGCCGTACCAGTCGTTGAGCTCATCCCGCTTGAGCCAGCGGCACACAAAGAGCATCCCGGCGATGAGGACGCCCCAGCACAGGTCCCTGGCCTGACGGGAGGCCGCCAGACGCTCCAGCGCGGCCAGGCCGCTCTCCCGGTCGGTGATATGGAAGTTCGTGGACAGGAAAGCCCGGTAACGCTTCCGGCGATGAGGCGCGGGACGTCCGCCGCCCACCAGGCCGGTGTCCTCCACCGTGTCGGGCAGGCTGGCGTGGAGCTCCAGCAGGGGCAGATACCCCGCCGCCGCGGCCCACTTCTCCCAGTCGCTGCGGCAGAGGAAGGGGTCCTTTTTTTTGAAAAAGGTGGGGGGGTACCAGCCCATGTACACAAAGGCAATGCCCAGCACGATAAAAATGGGCAGCCAGGCATAGAGGCTGATCATCCAGAGGTTCAGCAGGATGTCCACCAGGATGCTGTTGTCGGGGTCGGGGGAACTGTAGACGGCTAGCAGCAGCAGCCCGGCGGTGGCGATGGTGAGGAGAAAGGGGATCATAAAGGCCATGAAGGTCTTTTGGTCTACGCGGGCACGCACCATACAGGTGTCACTCCTTTTTGTAAAAAAATGTATTTTCACTTGGGATGTGCCAAAAAGTAACAGATGGACTATTGCCATCCGCCATTGGTCTATTTTAGTAACCTATGGGAAAAAGCGCAAGCATTTTTTCAATCCATTTTCTTTTGATACAAATAATTGTAATATCATCTAAATTATGTAAAAATCTATGGCCCCGAAAGGGACCGGAGATAGAGAAGAGGGGCGTCCTCACGTCTCGCCGAAGTCGGCGTAGAGAGCGAAGTCACCCTCGCCCCAGCTGCTGCTGGACCCGTCGCCGTTCTGCTGACAGTCAGCCACCGGCTGGTCGCTGCGCAGGGGGACACCCTCCCCGGTGGTGACGGAGACCCAGAAGTCGTAGTCATATTCTTCTTCTGTATTCAGGTATCGGCTCAGGTCGGCCCGCCAGCTGCCGTCGGCCTGCCGGACGGCCTCCACAGTGCCCATCAGAGAGCCCTCCACAACCTCCAGGATGGCGGAGCGGACCTCTACGGTGACGGTCTCCGGCTCCAGGGCGCTGCTTTCCGGGGCGTTAAAGGTCAGGCTAAGCACGTCGGACGGCGTGCCGCCCTCCCACCGGCTGTCCCCCTTCAGGGTAAAGAGCTCATTTGTCCACAGGGTGGGGAGAACTTCCCGCCGGGTGGTCTCCCCGTCGGTGAGGATGACCACCGGCTCCAGGGACTCCCGCAGGGGACAGGTGAGCACGCCGGTGAGCCGCCCGGAGCCGTCGTCGGTGAGGACGGCCGTCTCGCCCGTGCTCAGGGATAGCTGGGCCGTCTCCCCAACGCTCAGCTCCTTGGGTACCAGACTTACGGACAGGCTCAGGTCTCCGCTGATGTACCCCAGCCCGGTCTCCACAGAGGAAAAAAGGCTCTGCTGGGCGGCTATTTCCCAGCGGATGTCGCCTGCCTGATTGGCCATCTCCTGCCTGAGGTCGGGGAGGTAGTCATGGATATGCTGCACCTGGGTGGAGAGCTGCTCTACCTGGGTCCGGAGGCCGACATTCTGCCAGAACAGTCCCCCGATGGCGGCGGCCACCACCACGGCGGAGAGGATATGTCCGGTCTTTTTCTCCACAAAAACACCTCCTGATGTGGAAAAACGCCCGCCTTTTTGCAAAGACGGGCGCACGGGTACAGGGTAGATTCAGACGGTGAAGGGGGCGGTCTTGGGGCTGACGATGTCGCGCCAGTCCAGGTCTCCCCGCTCCAGGCCGTGGATGAGCATTTCAGCGGTGCCCACGTTGGTGGCATAGGGGATGTTGTACTGGTCGCACAGGCGGGTGATATAGTCCACGTCGGTGTCCAGGTCGTGGGTCTGGGGGTCGCAGAAGAAGAGCACCATGTCGATCTCGTTGTAGGCGATGCGGGCGCCGATCTGCTGGCTGCCGCCGTGCTCGTGGGAGAGGAAGAGGTTCACCGGCAGGCCGGTGGCCTCGGCCACCATCTTGCCGGTGGTGTTGGTGGCGCAGACGGTGTGCTTGGAGAGGATGCCACAGTAAGCGATGCAGAACTGCACCATCAATTCCTTTCTCCTGTCGTGGCTCATGAGTGCAATGTTCATCCCTTACTCAGTCCTTTCTTTTCTTCACATGCAATGATTTCAGCGGATCTTCATGAGGGGGACCCGCTGCCCCATCAGACGTTTGGCGATGTTCAGATAGGCCAGGGCGGCCCCCTTGCGGCTGAACAGGATCAGCGGCTCCCCGGTGTTGGCGGCCAGGATGACCTGGCTGTCCTCGGGCACCACCCCCAGCAGGGGGAGACCGGCGGCGTCCATGGCGTCGTCGATGGTGGTGCGCAGGCGGCGGAGCAGCTTGGGCTGGATGCGGTTCATCACCAGGTGGATGGTGTCCACCTGCCGGTCCAGCTCCACCACGGTGCGCTGGGCGTCCCGCAGGGCGGAGGAGTCGTTGGTGGAGACCACCACCGCCCGGTCCGCGCCGCACACGGACAGGCGGAAGCCGCTGCCCAGCCCGGCGGGGGAGTCGATGAGGATGTAGTCGAATTGTGCCCGTGCCGTCTCCAGCATGGCGCGCATTTTCTCCTCGTCCATGGCGGCGGGGCTGGGACGCACCGGGGCCGTGAGCAGATAGAGCCCCCGGATGACGGGGTGCTCCACGGCGGCCCGCTCCAGGGTGCAGCGGCCCTCCAGCACGTCTGTAAAGTCCATCAGCGCCCGGTCTGTCATGCCCAGGGAGATGTCCAGATTGCGGAGCCCCACATCCAGGTCGATACAGAGCACCTTTTGTCCTAGGGCGGCCAGGCAGGAGGCCGTGCCGCCGGTGAGGGAGGTCTTCCCGGTGCCGCCCTTCCCGGACGTGACCACGATGACGGTTCCCATAGCAGACCTCCTAACGGCATTGGGTCAGCAGAAGAGACCCTTACACTCTATTATATCATCTGCATCCCCGGAGTTCAAATCTAATTTGCGTAAACGGGGAAATATGAAAATGCTACTAATAAGAGTAACAAAGCGTAAAGCGTTGTTACTCTTATTTTTTTATCGAAAAACGGAGGTGAAAAGACCATGAGCAACAAATATTT
>NZ_JAPFEA010000004.1 GCF_026169115.1 Intestinimonas sp. | reverse complement strand
CAAACGAAATGATCGACCGCTATATCTATTTTTACAACCATGAGCGCATCCAGTTAAAAACCGGAGAGGCGCCGCTGGCGCGACGCCTCTCCACTTAAAACTCAATATTTCCTACCAGGGGCTCTTTTTTGTGCTGTCCGCTCAATCTGGGGCAGTTCATTTCAAACAGGGTGGGTATTTTTTCAATCATTACACGGTTTTACAAAGCGCTCGGGTGAAGTCCGCGTTACACCAGGTCGCGGTACAAGAAGGTGACGATCTCGCCCCGGGTGCAGGTCTTGTCGGGGGAGAAGGTATCCGCGCCGGTGCCGGCGGTGATGAGCTCCTCGACAGCCCACGCAACCGCCTGCGCATACTCCGCGCCCGCATCCACATCGGTAAATGCGGCGGCATCGGCGGCGGGCTTGCCCGCCAGTTTCCACAGGTAGGTCACTGTGGCGGCGCGGGTCGCGGGGATGTCGGCGCTAAAGCCGTCGGTCAGGCCCTTTTCCACAGCCCAGTTGGCCGCGTCGGTGTAGTACTGCCCGGCGGGGACGGCGGCGCTGGCCGCGGCCTTGGGGGAGCCGTTGGCCCGCCACAGCAGGGTCAGAATTTCCGCCGTGGTGCAGGTCCGCTCGGGGGAGAAGGTATCTTTGCTGGTGCCGGAGGCGACGCCGCTGTCAACGGCCCACTTCACTGCATCCGCGAAGAAATCGGTGACCTTCACATCGGTAAAGCCGGAGACGGTGGGAACCTCCGGGACACTGGGGACGGGGGGCTGTTTGCCGTCATCTACCTTGAGGAGGAAAGCCTTGCCGGCCTCATTCCGTGCCAGGGCAACGCCGTCCTGGAAGGGGGTGATCTCCTTGTACCGGAGGGGGACGACCTGCTTGCCGGTTTTGTCGATCACGCCCCATAGTCCCTCGGTGTTCCTTACCAGCGCCAGACCTTCGGAGAAGTCTTCCGTTTCGAAATATTGGCAGGGGACGACCACTTTGCCGGTTTTGTCGATAAAGCCAAGTAGTACATAGGTGTTCTCTACAGCCGCCAGCCCCTCGGAGAAGTTGTACACATACGAATAT
>NZ_JAPFEA010000097.1 GCF_026169115.1 Intestinimonas sp. | reverse complement strand
TCCCAAAGGTTCTTAATTCTCCCGGTCATATTTGAGGTGAAACCCAACCCTCTCAAAACTTCGTAAATGTCATGCTTACACTCTGCGCTGCTAATAGCCTTGCCGGTTCGATCATAGAGAATGTCGTTGTAGCAGGTGAGATGATTGAACTCTACAAAGTTTTCTGCGAAAGCGCCTTCGTCCAGTTGGACTTTGCCCCCGTTTCCGACAGTGACTATTTCCTCCCTCACGGCGGGATTGATTTGTAACACCGCCAATCAAACCACCGCCTTATCTCTGGCTGAAACCGGTACAAAGTGACATGAAAGACTCTACACTCACATAGAAAGTCTTATTACCCGGTCTAAAATAGTCAACTTCTCCACTCTTGACCATTTTCCGAATACACTTAGCGGGAATACCGCTATACTCAGAAAGCTCGGAAATGGTCATAAATTTAGGGACAATGCGCTCTGTCCCAATTTCATTGCACATAAATGAATACCTCCAATCGCAAACAAAAAAAGTGCATTGACCGATAATCCTCTCAGGGACTATCAGTCAATGCACTTTGTACGCTCTCTATACAGAGTCATTGTTTGTTTGTAACCAACTTATCGCACAATGCTGGGTACATAGATCAACCGAAGTTGGTTTTAGACTATATACCACGAGAATTTCAGCCTGCATTTGGCATAGACAGCATTGCCGCGATTACAAACACCACGAATATTCTGTTGTAGGTTGGTCGACTTAACCTAAGTCTATTTTAACACGATATGTCTGTTTGTCAATATGTTTTTTCTAAATATGCCACGATATATCCGTTGAACCACAAAATATAGTGGGAAGCCGTTCTTTTATAGCAGCTCCCCACCTACCGTAATATATATCAGTTTTCATACTCAGACACGGTTTTTGTGTTCCAATCCAAAACAGCCAAATAGCCACCCTCTGTGTCAGAATACATCTCAACAGCGGTCTTGCTATCTACTGTCTTGGTTTTCAGCTTTCCACGCCAGTTAATGTATGCTTCTGTTTTCTGATCTGGAATTCCAGCCAGCTCAACATATATTATTGAGCGATTTTCAAGTGTGACATTGAGCTGCAAATTTGAGCTGTCATAAATCTTGCCGGTAACAATGTGCATAACGCCGTTTTCGATAATATCTACATCATGAAAATCAGTCACGCCGATTGTTTCAAAAATCTCTCGATATTCAGATATTTCCTCGTCTGTAAAGCCAGCGTCAGAAAAAGTATTGTCCCATGAAACAGGGGTATTCTCGGCCTTTTCAGAAGAACAGCCAACCAGTATAGCCAACATAGCTGCAATCAACAGAGCAAATGTTCTTTTCATACTCTCAGCCACCTTTCGACTTGATTATATCATGTGGCAAAAAAGTTTCCAAGAGTGTCGTTGCAATGGAGCTTTTTTGTTTTTGCGAGATTTTTGAAAAGGGTCTTTTCCATTTTTTCGGTATTTTCGGCACTCACCCCGCCTGTGCCGCTGTGCCTATATCCCCCGCCCCCGGTACTGGATCAGGCCAGAAAACCCGGAGCGAAAAAAAAAGCCCAGGAAGCCTTGAAAACACAAGGAAAAACGCTTGACTAATTCTATCAAATATAGTAGAATATCTATATAAATAAATAGAGAAGGGCAGCAGCCCCGCCGACCAAAGCAAAAGCTACTGCCCACCACCAGAACCGGCGGCAAGGTCATTGTACCACACCGCCCCACATAAAGAAAGGGGTACATTACAAATGACAATCAAAGAACTAAGAAAGGCCATCGAAAACGAGAAGACCCGCAGCGCATGGGACAACGGAAAAAAGGTATATGCCCTGGAACTTCTCGAAGACTTCCCCGAAGATCAAGAATTTTACGCAAGCCCCGCAGACAAGAAAACCCTGTTGAACGGTGCCGCCGATTGGAACCAATATAGTTGGGGCGGTTGCTCCCTGATCTACAATAGCGACATTGCAGAGCGGTTGTGCAGCCCGTCCGAATTGAAGAAAACCCGTTACGGTGAGCGCAGACCCAACAGCCGGGAAGAATGGTTAGATACACAAGCCCGGGCACTGTTCCAGGCCTGCAACATGATTTGTAGAATTGCCCGTAGTTCTGTATAATATAGCCGAAACCCCGCCCATACTGGCGGGGTCGGTCACGGGTTCCCTCCGTGGCCCTGATGATGGTAGGGAAGAAAGGAGCCGCTACAATGTTTCAACTCGTAAAAACCTATACAACACCACCAGCTAATCTATTGCCAGATCATCAGCCGCCAACGGCGGCTATAATAATCAACGGGCAGGATATAGCCGAAATACTTTCAAGCAAGGTTCCCTGTTGTTTCCTTTCTGCCGTAGCTGCTCCGCAACTCGTCACCTATCATTTTGAGCTTGAAAACCCGTTAGACCTTCCCAAAGTTAAGCGGTTTATTCCCGGCCTTGCCGCTGCATTTCACGCAGAAATGGAACTTGTAACGAGCAATCTTGGACATTTTGCGCTGCAAGTTGCCAGGGCAGACCGGGGAACGCTACATTTCAAAAATACCCTTTTAACAAAAAGATTTGATACTGCGCCCGGGCTTTCTACTCTTTTAGGGGTAGATACCAGCAACCAGCCCTTAACAATCAATATAGAAGAAATGCCCCATGTTTTAATAGGCGGTACAACTGGCGGCGGTAAATCGGTCTTATTAAATAGCATGATTACAAGCCTGCTATTTAAGCATACCCCCGCTACACTCAATTTTGTTATGATTGATCCCAAACAGGTCGAATTGTCCATTTACAACAAATTGCCGCACCTTCTCCGGCCTATTATTACAGACCCATATAAAGCAATAGACACCCTGGGTTATTTGTGTGATCTAATGGAAAAGAGATATTCCATTATGGCCCGGAAAGGGGCAAAAACAGCCACAGAAATAGGCTTACCGTCTATTCTGGTAATTGCTGATGAATTTTCAGACTTAATGGTGGTAAGCAAAAAGGCGGTAGAAAACGGAATTGTACGAATAGCACAATTAGGAAGAGCCGCCGGAATTCATTTAATCATTTCTACGCAGCAACCGACAGTAAATACGGTTACTGGTCTAATCAAAGCAAATATAGCTTGCAGAATTGCTTTGAAAACAGCTACCGTGAGTAATTCTATGGTTATACTTGATCGTAAAGGAGCCGAAAGGCTAACCGGAAAAGGTGACGCACTTTTAAAATTGCCCGGGGAAGTGAACCCCATTAGATTTCAAGCTCCGCTGATCGAAACTGCCGACATTTCCCCCGTAGTCAAATACTGGTTAAAATAGTGACCAAACTAACGACCCTCGCAAGGTTCACGGCCTTGCGGGGGATTTTTGCTCTTGTGGGGGATTTTTGGGGGCTTTTTCGAGGGAGGTTTTAAGAAAATCCCCCATCAAAAACCCTGTATTTCCAAGGCTTTCGGGGGATTTTGGAGAATTGGGGAATTATTTATATATATCTATATGAAATGTTTTTTATGATATATATAAGGACTACGAAAAAAAAGCCCCCCAATCCCCCACTTCGAGAGTTTGGCAGGCTTTCAAATAGCAACTGTTGATAAATTGTTGATAAATTAGCAGGAAAGTAGTTTTTCGGCCTTTTGAAAAATCGAACATTTCAGGTGAAAAGCAAAAGAAAAGTACCCAATTCACAAAGAATTAGGTACTTTTTTATGGTTGCGGGGGAAGGATTTGAACCTTCGACCTCCGGGTTATGAGCCCGACGAGCTACCAAGCTGCTCTACCCCGCGATATTGGTGCCGGAGACCGGGGTCGAACCGGCACGGGATTGCTCCCACGGGATTTTAAGTCCCGGGCGTCTACCAATTCCGCCACTCCGGCATCCCCACTCCAGCGTTTCACGCTTTCAGGTGCTAGATTAGAATACCACATTTCTGGCATGATGTCAAGAGCTTATTTTCCTCTCCCGGCAAAAAAGTAAAAAAGAGGCGTTGCAGCTGATCTGCAACGCCTCCTTTTACAGCATGGAAAGGGGTTCAGGCGGCCTGCTTCTCTTCGGCGGCGCCGGAGAGGACGGCCTGGATGGCGTCCACCTGCTCGGCGGACAGGCCCACGGTTTTGGTGAGATAGGTCTCGGCAGCGGCCTGGAGGTCCACCCCAGCCAGATCGGCCCCCTCCTCAGCGCCAGCGATGGTGCGCAGGGAGTTCATGATGTTGCTCTCGGCGATCTTCTCATACTGCTCGGAGCCCTTCTCCACATGGTAGTAGTTCTCATAGGAGGTCATGTAGTCGGCCTTGATCTCAGCCACGGTGCCGCCCATGAGGGCCTCCAGCAGCGCGGTGACAAAGCCGGCCCGGTCCTTGCCCTCGTTGCAGTGGACCAGATAGGGCCCTTCGTTGGCGATCATGTACTCCAGACCGGTCTTCAGCTTGGCGTTGAAGTCCTCGGCGGCGAAGTCCACACCCATGTCCAGGGCCACCACATTCAAAGTGGCATAGTGGCTGTCGCCATAGCCCTCGTAGCCCTTCATAGTCTCCTCGCTGTCGGCCAGGTTGAGGACGGTCTTGACGCCGGCGGCCTTGACCAGCTTGTCGGCGCAGGTGTTGCGGCCCAGCTCGGGGTTCACGGGGCTGGAGGAGCGGTAGAGAAGGCCCTCGGCGATGTCGCCCATGACCACGGGACGGAAGTTGGCAAAGACCTCGTCGGAGGCATAGTCGGCCCGGTCGTTGGTGCGCAGGGAGTCGATGTTGCGGAGCTGGTACTCCTCCAGGTAGCCCTCCTTCTCCTTCATGGCCACGGTGAGGACGACCCCTTCGCCGGCCTTGTAGGTCTCGGCAAAGTTGCCCATGTTGATGGCCACGGCCAGGGTATTGGTGCCGGAGTCGGGCAGGGCGATGACGCTGCCGTTGTCCACGTCGCTGTAAGCGGTGCCGTAAGGCACGTCCATAGCGGTCTCGCCCACGGTGATGGTGAGGAGGTCGCCAGCTGCATAGCCGGCGCCGGCCAGGGCGGCCACGGGCAGATCGGTGGTGACGTTGCCGTACTTGCTCACAGAAGTGACAGTGGCGGCCATGCTGCCGCTGAGGTTCTCCTGAAGGAAGCCGATGCCGGCATGGATGGCTTCCATGATTGCGGTATAATCACCGCTGAAGACATTGAAGGTGTGGTCACAGTCCTCGATGTAATAGGCGCGGGTGGACTCATTCTTGGCATTGTCCACGATCATCTTGGCATTTTCGGGCAGGACAGAGGTGTCCTTCATACCCTGGATGGCCAGAATGGGGGCCTTGATTTTGGCGACCTCGTCCAGCTTCTTGAAGCGGATGTTCTCCTCATACCAGCGTAGGCCGATGTGCTGGGGCTCGCGCCAGTCGTACTCGGCCACGTAGTAGCCGTCCTTTTTGGCGGCGGCATACTGCGCCTCGAACTCTTCGCCGGTGCGGTCGGTCACGGAACCGGCCCAGGTCACCACGGCCTTGAAGGTCTCAGGGTAGGCGGCAGCGGCAAACAGCGCATTGGTACCGCCCTGGCTCCAGCCCATAACGGCGATTTTGTCTGCGTCGATGGCATCCAGGCCGGCCACATAATCGGCGGCGGCCTTGGCGTCCAGATTGGCGGAGGTGAAGCAGTAATTGGTATAGCTGGCAGTGGAGTCACCGTTCCCCATAAAGTCGATGCGGATGGTGGCAATGCCGGCCTTGGCCATGGCATCGGCAGCCATGTCGTAGCCGTTGCCGGCCTCGTGCTTGTTGGAGCCGGTGCCGTGGAGCATCACCACGGCGGCGAAGGGACCCTTGCCGTCGGGCACGGTGACGATGGCGGGAATGGTGTGGGCGGGAATGCCGTCGGTCTCGGGGACCTCAATGCTCACCGTTGTCTCGGTGTAGCCCTTGGAGACCTCCTCCAGCTTGGAGAAGTTGAGGAGGATGGTGGCCAGCTCAGCGCGGAGGGCGGTGCCGTTGGGGTCCAGACGGCTGCCGGGCTTGCCGGAGAGGATGCCGGAGCCCACGGCCACAGCCATGCCGTCGGCGGCCCAGTCGGCCACGGCGTCGGCGTCGGCATAGGCGCTCAGGTCGCCAGGGGTGGTGCTCAGACCCTTCACCTCGGCGTACCGGGCGAAGAGGGTGGCCAGCTCGGCCCGGGTC
>NZ_JAPFEA010000132.1 GCF_026169115.1 Intestinimonas sp. | reverse complement strand
GCCTAACTGTTCCATCGACATCCTTAACACGGGCAGTCGGCAGAGGTATAATATACATAGATAAGAACCTCTTGCTTGATTGCAGGAAGGAGGATATTTTGAAACAGTCAAGCAAGAAAATCTCTACCGGCACAGCCGCTCTCTACTGCCGCCTGAGCCGTGACGATAACATGGACAGCGAGTCCAACAGCATCCAGAACCAAAAGAAAATACTTCAAAAGGCCGCTAAGGATAAGGGCTACACGGACACTATCTTTTTCGTGGATGACGGGATCACCGGCACTACCATGAAGCGCCCCGGCTTTCAGAAAATGATCGCCGCAATCGAGGCCGGGTACATCTCGGCGGTGTTTGTGAAAGACCTCTCCCGGCTGGGCCGGAACTACATTGAGGTGGGCAGGCTCACCGAGGAATTTTTCCCGCTCCATGATGTGCGGCTGGTGGCCGTTTCCGATGGCGTGGACAGCGACGAGGGCGAAGATGATTTCACCCCGTTCAAAAACATTATGAATGAATACTACGCCAAAGACATTTCCAAGAAGCGCCGGATCGTCAACAAGATGAAGGGCAACGCCGGGATTCCGCTTTCGCCGCCGCCCTACGGCTACATAAAGAACCCGGACGATCCCTGGTTTTGGGTGATTGACCCGGAGGCCACCGAGGTGGTGCGCTGCATTTATCGTCTGGCCTTGGAGGGCAACGGGCCTTTGCAGATTGCCACGGCGCTGGGAAACATGGGGGCGCTGAACCCCTCGGCCTATCGAACCAGCAAGGGAATTAGCAAGGGCGGTTCCAAAAGCACCGTGGAGCCCACAAAATGGGGGCATACCACAATCAAGAAGATTTTGACCACGCAGGAATACTGCGGTGATGTCATCAACTTCAAAAGCTATTCCAAATCCTATAAAATGAAGCGTCGGATTGAGAACCGGTCGGAGAACAGGGCGATCTTCCTCAATGTCCATGAGCCTATCATTGACCGGCCAACTTGGGAAAAGGTACAGGCGTTAAAAGGCGGGACACGGCGCAAGCGCCCCACAGTTACCCAAGAGCCCAGCGTCTTTTCCGGCTATCTGAAATGCCCGGTTTACCAAAATGTCCAAGCGGTACGAGCAGGAGCAAGGCGAAAATGCCAAGAAAATCAAGGCGCTTCGTCTGGAACTGAAAAAGCTGGAAGATAAGCGGATGGATGTGGACACCTTCTTGGAAACGGTGCGCCGCTACACCGACGCCACCGCTATCACCAAACGCATGGTTGCCGAGCTCATTCAGTACATCGAGGTCTATCCTGCGGTCAAGGAGGACGGCATTACCAATCAGCGGGTGACGATCCACTACAACTGCATTGGAGCCTTTGAGGTGCCAGATCGCCGGAAGATCCCCGAGCGGGACATTCTTTTGGAAACGAGAAAAGGCGTAGCATTAAGCTACGCCCCCGCACAGATTGCCATATAGATTTGGAAATAAAAAATGCGGAGTATCATCAACAGACCTTTTCAGATCATTTAATGATACTCCGCATGGTCCGAGTGGCGGGATTCGAACCCACGGCCTCTTGGACCCGAACCAAGCGCGATACCAAGCTTCGCCACACCCGGAAATGTTTTACCGAAGACTTATTATAATTGGTCAAAGCCGTAATGTCAAGCATTGGTTTCTCAATTTGAAGGTGCACGCGCGGAAATTTATGTTGTGGGATGGCTGAGAGGATGATATAATAATTTACTGATTTCCCCATAAAGAATTGGAGGAGAACGATCCTATGTGTGGTATTGTTGGATATATCGGCAGGGAGGAGGCCGCCCCCATTTTGCTCGATGGGCTGGAACGGCTGGAGTATCGTGGCTACGACTCCGCCGGGCTGGCCGTCTACTCTGAGACAGATGGCTTGAAAGTCGTCAAGGCCAAGGGGCGGCTGAAGGTGCTCTCTGACATTGTGGCGGGAGGGAAGACCATCCACGGCACAGTTGGGCTGGGCCATACCCGCTGGGCCACCCACGGGGAGCCCTCTGACGTCAACTCACACCCCCATGTGAGCACATCGGGACGGATCGCCGTCGTCCACAACGGCATCATTGAAAATTATGCCCACATCAAAGCGTTCCTGGAGTCCAAGGGTGTGTCCTTTGTCTCCCAGACCGATACCGAGGTGGTGGCCCAGCTGCTGGAGTACTACTACCGGGGCGATATCATGGAGGCCGTCACCAAGGTGCTCCACCGCATCGAGGGCGCCTACGCCCTGGGTATCGTCTGTGCCGACTGCCCCGACCGGCTCATCGCCGCCCGGAAGGACAGTCCCCTGATCCTGGGCCTGGGGGAGGGCTTTCACTTCCTGGCCAGCGACGTCACCGCCGTCATCAAATACACTCGGGACGTCTATTATCTGGACGATGGAGAGATTGCCGTCCTCACCAGGGACGGTATCCAGGTCTACAACCACCCCTACCTCCAGCCGGTGCAGAAGGAGCTCCACCATGTGGACTGGGAGATCTCCGCCGCCGAAAAGGGCGGGTACGAACACTTCATGGCCAAGGAGATCATGGAACAGCCCAAAGCCTTCCGGGACACGGTCTTTCCCCGCATACAAAACGGGCGGGTGGTGCTGGACGAGCTGGAGATCACCGAAGAACAGCTCAAGGCCATGGATAAGATATATATCATTGCCTGCGGCTCCTCCTACCATGTGGGCATGGTGGCCAAGTATATCCTGGAAGGCATCCTCCGCAAGCCGGTGGAGGTCACCCTGGCCTCTGAATTCCGCTACTGCGAACCGCTGGTGACCGAGCACACATTATGTATCGTTATCAGCCAGTCCGGCGAGACCATCGACACACTGGCGGCCATGCGGGAGGCCAAGCGCCTGGGCGGACGGGTGCTGTCCATCGTGAATGTGGTGGGCTCCACCATTGCCCGGGAGTCGGACGGCGTGCTCTACACCTGGGCCGGCCCCGAGATTGCTGTGGCTACCACCAAGGCATATTCCACCCAGTTGGCTGTGATCTATCTCATCGCGCTGCGGTTTGCCGAGCTGCTGGGTACCGTGAGCGAGGCGGCTTATGAGGAGATCGTAGCCGAGCTGCTCACCATCCCCGCCAAAATGGAAGAGGTCCTGTCCCACCGGGAGGCCATCCAGTACTATGCCTCCATCTACTTCAACCACGAATCCATCTTCTTCATCGGGCGGAATATCGACTACGCCATCGGACTGGAGGGCTCTTTGAAGCTGAAAGAGATCTCCTACATCCACTCTGAGGCTTACGCTGCCGGTGAACTCAAGCACGGGACCATTTCCCTCATTGAAGACGGCACCCTGGTGGTGGCCCTGGCCAGCCGGGTGCAGCTCTTTGACAAGCTCATGAGCAATGTGGTGGAGGTGAAGTCCCGGGGAGCCGATGTGCTGGGCCTTACCGTTGCGTCCCGAGCAAAAGAGATGGCCGGGACGGCGGATCATGTGATTACGGTGCCGGATACCCACCCCATGCTCCTGCCCAGCCTGGATGTGATTCCGATGCAGCTGTTTGCCTATTATGTGGCGCTGATGCGGGGCTGCGACATCGATAAGCCCCGGAATCTGGCCAAGTCGGTGACTGTGGAATGAGGCGGGGGAGATTTTTGGCGGCAGCCCTGGCGCTGGCCGCCCTGCTGGCCCTCCTGCCGGCCTGCGGGCCGGGGGACGGCAAAGTGGCAGGCGTAACGGTAAACTATGGCATCTCCAATCCCTGGGACAGCCTGATGCCTTATAACAGCATTTCCGGCAGCAACTATGCCCGTATGATCTACGACAAGCTCTATGACCGCCTGGCCTATGTCCATGCCGACGGGCGCCTCTCTCCACGGGCAGCCAAAAGCTGGGAGGGGAGTGAGGACGGCCACACCGCCCTCTTCCATTTGGATGAACAGGCTGCCTTCCATGACGGCACGCCTGTGACGGCGGAGCATTGGGTGGAGACCTTCACCCTCATGACTGATCCGGCTTGTCCGGTGCTGGGCCGGGGGAATTTTTCCGTATTCACCGGGACCGACCAGGACGGCTGCCGGGTGGCAGGGGAGACCTTCGGCGTGGAGGCGGTGGACGAGTACACCTTGAAATTTACCTTTCGGGACCCGACGACCCCGGAGGATTTCCTGCTGAATAAGAACCGGGAATTTTATGTCCTGCCCACCCATCTGCTGGAGGGGGAGGACCCCGCCGGCCTTATGGAGTTGGAGTTCTGGAAGGCGCCGGTGGGCTCCGGGCCGTGCCGGTTTCTGGAGGAAGTGCCCGGCAGCCGTCTCACCCTGGCAGCAAACCCGGATTACCAGCTGGGACGCCCCGGCTTTGACAAGCTGGTCATCACAGTGATGGACAAGTCCAACCTCCTCACAGCCCTCATTGCCGGGGACATGGACTACTACGCCATCGGCGGCAATATCACCACCGAGAATGCGTCTCTGGCGGAGAGCAGCGGACTGACGGTTCTAAAGGGGACGGTGCCCAACACCTTCTTTGAGCTGATGCTCAATGCAGAGCGTATCCCGGACGCCCGAGTCCGCCGGGCCATTGAGCTGGCGCTGGACAAGGAACTGCTGTGCGAGCAGTCTACCCATGGCCTTGGCAGGCCGGCGGGGAGCAGCCTCAGCCCCGAAGGCCCCTATGCTGCCGCTGCGGAACCGGCGGGAGCGCGGGATGTGGAGGGAGCCAGGTCCCTGCTGGCCGAAGCCGGATACGACGGCAGGAGCTATACTCTGGTATGCACCTCCAACCGCGCCGGACTGGCCGCTCTGATGCAGCAGAACCTGGCAGAGGCAGGCATCAACATCACCATTGAGACGGTGGACTCGGCGGCTATGTTTGCCGGGATGGCCGACGGGACCTACGATCTGGGCATTGCCAGCCACACACCTGCTGCGCTGCCCCTGTGGTTCACGGAACCCCGCCTTTCAGAGACCAACAATCTCTTCCATATTGCCGACCTTACACCGTACAGCCAGCGCATCCAGGCCATCCGGGCTGAGACCGACGTGGACAAGCGCATGGAGCTTGTGGCCGAACTGGACTCCTATCTGGCGCAGGAGCGCCCCTTTATCCCCCTGTGGTTCGGGACGGCCCTCCATGTCCAGTCTCCCACGGTGGCCAACATCGATTACCCCTCGGCCAGCTTCTCCAACGAGAATGTGTGGGAATGGGTAAAGGAATAAACATTTACACTGTATAGAATAGACCTCCGTAAGGGGGCCCCGAAGGCGGGACCCCCTGTGCCCTAACCGGGCCGGAAGTGCAGGAGGAATTACAATGGCACAGTACATTCGCAGGCGGCTCATCACCGCCATTCCAGTTTTCTTTGGTATCACCATCCTTGTCTTTTTGCTGGTGGACCTGGCGCCCGGGGACCTGACGGATCTCATGGGGGAGGGAGCGGCCGGCGAGACGGAACGGGCGGCCATGGAAGCCGCCCTCGGTCTGGATCAGCCCCTGCCGACGCGGTATGCTCTGTGGTTGGCGGGGCTTTTCCATGGGGATCTGGGCCGCTCCTACCACTATGGGCAGGAGGTGTCCGAGCTTATCATCCAGCGTCTCTGGCCCTCGCTCCTCCTCACCGGTACCGGTGTCGTGCTGGCTGTCGTCATCGCCGTTCCACTGGGGATGCTGGCTGCCTGGGAGCCAAGAGGGGGGTGGGGCCGCCTGGCCCATCTGTTTACCGTCTTCGGTTCGGCGGTACCGGGCTTTTTCCTGGCCCTGGCAGCCATTTTTCTCTTTTCGGTGAAGCTGGGGTGGCTGCCGGCCTCTGGCATGTATCGGGCCGCAGGCGGGGGAGGGGCCGGGGATCTGCTCCGCCATCTCATTCTACCCGCCGGGATCATTGGGCTCAGCAATGTGGGCGGCATCCTGCGGCAGACCCAGAGCGCCTGTCTGGAGGTCCTGGGGGAGGACTACATCATGACCGCACGGGCCAAGGGTCTGAGGGAACGGGTGGTCCTGGTCCGTCACGCTCTGCGCAGTGCCCTGATCCCGGTGCTCACCAGCATCCTGACCCACATCCCCCACATCATCGGCGGGTCTGTGGTCGTGGAGCGGATCTTCGGCTGGCCGGGCATGGGCAGCCTGATGTTCTCCGCCGTCAGTGGTCGGGACTTTAACGTGATTATGGGGGTCACGGTGGTGATGGCCCTGGCGGTCCTGCTGACCAGCCTGCTGCTGGATGTGGTCTACGGCCTGGTAGACCCGAGGGTGCGCTATGGAGAGCGGTAAGCGTGTATGGTTTCGCCTGAGGTCGGACCGGCGGGCGGTGGTCTGTATGGTCATCTTGGCCCTGGAAGTTCTGTGCGTGCTGCTTTTGCCGCCGCTGCTGGGTCTGGAGCCCAATGTCACTGACCGGACAGCCGGATTCTGGGCGGCTCCTTCGGCGGAACACTGGCTGGGGACCGACGACGTGGGTCGGGATATATTGGCCCGGCTCATCTGCGGTGGGCGCATCTCCCTGCTGGTGGGCTTTGCTGCCGCCGCCATCAATCTTGCCGTTGGGGTCCCACTGGGGCTGCTGGCCGGCTACCGGCGCGGCGCGTGGGAGTTCTGGATCATGCGGCTGGCCGACGTGTTTCAATCCTTTCCCAATATCGTGCTCACACTGTGCCTGGTCAGTCTGATGGGGGCTTCGGTGCTCAATCTGGTGCTGGTCCTGGGGCTGCTGGGCTGGCCGGGGATCGCCCGGCTGGTCTACGGGAATGTGCTCTCAGTCCGGGAAAAGGAATATATCCTGGCAGTTCGGGCCCTGGGTGGCAGAACAGGGACCATTCTATATCGGAATGTCCTGCCCAATGCAGTGGCACCGGTGTGGGCGGCCCTTGGCCAACGGGTGGGGCGGGCCATCCTGTCCGAATCCAGTCTCAGCTTTCTGGGGGTGGGCATCCGACCACCTCAGGCATCCTGGGGCAACCTGATGCAGAGCGCATCCAGCCTGGCTGTCCTGACCGGTCGGCCCTGGGTGTGGCTGCCTCCGGGCCTTCTCATCGTCCTGACGGTGGTCTGCCTCCAAATCCTGGGCAACGCCCTGCGGGACGCCATGGACCCGAGAGCTGCCCGTAAAGAACGATAATGATGATAGAGCGGGAGAAAGGTGTGCGGCCTATGCCGCACGCCTTTTCTTTTGGAAAATTCTTGGACGGGCAGTCATAGGTAAGGGTACCCTCACATAGAATGGAGCATCTGCAAAGGAGAGGGGTGCTGAGCACAATGATAGTGCCCATAAGGGAAGAAGCCGCAGAGCGGTTTTCACAGGCGGCGTCCCTGCTGCCCAAGGGGCTGCGTCAGGGAGCGGAACGGCTTTCCAGGTCGGACAAGGCACGGGCTGAGGAACTGAGACTTCGGATCGGACGACTACCTACCGTCACTCTGCCGGAGGGAGAGATACCGCTGGCGACTGACGGGGGACAGCCGGTCACCAGCGAAGACCTCAGGCTGACGTTGGAGATCGCTACCCAGGCATCCGCGCACGCTGTCCTGGACAGGGTGCGGGAGGGATATGTCACGGTGCGCGGCGGGCATCGGGTGGGGCTGTGTGGAAGCGCAGTCTGTGAAAACGGCGTGATACGCACCATAGGGACGCTGTCCTCCTTGGCGATCCGTATCGCGAAAGAGGTCCCTGGCGTGGCTGAGGGGATACGTCCCCTGCTCAAAGAGGCCGGGGCGGTGGGGGGGACCGTGATCCTTGCTCCGCCGGGAGGCGGAAAGACCACCCTCCTCCGGGATCTCATCCGCCGTATCTCTGACGGTATTGAGGGCCCGCCCCTGCGGGTGGGAGTGGCCGATGAGCGGGGGGAGCTGGCCGCCATGTTTCATGGGACCCCGATGAACGATTTGGGCGCCCATACCGATGTGCTGGACGGCTGCCCCAAGGCGGAGGCCCTGACTCTGCTGCTGCGGGCCATGACACCGCAGGTGCTGGCAGCCGATGAGGTAGCAAGCGCCGAAGATGCCGCCGCCCTGGAGGAGGCTTCCGGCTGTGGGACCGCGCTTCTGTGTACCGCCCATGCGGTCAATCCCCAGGATCTTCTCCGCCGCCCGCTGTTTCAAAGGCTGGTCTGCCGCGGCGTCCTGACGCAGGCGGTGGTGCTGACAGGGCGGGGCGGAACGCGCCGCTGGAGACTGGCCGGGCTGGAGGGGGACGGGCTGTGTTAAGATTGGCGGGCGCATTGCTGTTGACAGCGGGGGCGGCGGGTGTGGGCCTGTGCGCAGCCGGACAGCTGGAGGAGCGGGTAAAATCCCTGCGTTCTCTGGTTGCCGGACTGGAGATTCTGGGCCGGGAGCTGGCCTTTCGGCGCGCCGCCATGCCGGAGTTGATGGAGCGGACCGCCTGCCAGACGGAAGAACCGGCCCGCTATCTTTTTGCCTATTGCAGAGAGCACCTGGAGGAGTTGGGGGAACAGACATTTGGCGCGATCTGGGCACAGGCGGCAGAGGAGGAGCCGGGACTGCTGCTTGCCCAGGAGGAACGAGCCGTGCTGGCGGAGCTGGGGGAGGTCCTGGGCCGCTATGATGCCGACGACCAGATCGCCGCTCTGGGAAGAACGGTAGATGCGCTCAGGGTCTGCCTGACCCGGGCACAGGAGGAGCGGCGGCGGCTGGGGCGGGTCTACACCGCACTTGGCGTTGGCTCGGGGGCCATGCTGGCTATTCTGCTGCTGTAAGGGCGGCGCAATCTCAAAAGGAACGGGGAAGTGGAAGGACCATGGATGTAGACCTCATTTTCAAGATCGCCGCCATTGGTATCCTGGTGTCCGTGCTCAATCAGGTGCTCACCCGGTCGGGGCGCGAGGAGCAGGCCACGATGACAACTCTGGCCGGGCTGGTTGTGGTGCTCATGATGGTGGTCCAAGAAATCAGCGAGCTCTTCACGCTGGTCAAGGACCTCTTTGGGCTGTAACGGCTATGCCGGATATCCTGCGATTGGCCGCCATCGCGGTAACGGCGGCTCTGTGTGCCGCTGTGGTCCGCAAGGGAGCTGCGGAGCTGGGACTGGTCCTGGCCGTGACGGCAGGAGCCGTTTTGCTGAGCACTTCTCTGGACGCACTTTCTTCGGTCCGGGCGCTCATGGATCTTCTTTCCGATACGGCGGGGCTCTCTCCGGCGGTGCTTGCGCCGGTGGTCAAGACCAGTGGCATCGCCATTCTGACCCGGCTGGCGGCTGAACTGTGCCGGGACGCAGGCGAGAGCGGCATTGCCGCCTTTGTGGAGACGGCGGGCGCGGCCTGTGCCCTATGCGCGGCGGTGCCGCTTCTGGAGACGGTGCTTACCATGGTGACGGGACTGCTGTAATAAGGGACGTGGATGAAAATGAAACGGATGTGTATGCTGCTCCTCTGTTTTCTCCTGTTGCTCACCAGTGCATCGGCGGCGTCAGGGGAGATCCTGACGGAGCAGGCGGAGCGATTGGGCCTGGACAGGCTGTCGGAGGCGGCTGGAGTCTATGGGCCCGGTACAGATGTGGCCGGAGCTGACCTGGATGCCGGGCTGCGGAGTCTTTTGGAAGAGGGACAGGCCGCCGCCGGCGGGGTACTCCGAAAGGCGGTGCGCAGCGCGGTGTCGCTGCTGGCAGTGGTGCTTTTGGCCTCTCTGGCCCAGGGGGTCTGGGAGACAGCGGGAGAGGGCGTCGGTCTTCCGGCGGTACCCATGGCAGCGGCCTGCGCCATCACGGCCATCGCGGTGAAGGATGCCGACGCCCTCATCGGGATGGGGCGTGAGATGCTGGAACGGATGGAGTCTTTTGGACAGATCCTCCTGCCCACCATGGCGGCGGCCACCGCGCTGGGGGGCGCTCCGGGGAGCGCAGCCGCCCGGCAGTTCGCCGCAATGCTCTTTTCCAATCTGCTCCTCACGGCCATCACCAGTCTGCTCCTGCCTCTGACCTATGGCTACATCGCGGCCAGTTTTGCCTGGGCGGCGGTGGGAAACGAGGGACTCAAACGCATGGCGGGCGTGTTGAAGTGGGTGGTGACCACCGTGCTCACGGTCCTGCTCCTTACCTATGTGGGTTATCTCACCGCAAGCGGTGTGGTGGCCGGCACCGCAGACGCTATGGCTGTGAAGGCGGCGCGCTTTACCGTCTCCAGCATGGTGCCGGTGGTCGGCGGCATCCTCTCCGATGCGGCGGAGACGGTGTTGGCGGGCGCAGGCGTGCTGAAAAACGCGGTAGGGATCTTTGGGATGCTGACCGTCTTGTCCATATCTCTGGTTCCATTCCTACAGCTCGCCATCCATTACCTGACCTATAAGCTCACCGGCGCCCTGGCCGCCACGGTGGCGGATGGACGGGTGGCCGGACTCATCGATCAGATCGGCAGCGCCTTCGGGCTTGTGCTGGGAATGACAGGGGCCTCCGCTCTGTTGCTCCTGGTGTCCATGGTGTCGGCCGTCTCCCTGTCCTCGCCATGATGGAGCTTCTGCGCCAGTGGCTCACGGGAATCACCTGTGCCGCCATCATTGTGGCCCTGGCAGACAGCCTGGCGGCGAGGGGAACGGTGCGTCGGATTGGTCGGCTGGCCGGTGGACTGCTGCTGCTGGCGGCAGTGGTAAAGCCGGTGCTGGAGGTGGACCTTACCGCCCTGTCCTCGGCCAACCTGCGGCTGGAAATGGAGGCGGTGCCCGCTGCGGAGGAGGCGGGACAGGACCTGATGAAATCCATCATAGGACGTGAGACCGGCGCATATATTCTGGACAAGGCGGCTGAGCTGGGCCTTCCATGCCGGGAGGTGCAGGTGCTGTGCGCCGTCGGAGAAAATGGGATGCCATACCCGGAGTCCGTGGTGGTGACGGGGCCCATGAGCCGTGAGGAACAGGCGCTGCTCGCCCGGCGGATCGAGGCCGATCTGGCCATCCCCGCAGAGCGGCAGAGCTATCGCGATGGAGGCGAGGAAGGATGAAGGGGACAGAACGTGCCGCGGCGGCGGGCAAAAAGGCGATGTCGGTCCTGGAAAAGTATAAATTTGTTCTGCTGATCCTGCTGGTCGGACTGCTTCTCCTGCTGCTGCCGGCCCAGTCTGAGACTGGAAAGGAGGCTTCTGCGGAACGGACAGGGGAGACGGTACAGGTCGCCTTTTCCCTCTCTGAGCTGGAGGAAAAGCTGGAAAAGACCCTCTCCAAAATCGACGGAGCTGGAGAGGTGACGGTGGCCCTTGCCCTGCGTACGGGTCCCCGGCAGATCCTGGCACAGGATACGACGGGGTCGGACCGGAACGGGGACCGTTCGGAGGAACGGACCACTGTGGTGATCTCCGGTGGGTCCGGGCGGGAGGAGGCGGTGACCTTGCAGCAGATGGCGCCGCAGCTGCAAGGAGCGGTGGTGGTCTGCCCCGGCGGGGATGATCCAGGGGTCCAGCTGAAGCTGGCGGAAGCCGTATCCGATCTCACCGGCCTGGGTGCGGACAAAATATCCATCTGTAAAGGTAAGTAAGGAGGAAGCGTCAGGATGAAACTTTGGAAACGGAATGCGGTGGTGGCTGCGATCATTCTCTTTGTGTGTGCGGCAGTTTATCTCAACTGGTCGTACAGCCAGGAGGGCATGGAGGGCTCCACCGACACAGGAAAGGTGCTGGGTGAGGCGGCGCTGGTGGACGGCAAGACGGAGGACCCCCTCCTTGCGGAAACGAAGCCGGTTCCTACCGATGCGGGAGAGGAGGGGAAGCCCTCTGAAAAGCCGTCCGGCGGATATTTTGACAGCGCCCGGCTCAACCGGCAGCAGGCCAGGGACAGCGCCCTGTCCCTTCTTCAGGAGGCGGCCTCCGATGAAGCAGCCGATCAGGCATCCATCGATCAGGCAAATGAGGCCATCCAGTCTATGGCGGCCTTCACCCTGTCCGAGGCCAACATCGAAAACCTGGTCACGGCAAAGGGGTATGCCGACTGTGTGGCCTTCCTCAGCGAGGACAGCATCAGCGTGGTGGTCTCCAACAACGCGCAGCCCCTCTCTCAGACGGATACGGCCAAAATCAGTGAGATCGTCATGGATGAGACCGGCTTCCATGCCGGACAGATCAAGATCATCGAGGCCAGTTAACAAATTCCAAAGGTTTCAAGGGCGGGTGCGGGGGCATCCGCCCTTTTCCAAAGCGCCGCTCCGCGTCATGTTCCCCTTCTACGGCGGCGGTAACGCAAAATGAAATTGGACGTTTCCAAAAATCAGATTGTAAATCCATTGCTGTTGTGGTAGAATACTTTCAAACCAATAAAGGAGCGTGACCACTGTGGGAGAAGGCAAGGAATACGTTTCCCGGTCCGATGAGCTTGGGAATATCCATATATCGGAAGAAGTCCTGGCGGTAATCGCCGCCGCTGCGGTGTTGGAGGTAGAGGGCATCGGCGGTCTGGCCGCCAATCTGGGCACCGATCTGGCCGAGCTGCTGGGCAAGAAGAACCTGAGCCGCGGCATCCGCATCCAGGTGGAGGACGATCATGTCATGGTGGATCTGGGTATTTTGGTGAAGTACGGCTTTACCATCCCTGACGTAGCCAGAGCGGTGCAGGAGGCCGTGGCCGGCAGCATCGAAGCTACAAGCGGCCTGACGGTCGCCGCTGTCAATGTGACCGTTGGCGGCGTGGTCTTTGAGAAAGAGCCTCCGAAGAAGGCGCTGTAAATCGTGTCACCCTCAAAGAGCATTGAGCCATCTGGTATGCGCTCAATGCTCTTTTTATTGTCCCATATCGGAAATTAGGGGTTTATTTTCCGCAGAAAACTGTATATAATGAATATGCATCAGAAAGAGAATTTTGGGAGGAAACGACCATGACCAGGAGCAACGCCCGGGAGATCGCAGTTCATATGGCCTTTGCGCTGGGCTTTTCTAACGAGAGCGCCGATGAACTGCTCAAGGAGTCCCTGAGCCGGGAGAATTTCCAGCAGCTCAGCGGGGAAGACCCCCTTTATCAGGAATTCCCCAATGAGAAGCAGCGCCAGTACATTCAGGACCTGGTGAAGGGGGTCGACGAGCACGGCGCCGAGCTGGACGGCTACATCGCCAAGTATGCCATCGGCTGGTCCTTTTCCCGGATCTCCCGTATGGCGGCGGCTGTCATGCGGGTTGCCATGTATGAGATCCTCTACATGCCTGACATTCCCGCTGCGGCGGCCATCAACGAGGCGGTGGAGCTCTCCAAGCACTACGAGACTCAGGAGACCGCTTCCTTCATCAACGGAATCCTGGGGGCCTTTGTCCGGGGAGAGCTTCCCCCGGAGCGGGCTTCCGCGCCTGCGGGGGAGACGAAGTGAGTCCCCAGCGCTGCCTGGGTCTGGACACCAGCAACTACACCACCTCCACGGCCCTCTTTGACGGGACGGACGGATACCAGCTGGGCCGTCTGCTGGATGTGGAGGCGGGCAGTCTCGGCCTGCGCCAGAGCGACGCCCTGTTTCAGCACGTCAAGCGTCTGCCGGAGCTTTTTGACCGGCTGCGGGCAGAGGGCCGGCTGGAGGGGATCACCGCCGTAGGGGCCAGTGTCAAACCCAGATGGGTGGATGGCTCTTACATGCCTTGTTTCCTGGCCGGAGAGACGGCAGGCCGCATCCTGGCGGATACCCTGGGCGTTCCGTTTTATCCCTGCGCTCATCAGCAGGGGCACATTGCCGCCGTCGCCTGGGGCGCGGGCCGTCTGGAGCTGTTGGACAAGCCGTTGCTTGCCTGGCATCTCTCCGGTGGCACCACGGAGCTGCTGTACGTAGAGCCGGATGGGCCGGGCGTTCTGCCCCGTAAGATCGGCGGCACCAGCGATATCTCCGCCGGGCAGCTCATTGACCGCACGGGCGTGACGCTGGGGCTGAAGTTCCCGGCTGGAAAGGCCCTGGACGCTTTGAGCCGGGAGGGCGGGGGGCTCCGGCCCTTCCCTGTGAAGCTGAACGGTCTGACCTTTTCCCTTTCCGGCATGGAAAACAAGGTGAAGGATATGGCTGCGTCGGGCGCACCGGCTGCCGATGTGGCCCGGTTTGCAGTGACCACCGTGGCCGACACCATCCGAAGGACCACGGAACGGGCGTTGGAGCAGTATCCCGGACTGCCGGTGCTCTGCTCCGGCGGCGTGGCCTCCAACAGCCTGCTGCGGGAGTACCTGCCCGATGCGGTCTTCGCACCTCCGGTCTGTTCCGCCGACAACGCGCTGGGCGTGGCGGTGCTGACCCACCGGGCCCTCAGCATGGGAGGTCCGCAATGAGCACACAGCGGCAGATCTATACCGTCAGCCAGGTCAACGGCTATCTGAAAGAGCTGCTGGACCGGGATGGCTTCCTCAGCGGCGTCTTTGTCCGGGGTGAGCTCTCCAACTATAAGACCTATCCCTCCGGGCATCACTATTTTTCCATGAAGGACGAGGGGGGCGCCATCCGGTGCGTTATGTTCCGGCGGGAGGCGGCCCGACTGCGCTTTCGCCCGGAGAACGGGATGAAGGTCATCGCCTTCGGACGAGTGGCCGTCTTTCCAAGGGACGGCCAGTATCAGCTGTACTGTGCAGAGCTCTCCCCCGACGGGGTAGGGGATCTCCATGTGGCCTTTGAGCAATGCAAGGAGCGGCTTTATCGGGAGGGGCTTTTCGACCCCGCCCACAAAAAGCCCCTGCCCCGATACCCGGAGCGCATCGCGCTGGTGACCTCCCCGGTGGGGGCGGCGGTGCGGGATATGCTCCGCATCCTGAACGCCCGCTGGCCCATGGCGGAGGTGCTGCTGCTGCCGGTGCGGGTCCAGGGGGCGGAGGCAGCGCGTGAGATCGCCGGAGCCATCCGCTATGCCAGCGCCCATCAGCTGGCCGACGTCCTCATCGCAGGGCGGGGCGGCGGTTCTATGGAGGATCTGTGGTGCTTCAATGAAGAGGTCGTGGCCCGGGCCATCTATGACTGCTCTATTCCGGTGATCTCCGCTGTGGGGCATGAGCCGGATGTGACCATCGCCGACTTTGTGGCTGACCTGCGGGCGGCTACCCCCTCCAATGCCGCTGAGCTGGCCGTCCCCGACCAGAACGAGGTGGCGGCGGCGCTGGGCCATCGTAGGGAGCGGATGATGGCTCTGCTGGAGGGCAGACTGGACCGCAGCCGACGGGACCTGGCCCGAATGGAGGCATGCAGGGCCCTCCGGGACCCCATGTCTGCCCTCCAGGACCGTCGGATGCTCCTGGATTATCAGAGCCGGCAGCTGGCCCACGGGCTCACCGCCGCCATGGCGGGGAAGCGGGAACACTTCGCACGACTGGCGGCCTCATTGGATGCCCTGAGCCCCCTCAAGGTGTTGGGGCGGGGATATAGCCTGGCCAGGACTGAGGCAGGGGAGATCCTCTCCTCCGTGGAGCAGGTCCGGCCAGAGGACAGGTTCACCCTGCGGCTCTCTGACGGCAATCTGGACTGCCGTGTAGAGGGAAAGAGGAGGCAGTAATGGCAGAGAAAAAGAAGACCTTTGAAGAAGCCATGTCCCGTCTGGATGAGATCGTGGGACTTTTGGAGCGTGGGGACGCCCCTCTGGAGGAGTCCTTGAAGCTCTTTGAAGAGGGGACCAAGCTCATGAAGCAATGCTCTGGTCTGCTGGACAAGGCCGAGCAGAAGGTTCGGCAGCTGACCGGCGGAGCCGATGGCATGCCGTCAGAAGCGCCATTTACAGAGGGAGCGTGAACCCATGGATGAGAAAGCCCATCTGAACGCACTTCAGGAGCAGGTGGAAACTGCTCTGCGGGCCTGTTTTCAAGGACGGGAGCCCCGCGGCGATATCTATGACGCCATGGAGTACAGCCTTCTGGCAGGAGGAAAACGGGTCCGGCCAGTACTGACCCTGGAGGTCTGCCGCATGTGCGGCGGCGACCCAGCTCTGGCCATGCCCTTTGCCTGTGCAGTGGAGATGATCCATACCTATTCGCTGATCCACGACGACCTGCCCTGTATGGACGACGACGACCTCCGGCGGGGCAAGCCCACCAATCATAAGATTTATGGCGAGGCCACTGCCGTGTTGGCTGGAGACGGTCTTTTGACCGCTGCCTTTGAGATTGCGCTGAGAGAGGACAGTCCGCTTCCGCCACAGCGGGTCGTGGCCGCTGCGGCCTGCCTTGCCCGGGCGGCAGGCGCTCATGGTATGGTGGGGGGACAGGTGCTGGACATGGCCGCCGAAGGACGGGCAGTATCCCGCTATGATGTGGAGCAGCTCCAGAGACTGAAAACCGGCGCACTCCTCAGTGCTGCCGCCGAAATGGGCTGTATCGTGGCGGGCGGAACGAGGGAGGAGCAGGAGGCAGTCCGTCTCTACGCCGAAAAGCTGGGTATGGCCTTCCAGATCCGGGATGATATGCTGGATCTGGAGGGGAATGAGGCGACGCTGGGTAAGCCGATTGGCTCGGACCAGGCCAATGAGAAAACCACCTTTGTCAGCCTGTTGGGTATGGACGGCTGTCGGGCGCTGGTGAAAAAGCTGACCGACGAAGCTGTGTGCGCGCTGTCCCGCTTTGGGGCGGAGCGGTCCAGTTTCCTCTGCTGGCTGGCCGAAGCGTTGGCCGGACGGGAGCAATGATGGTATGGAATATGATCTGATCGAACGCCGCATGGGAATCTGGATCCTGGTCCTGGCTGTGGCGGCATGGGCGGTTGCCCAGATCATCAAGGTGCTGGTCCCCCTGTGTCGGGAACACCGGCTGGACCTGGAGCGGGTCTTTGGCAGCGGTGGCATGCCCAGTTCCCACTCTGCCTTTGTATGTGCCTGTTCTGCCGCGACGGGACAGCTGTGTGGATGGCGCTCTGCGCTTTTCGCCATCAGCGTGGTGATCGCCATTATCGTGATGTATGACGCCGCCAATATCCGGCAGGCGGCGGGAAAGCATGCCAAGATCCTCAACCACATGATGGCGCAGTGGGCGGAAAAGGGCGAAATGCCGTCAGAAACACAGCTCAAGGAGTTGCTGGGCCATACGCCGATCCAAGTCATCGCCGGGGCGGCCTTGGGCATCGCCATCGGACTGCTGGGCGCGATGCTGGCAGTATGAACACGGTTTTTTCTGCCGGGAGGTAACATTCATTTTGATTGAGTTCGACGAGATCACAGACCTGAAACAAGTCACAGATAGTGAAGCGGAGGCCATGTGTGCCCGCCTGCGCTCCAGTGTGATTGACATGGTGTCCCGAACCGGCGGTCATCTGGCCTCCAATCTGGGGGTGGTAGAGCTTACCGTGGCCCTCCATCGTGTCTTTGACACGGGGCGGGACCGGCTGGTCTTTGATGTGGGACACCAGTGTTACATCCACAAGATGCTCACCGGCCGGGGGAGTGCCATGGACACGCTGCGCACGTTCGGCGGTCTCTCCGGCTTCCCGAAGCCCAACGAGAGCATCCATGACGCGTTTATTGCCGGACATGCCTCCAATTCTGTGTCGGTGGCCCTGGGGATGGCCCGGGCCCGGACCTTGCTGGGGGAGAATTATCATGTCATCGCCCTCATTGGCGACGGCGCGCTCACCGGCGGCCTGGCCTATGAGGGGCTCTCCAATGCTGGACTGAGCCGGGAGCCCATGTTGGTCATCCTCAATGACAATGGGATGTCCATCACCAAGAATGTGGGCGGTGTGGCTCAGCATCTGGCCCATCAGCGCCTTAAGCCCCAGTATTTGCGCTTCAAAAAGGGCTATCGGAAGGCCATGTCCGTCCTGCCCGGCGGCAAGACCATCTATCGGGTGACCCATAAGGTCAAGACAGCGGTAAAAGAGACACTGCTCCCGTGCAGTCTCTTTGAGGATATGGGCTTTACCTATCTGGGACCGGTGGACGGCAACGACGTCCGCGGGCTTACCAGACTGCTCAGATATGCCAAGGATATGGAGGGGCCAGTCCTGCTCCACATCAGAACTGTAAAGGGGAAAGGCTATCCACCAGCTGAGCAGAATCCTGACGCTTATCATGGCGTCTCAAAATTCTGTGTGCAGACCGGTGAGTCCCTCCATCCATCCGGACCATCCTATTCCGGGGCCTTCGGAGCGGCCCTGTGCCAGTTGGCAGAGGAGGATCGGCGGGTGTGCGCCATTACAGCTGCCATGCGGGACGGCACCGGACTCAAAGACTTTGAGGCCCGGTTCCCAAAACGCTTTTTTGATGTGGGTATCTCAGAGGGACATGCCGTATCCATGGCTGCTGGCTTGGCCAAGCAGGGTTGTCTGCCCGTTTTTGCCGTCTACTCCTCCTTTTTGCAGCGCGGTTATGACATGCTGCTCCATGACGTGGCCATTCTGGGCCTTCATGTAGTCTTCGGTGTGGACCGGGCCGGCCTGGTGGGAGAGGACGGGGAGACCCATCACGGACTTTTCGACGTGGCCTACCTCTCCTCTGTGCCGGGCATGACGCTGTACGCCCCTTCCAGCTTCGCCGAAGTCGCGACAATGCTCCGCCATGGGCTGCTGGAGTGTAACGGCCCTGTTGCCCTGCGGTATCCCCGCGGAGGAGAGGGAGGGTACCACGAGGACGCCGGGACCGTCCCCACTTTGGTAACAAAAGAGGGGCAAGGAATTACACTTGTCGCCTATGGAGCCACCTATCCCGACCTTTTGGCGGCGGCAGAGCAGTTGGAGGCGTCTGGCTGCCGCCCTGAGATCATCAAATTGAACCGGCTGTGCCCTTTGGATCTGGTGCCCGTCTGCCGCTCGGTGTCCAAGACCGGTCGGCTGCTGGTGGCTGAGGAAGCGGCGGCCATGGGCTCGGTAGGAGAGCGGCTGTGCGCCGGGCTGGCTGAGGCCGGCATCGCTCTGAAGGCCGTACGACTGTGCAATACCGGTGAGCGATTTGTCCCCCAAGGTACGGTGGAGCAGCTCAGACACCTGTGCGGACTGGACAGCCACTCTCTTTATGAGGCGGCAATGGAGGTATGGAAGCATGAGTAAAAAGCGGTTGGATGTTCTGCTGTATGAGCGGGGACTTTCGGAAAGCCGCCAGCGGGCCCAGGCCGACATCATGGGGGGCTGGGTCTATGTGGACGGGCAGCAGGTGCTCAAGTCCGGGACCGCCGTGTCTGAGGAGGCCGTTATTGAGGTACGGGGGCAGGCCATTCCCTATGTAAGCCGCGGCGGTCTGAAGCTGGCCAAGGCAATGGATGTCTTCGGCCTGGACCTTACCGGTATGATCTGCGCCGATATCGGGGCATCTACCGGCGGCTTTTCCGACTGCATGCTCCAACACGGCGCATCCAAGGTGTACGCCGTTGATACAGGCTATGGCAAGCTGGCCTGGAAGCTCCGGACGGATGAGCGCGTTGTTCCTCTGGAGCGGACCAACGCCCGGTACCTCACTCATGAACAGATCCCCGAGGAGCTGGATCTGGCCAGCGTGGATGTCTCATTTATCTCTCTGCGCCTGATTTTGCCTGCCCTCCGCGGTATCATGCGGCCCAACGGTCAGGTGGTCTGCCTGGTAAAGCCGCAGTTCGAGGCCGGAAAGGAAAAAGTGGGCAAGAAGGGCGTGGTCCGGGATCCCAAGGTCCATTTGGAGGTGCTGGAGCATTTCCTGATCCATGCGGACGACGCCGACTTTTCTGTAAAGGATATAACCTTTTCACCCATTCGGGGGCCGGAGGGAAACATCGAATACCTGGGGCACCTGACAGTGGGCAGGGGAGGGCCCTACGCGGGGGATCTGTCCGCTCTGGTGGATGCTTCCCACGCTGAACTGGAAGGGGGAGCCCATCCGTGAAAGTGGTGCTCAGCCCAAATCCTTACCGGGACCGTGGATTGAAGGCGGCGCTCCGGGCCAGGGACATCCTCAAGGCGGCCGGGGCGGAGACCGCCCTGTGTCTCCCCTTCGCGCTGGAACAGGGGAGCCATGTAGAGCTCCCCAAGGGGCAGGACTACCGCAACATGCAGGAGGAGCTCAAAACCGCCGATCTTTTGATCTGCTTTGGTGGGGACGGGACCATTCTGCACGCCGCCAAGGATGCCAACGCCCACGGCATCCCCATTCTGGGCGTCAATCTGGGCAGCGTCGGTTTTATGGCCGAGCTGGAGCAGGGAGATCTGGAGGCACTGGCCCAGCTGCCGAAACAGAAGTTTTCCACTGAGCATCGGATGATGCTGGACGTGACGGTACGCCGGGGACGGGAGATCCTTACCCGGGATGTGGCCCTCAATGACGCCGTCATCACCAAGGGGGCGGTGGCCCGGGTCATCGACCTGACGCTCCGGGGAGATGGAGTGCCGATCTATTCCTTTTCCGGAGACGGGGTCATACTGGCCACGCCCACCGGCTCCACTGCTTATTCCATGTCGGCAGGCGGTCCTATCGTAGAGCCCACAGCTGAAAATATCCTGGTCACTCCCATCTGTGCCCACTCGCTCCAGGCCAAGCCACTGGTCATGGGCCGGGATCGGGTGGTATCGGTACGGATGGGAAGACTGTCAAGGAAAACTGCTTACCTGTCAGTGGACGGCGGGAGGGCGTTCAAACTCTGTGGCGGCGACACCGTGGAGGTGCGTCGTTCCAGGAGCGTTACCCGGCTGGTGCGGCTCACCGACCACAGTTTCTATGAGATCATCGATCAAAAATTAGGAAAGGCGTGATGGGGAAATGAAATCCAAGCGGCAGGCGGAGATCCTGAGGATCATCGAGGACGTGGACGTGGAGACCCAGGAGCAGCTTCTCTCGGAGCTCAAGGACAGGGGAGTCACCTCTACCCAGGCCACCATTTCCAGGGATATCAAGGAACTCCATCTCATCAAGGAGCTTACCAGCTACGGGACCTATAAGTACGCTGTGTCCGGGCGCAAGACCAGTATGAACATCGCCGGCCGCCTGCGCACCATCTTCAAAGAGGGTGTGACGGCCTTTGACCGGGCCCAGAACATTGTGGTCCTGAAGACCATGCCGGGCCTGGCCTCAGCGGCCTGCGCCGCCATCGACGGGATGGAGATCGGCGATCTGGTGGGCAGTCTGGCGGGGGATGATACCGCCATTCTCATCATGCGGGACAGCGAGAAGGCGGAGTCCTTCTGCGATGAGATCCATAAGATGCTGCAATAAGATGCAGAAAGCGGGGAGGTGGTGCGGATGCTCTCGCTGCTCCATATTGAGAATATCGCAGTGATCCAGGAGGCGGACATCCGTTTTGACCATGGATTCAACGCCCTCACCGGTGAGACTGGCGCGGGCAAATCCATTGTGGTGGACGCCATCGGCGCCGTGATCGGAGAGCGGACCTCCCGGGATCTGATCCGCACCGGGGCAAAGGCTGCGGTGGTGAGCGCCCAATTCACTCGTCTGCCGGCCCTCCCCTGGTTTGCGCAAAACGGCATAGGGCCTGATGAGAACGGGGAGCTTCTCATTCAGCGGGAAATCCTCTCCGATGGGCGGAATGTGTGCCGGCTCAATGGCAGGCCGCTGACGGTTTCCCAGCTCCGGGCCCTGGGACGACAGCTGCTGAACATCCATGGTCAGCATGACGGCCAGCAGCTTCTGGACCCTGCCTGCCATCTGGACTATCTGGACCGCTTCGGCGCCTTGGAGGGCCATCGGACGGCCTTCAAGGCGGCCTACGAGACCATGTCTGCGCTGCGGCGGGAGATCTCCGCCCTGGAGATGGACGAGGCGGAAAAGGCCCGCCGTATCGACAGCCTGACCTTCCAAATCGGTGAGCTGGAGCGGGCCGAGCTGAAGCTGGGCGAGGAGGAAGAGCTCACCGGACGAAAAAAGGTGCTTCGCAACGCGGGCAAGCTCATCGATGCGGTGGAGGGGGCCCATATGGCCCTCTCCGGAGATGATGAGCGCGAGGGGGCGGTCTCCCTCATCATGTCGGCGGAGCAGTCTCTTTCCGGGGCCAGGGGCATCAGCGACCAAATTGCTGATGTGACCCAGCGTCTCACTGAGCTGCGTTGCGCCGCCGACGATGCAGCGGAGCTGGTCCGGGACCTGCGGGACAGTCTGGACTTTGAGCCGGGGGCGCTGGACGAGCTGGAGAGCCGCCTGGACGTGATCTACCGGCTGCGGAAAAAATACGGCGCTACGGTGGAGGATATGCTGGACTACCTGGCCAGATGCAAGGCGGAGCTGGAACAGATCCAGGATTCCAGCGACACCCTGGCCCGGCTGGAAAAGAAGCTGACCTCTGCCCTGGAAAAGGCCAGAGCGGAGGGCGCGAAGCTCACTGCCGCCCGCAAACAGTCGGCGGCAGAACTGGAAACGCTCATCCAGGAGGAGCTGCGGCAGCTGGACATGCCCAAGGTGCGTTTTCAGGTGGCATTTTCCGCCAAGGGCGGCGAATATGCCATGGACGAGACGGGCATGGACGAGGTGCAGTTCCTCATGTCTGCCAACGTGGGGGAGGACTTGAAGCCCATTCAGAAGATCGCCTCGGGCGGTGAGCTCTCCCGCATCATGCTGGCGTTGAAAAATGTGCTGGCGGAGAACGACGATGTGACCACCCTGGTCTTTGACGAGGTGGACACCGGCGTCAGTGGACGGGCGGCCCAAAAGGTGGCTGAGAAAATGGCCCAGGTGGCCCGGCGCAAGCAGGTCCTCTGCGTCACCCACCTGCCCCAGATCGCGGCCATGGCCGATACTCATTTCTCGGTGGAGAAGGGGGAGCGGGACGGCAGGACCTACACGGCAGTGGAACGGCTGGAGGCCGGCCGCCGCCAGGAAGAGCTAGCCAGACTCACCGGCGGCGACCACATCACACCCGCCATATTGGCAGGGGCCGGCGAGCTGCTGGAGAGTGCGGAGACCTACAAGCGGAGGCTTACATGAAGCAAAACGACGAACAGGAGGAGGTGCGGGTCACCTTTTCCCTCAGCCGGGCGGAGTATGTCCGGGCGGTACGCTATTACCTGCGTAAAAGCCATCTGGTGAGCTGGGTCCAGGCGGTGGTCCTGATCGTCGCCCTGGCGGCGGCTGCGGTCATGGGAACGCTGATGGAGCGGATGAGCTTTCTCTGTACCCTTCTGGTGGTCCTCTCCGCCATGGTGGCCCTCTATGGGGTCTGGCTCTATGTCATCCAGCCGGGCCGGATTTATGACAAAAATCCGGCCCTGGGGCGGCAGGTGTCTTTCCTTTTTAACCGGGAGGACCTGTCCCGGCAGGATGAGGAGACGGCGGTCCTGCTGGATTGGGACCTCAAAATGCTCTGGCGCAGCAAAGAGTTCTACTACCTTTTCCGTGGGGCGGAGGGTTATCTGCTGTTGCCCCGATCCGCGTTTCAAAGCGAGGAGGACCGGCTTCGTTTTGAATTTCTGGCCCAGACGGCCTGCCCCGAGGCGAAGGTGAAACGTTTTGATTGACAACCCGGTCAGGCTGTGTTAGAATGACCGGCGTATACAACGCAAGGATGAGGAAAAGTAATCTTCAGTACCCCTGCACAGAGAGCCCCCGGCGTGGTGGGAGGGGGAGAGGGCCTGGAGATGAATACCCCTCGGAGCGGCCGCCTGAACCGAAAGCAGTAGGGCGTGTCGGGTGCGCCCGTTATCGCGCAGCCGTGTGATGGCACGGCGTGAGGCCCACTCCCGCGAGGGAGGGGTGAACCAGAGGTGGTACCGCGTATCTACGCCCTCTGTCCAGACGGACAGGGGGCGTTTTTTGATTGAGTTAGAGAGCAGAATGATTCAAGGAGGAATGACCATGGAGCGCGAGGTCTGTCTCCGCTGCGGCGGGGAGATATCTACTGCTGCCGGGATTGCAAGAAACTGGAATTCTATGCCATGGAGGACGTTTCTGACGAGGTGGTATGTCCTGTCTGCCACGCACGATATCCGAGAGACGCGGAGCGATGCCCCAAGTGCCTGACCAAGCGGGAACCGTAGGGGATGGAGCACAGGAGCTTTGGCCAAAGGGAACCCGGGGCGGTCTATCGGGACCGGGCGGGCGCTTATGCCGTGATCCTGGACGGCGCGGGTAACGCTGCTCTGGTGGAGGCGCCGGCGGCGGGCGGCCCGGACCGGGGGCTTTTCCTGCCCGGCGGCGGCATCGAGCCGGGGGAGACCCCGGAGGAATGTCTCCGGCGGGAGTGCCTGGAGGAGCTGGGCCGGGAGATCGTGCTGGGCGAGCCCCTCTGCACCGGAGAGGAATATCTCTTTGCCCCCAGCGACGGACGGTATCTCCATGTGATGGGCCGGTGTTATCGGGCGGCCCTTGGCCCACAGGTCCGGGAGCCTGTTGAGCATGACCATGCGCTCAGATGGGTACCGGCGGAATCTTGTGAGCATGCACTATTTTTAGAGTATCAGGCATGGGCCATTCGCCTGGCCTGGGAAGAAAGGATGCAAGAAAAATGACCTGTTATGAAGAACTCAAGGCCCGCGGCCTCATCGCCCAGGTGACCAATGAGGAGGAGATCTCCAAGATGGTCAACGAGGGCAAGGCGGTGTTCTACATCGGCTTTGACCCCACTGCGGACTCCCTCCATGTGGGCCACTTTATGGCCCTGTGCCTGATGAAGCGGCTCCAGATGGCGGGCAACCGCCCCATCGCCCTCATTGGCGGCGGCACTGGCTACATCGGCGACCCCTCCGGCCGCACCGATATGCGCAACATGATGACCCCGGAGACCATCCAGCACAACTGCGACTGCTTCAAAAAGCAGATGGAGCGGTTCATTGAGTTCGGCGAGGGCAAGGCCCAGATGGTGAACAATGCCGACTGGCTCCTGAAGCTCAATTATGTGGACCTCCTTCGTGAAGTGGGCGCCTGCTTCAGCGTAAACAATATGCTCCGGGCCGAGTGCTACAAGCAGCGGATGGAAAAGGGCCTTTCCTTCCTGGAATTCAACTATATGATTATGCAGTCCTACGACTTCTATCACCTCTTCCAGCACTACGGCTGCAACATGCAGTTCGGCGGAGACGACCAGTGGTCCAACATGCTGGGCGGCACCGAGCTCATCCGCCGCAAGCTGGGCAAAGACGCCCACGCCATGACCATCACACTGCTGCTCAACTCCGAGGGCAAGAAGATGGGCAAGACCCAGTCCGGTGCCGTATGGCTGGACCCCAACAAAACCAGCCCTTACGACTTCTACCAGTACTGGCGCAACGTGGGTGACGCCGATGTGCTCAAATGCCTGCGGATGCTCACCTTCCTGCCCATTGAGCAGATCGACGAGATGGACAAGTGGGAGGGCGCGCAGCTCAATACCGCCAAGGAGATCCTGGCCTTTGAGCTCACGCAGCTGGTCCATGGGACCGAAGAGGCCCAAAAGGCCCAGGACGCCGCTCGGGCGCTGTTCTCCACCGGCGGCGACAAGAGCAATATGCCGACCACCGAGCTCTCTGCCGCCGACCTTACCGACGGCCAGATCACGGTGGTGGACCTGATGGTGAAGTGCGGTCTCACGCCCTCCAAGGGCGAGGCCCGCCGGCTCATCCAGCAGGGCGGCGTGGAGCTCAACGGCGAGAAGGTGACCGACACCGCCGCCACGGTGCCCGCCGCCGCGCTGGAGGGCGAGGGCGCCACCATCAAAAAAGGGAAGAAGGTCTTCCATCGGGCCGTTCTGGTCTGATGAAATGGGCGGACGCCTGAGCACGGCGTCCGCCTTTTCAGAATCTTTTGTGATTCTTAAGAAAGAATGATTAGACACGGGAAACAGCCCATGTTACAATAAGAACAATCATGTATGAGGGGGGACCTGATGCCGTGCAGAAAAAACCGTGGCCGCTGGACACGCGTACGATCTCAAATCTGATCGTCGTGCTCATCGGTATCCTGTTCTATTTTGTGCTCTACCGGTTTGATGTCATGCGCGATAAGATCTCGATGGTGACGGGTGTGCTTTCTCCCTTCATCATCGGTTTTGCCATTGCGTACCTGCTCAATACGCCCACCACATTCTTTGAAGAAAAAGTCTATTGTGACCACAAGCATAGCCGCACACTGGCCATCGTCACAGTTTACCTCCTGGCTGCCGCAGTCCTGGCCATTCTGCTCAACCTCATTCTGCCCCAGGTCTGGAGCAGCGCGGTGGAGCTGGTCAACAATATGTCCACCTATATGCGCGGTCTGGACGCCTTCGTGCAGGAGCTCATCATCCGCTTCAATCTGGAGGGGGATAGCATCAATGAGATGCTGACCGCCTACCAGAATTTTGTGCAGTCTCTAACCTCCATCGCGATTGAAAAGGTGAGTGCGGCCCTGCCCCAGATCCTGAATCTGGGCGTGGCCGTGGGTAGCGGCGTCATCTCCGCCCTGACCGCCTTTATCGCCTCCATCTACATGCTCTCTGGGAAAAACCGACTGGTGCCGCAGCTCAAGAAGCTCATCTACGCCGCCATTCCCAAGAAAAAGGCGTCCTGGTTCCTGGGGGTGTGCGGTCAGGCCAACCGAATTTTTGTCGGCTTTATCAACGGTAAGCTCATTGACTCAGCCATCATCGGCGTGCTCTGCTTTGTTCTCAACCTGATCCTCCAGATCCCCTATAATACGCTGATCGCCGTTATCATCGGAGTCACCAATGTGATCCCCTTCTTTGGGCCCATCATCGGCGCTGTGCCCTGTATCATGATCCTCATCATTGTGGACCCGTGGGCCGCCCTGCGGTTTGCCGTTCTGGTGCTGGCCCTCCAGCAGTTTGACGGCAACATTCTGGGGCCCAAGATCCTGGGGGACAGCACCGGTCTCTCCGCCATCTGGGTCCTGGTCTCCATCGTGGTCTGCGGCGGCCTGTTCGGGTTTCCCGGCATGCTGCTGGGCGTCCCCACCTTTGCGGTGCTCTATGCGCTGGTCCGAGAGTGGGTCAACCATCGCCTGGAGAAGAAGGGCATCGACGGAAACGGCGAGCCCCTGCCGGGCCGCAACCCTGGAGGTGGAGAGGCAGAAGATGCCTGACAGCCATCCACTATATAGATTGATATGAAAAATGCCGTGACGGTCCCAATCTGCGAGGGTCAGGACCGCCACGGCATTTTTATGCGAAAGCGGCAGGCTGTGCTTTGCACAGCCTGCCGCTTTCGCTTGTGATCTTACTCACGAAGGGGTGGGAGCAGACCGCTCCGCTCCATGGCGCTCCGGAGGCGTTCCCGGTTGGTGGGGGAGAGGTCGCAGAGGGGGAGACGCAGCCCGCCTACCCCTTTCCCCATAAGGTCGAAGGCGGCTTTGACGGGAATGGGGTTGACCTCAGAGAAGAGGGCGTCGATGAGGTCCATATGCTCCAGCTGGAGCCGGGCGGCCTCTTCAAAGTGGCCGTCCAGACACAGGTGGGTCATGTCTGCCATGAGCCTGGGGGTGATGTTGGCCGCCACGGAAATGACCCCCTTGGCCCCCAGAGCCATCATGGGGACCACCTGGTCGTCGTTTCCGGACCAGATGAAAAAGTCATCGCCGCAGAGCCGGCGGGTGTGAGCGACAAGGCTGAGGTCTCCGCTGGCCTCCTTCACGCCGTTGATGTTTGGGTTCTGGGAGAGGACCGCATAGGTCTCGGCGGTAAAGGAGACGCCGGTCCTGGAGGGCACATGATAGAGGATGATGGGCAGCTCGGTCCGGTCAGCGATGTGCTCATAGTGGCGGATCAGGCCCGCTTGGGAGCACTTGTTGTAATAGGGCGTGACGTGGAGAAGGGCGTCGGCGCCGGAGTCCTCGGCGTGCTGGGAAAGGTAGACGGCGGTGGAGGTGTCGTTGCTGCCGGCACCTGCAATGACCTTCACCCGGTGGTTGATGCGCCTGACGCAGAAGTCAACGGCAGCGATGTGCTCCCGCAGGGTCATGGTCGTGCTCTCACCGGTGGTGCCCACAACACAGACGGCATCCACGCCGGCGGCGATCTGTTCATCAATGAGCTGGGCAAACCGGTCATAATCAATGGCGCCCTTTTCGTCAAAGGGAGTGACGAGGGCGGGACAGACGCCGGTAAAAACAGGTTCTCTCATTCTGGAATTACCTCCCGATCAGACAGGCATGCTGTCCACGGAGGCGCAAAGAAGCTCTGTTTCTATTGTCTCTTACGCCTTGACAATATAACCTTCGGCGCACAGCAGCTCGGCCAGCTCGACCGCGCCGCCCGCCGCGCCGCGAAGGGTATTGTGGGACAGGCACACGAATTTATAGCTGTACTGGGTATCCGGGCGCAGCCGCCCGATGGAGATGGTCATGCCGTTGCCCAGGTCACGGTCAAGCTTTGCCTGGGGGCGGTCCGGCTCCTCAAAATAGCGGAGGAACTGTGCGGGGGCGGAAGGAAGCTTGAGCTCCTGGGCGCGGCCCCGATATTCCGCCCAGATGGCCTTCATCTCATCCATCGAGGGGACCTTCTCAAAATCCACGAAGACGGCGGCGGTGTGCCCGTTGGAGACGGGGACGCGGAGACACTGGGCGGTGATGGCAGGCTTGGCGGCATTGACGATGACACCGTTTTCCAGGCGGCCCCAGACCTTCATGGGCTCCTGCTCGGATTTCTCCTCCTCACCGCCGATGTAGGGGATCACATTGTCCACCATGTCGGGCCAGGACTGGAAGGTCTTCCCGGCGCCGGAGATGGCCTGATAGGTACACACCAGGACCCGCTCCAGGCCAAAGCCGCGCAGGGGATGGAGGGCGGGCACATAGCTCTGGATGGAGCAGTTGGACTTGACCGCAATGAGTCCCCGCTTTGTCCCCAGCCGCTTCCGCTGGGCCTCAATGACCTGGATGTGCTCCGGGTTCACCTCCGGGATGACCATGGGCACATCCTCCGTCCACCGGTGGGCGGAGTTGTTGGAGATCACAGGACACTCGTGGCGGGCATAGGTTTCCTCAAGGGCGCGGATCTCCTCTTTTTTCATGTCCACGGCGGAGAAGACAAAATCTACCATGGAGGTGATCTTTTCCACGTCGGCCTCGGCGTTCATGACCACCATATCCCTGGCCTGCGCGGGGATGGGGGTATCCATGGCCCAGCGGCTGCCCACAGCTTCCTGATAGGTTTTTCCCGCAGAGCGGGGGCTGGCCGCGATGACAGCCAGTTCAAACCAGGGGTGATGCTCCATCAGAGTGATGAAACGCTGTCCGACCATTCCGGTGCCGCCGATCACGCCTACCTTGTATTTTTCCATGTCGCAGACCTCCATTTATCATATGCTCTTTGCTATTCTATCCGGGAATCCTGCCCAACGTGCCTGTCCGCCGGAAAAACGGCGGTTGCATTGGCGTTGGGTTTTGTACTATAATGTCTTCTGTATCCCTCGCGCCAACGGAGAGCCGTCCAAGCTGGGGGAAAGACAAAAGAGATGTGTATGGGTATTTTCGATAGTGTAGCACAATTCTTTTACAATGTAAACCGATAATTGACAGAAATGGAGCTTCCTCATGGGCAAACATACGATGCGACTGATAACCGCTCTCCTGACTGCCGCCCTTTTCCTTGGCTGCTCGGCGGCCTTTGCCGGGGCAGCCGGGATCAAAGAGACCCTGCGGGTAGGCCTCTTTTATGGCAGTACCGCTCTGCCCGGCGCCAACCTGGAAAACAGCGTGGGGAACGGCTACCGCTTCGGCTGGTACGACGACGGCCTGGCCTTCCACCAGGTGGGGAGCACGACGGAGACCCAGATCTCCATGGTGAAGACCCAGAATGTCACCTTCTCCGGGGGCAACTATGTGGATGGCGCCGGCGCGGTGACCGTGGGCTGCTACCACCTCCAGCTCCCCATGACCTATCCCACCTTTGAGGAGGCCCAATCCGCAGCGTCTGGGCTGACCAACGGATTCCCCGCCTGGATCGATGGAACCTATTATGTCCGGGTAGGCGCTTATCCCACCAAAGAGGCGGCCCTGGCGGCCCAGGCTGCCCTGGGGCTGACCGATGCAGCGGTGGCCGGGACCAGCGGCTATGCGGTCACAGTGGTGGTCACAAAAACGGGCCGCCCCATCTTCCAGTTCGACGGTGGTCAGAATGACTGCCTGGGTATCCAGCCCGGTCTGGATGACAGCGTAACGCCGGTGACCTGGTTCAAAGGATATCGCTATTACGGAGGCTTCCAGTACCGCCGAAACGGCGGCAATCTCACCGTCATCAACATCGTGGATCTGGAGGACTATATCAAGGGGGTCCTGCCCTACGAGATGAACAACGCCTGGCCCCTGGAGGCATTGAAGGCCCAGGCTGTGTGCGCCCGGACCTATGCGGCCACCATCTCCTCCAACCACGCCGGCAGCGGATTCGACGTGTGCAACAATACCCACTGTCAGATGTACCAGGGCCTGAACCAGGCCAATTCCAACACCGATCAGGCAGTTGAGGAGACCGCCGGGGAATTTGTCCGCTACCGTGGACAGCCGGCCGTCACCTACTACTCAGCCAGTGATGGAGGCGCTACGGAGGATGTGAGGAATATCTGGAATTCCACTGCCGATCTGCCCCACCTAAAGGGGGTCGTCGATCCCTATGAGGCCGACCTGGCAGACGGGATCTCCCAGTACAACTGGACGGTCACGGTCAGCAAGGCACAGGCCGCCGATAAGCTCCGGAGCAAGGGCTATAACTGCGGCGCCATCACAGATGCCTATGTGGCCGAGCTCAGCGAGACGGGAAACCCCAAGACCATCACTTTTGTGGACGCCAATGGGAAGAAATGGTCCTTCGGGCCGGAGACCATGCGCATCTGGTTCGGTCTGCGTTCCAACCGCTTCACCATCGGGGAGGGGGGTGGCAGCTATTATGTGAATGGTGCATCGGATGCCCTTACTTCAATCAGCGGAGCCTATGCAGTGAATGGAGACGGTGCGGTGAGCGCCATCACCGGCACGCCCTATGTGGCCACCGCTTCGGGAACTGACCGGCTGGGGGCTGCCACAACGGTCACTTCCACGGGGAGTACCATCACCTTTACCGGCTCAGGCTATGGCCACAATGTGGGGATGAGCCAGCAGGGCGCCCGCGCCATGGCTCTGCGGGGAATGGACTACATCGATATTCTGACCTTCTATTTCACCGATATCACGGTGGAGTGAGAGACCATAAGGAAAGCAGGAACTTGAATTGAAAACATCGGATTTTTATTATGATCTGCCCCAGGAGCTCATCGCCCAGACGCCGCTGGACCGGCGGGACGCTTCCCGGTTGATGGTGCTCCACAAAGAGACTGGAGCGGTGGAGCACAAGCACTTTTACGACCTGCCCAGTCTGCTGCGTCCGGGCGACTGCCTGGTGCTCAACGATTCCCGCGTGCTGCCCGCTCGCCTGCTGGGCCACCGGGAGCCCGGCGGTGGGGCGGCGGAGGTGCTGCTGCTCAACGACAAGGGAGACAAGACCTGGGAGTGCCTGGTCCGCCCGGGCAAGAAAATGAAGCCCGGGACCAAGCTGTCCTTTGGGGACGGGCTGCTGACGGCAGAGGTCACCGAGACCCTGGAGGGGGGTAATCGGTTGGTCCGCTTCAACTACGAGGGAATCTTTCTGGAGCTGCTGGAGCAGCTGGGCAAAATGCCGCTGCCACCCTATATCAAAGCGGAGCTCCAGGACCCGGAGCGATATCAGACGGTATACTCCCGTGAAGTGGGCTCGGCGGCGGCTCCCACCGCGGGACTCCACTTCACCAAGGATCTGCTGGAGCAGATCAAGGCGATGGGCGTCTCTCTGGCCTATGTGACCCTCCATGTGGGTCTGGGAACCTTCCGCCCTGTGAAGGAGGAGGAGATCACAGATCATGAGATGCACGCCGAATACTGCATGATCTCCAAGGAAACGGCGGAGACCATCAATGAGACCCGTCGGCGGGGCGGACGGGTGATCTGTGTGGGCACCACCTCCTGCCGGACCATTGAGTCCTGGGCCGCCGAAGACGGGACATTAAAGGAGTCCGCCGGCTGGACCAGCATCTATATCTATCCCGGTTACCGCTTCAAGGTCCTGGACGCCCTGGTCACCAACTTCCACCTGCCGGAGTCCACCCTGGTGATGCTGGTCTCCGCTCTGGCCGGACGGGAACATATCCTGGCAGCTTATGAGGAGGCTGTCCGGGAAAGGTATCGGTTCTTTTCCTTTGGCGACGCCATGTTCATCTGTTAAACAAGCAAAAGGTCCGGCGTACTGGGGTACGCCGGACCTTTTTTACCCTTTTGGCTTGGGCTTGAAGAGAAGCGCAACCACGCAGCCGAAAAAAATGGCGGCGGCGATTCCGCCGGCGGCGGCTGTGACGCCGCCGGTAAAGGCCCCCAGGAGACCGTCCTGAGCGACCGCTTCCTTCACCCCTTTTGCCAGCAGATACCCAAAGCCGGTCAGAGGGACAGTGGCTCCAGCGCCGCCAAAATCGACCACATGCTGATAGATCCCCAGTCCGCCCAGCACCACCCCAGATACCACATAGAGTACCAGGATCTTGGCGGGGGTGAGCTTCGTACGGTCGATGAGCACCTGTCCGATGAGGCAAAGGGTCCCGCCGCAGAGGAAGGCCCGGAGATAGGGCAAAATACCATCCATCCTATTATCCTCCTTTCCCGGTAGAAATGGCCACGGCGTGACAGATGCCTGGGATGCTCTCTCCCTGGAGAGAAGAAATGGGGGAGAGCAGAGCCCCGGTACCGCAGAAGAGGATCTTTTTCCAGCGCCCGGCCGCCATGCCCCGGAGCAGATAGCCGTTGAGGACGACGGCAGAGCAGCCGCAGCCGGAGCCGCCGCAGTGGACGTCCTGGGCGGGGAGGTCAAAGATCATCACGCCGCAGTCGTCGTAGTTGGGCAGTTCCACGCCGTCAGAGCGAAACAGGTCCAAAACGATGGACTTGCCCAGCTCGCCCAGATCCCCGGTGACGATAAGGTCATAGTCAGAGGGCCGCCGGCCAGTATCGGAGAAATGGGCGGCGAGCGTATCACAGGCGGCAGGGGCCATGGCAGCCCCCATGTTGTTGGCGTCCTTGATGCCCTTGTCTATCACCTTGCCGAGGGTAGCGTGGGTGATACAGGGTCCCGTTCCCTGACAAGTGAGGACACAGGCGCCGGCGCCGGTCACCGTCCACTGGGCAGTTGGTGTGCGTTGCCCGCCGTATTCCAGGGGGGTGCGGTATTGCCGCTCAGCCGAGCAGAAGTGGGAGGAGGCCACCGCTGCCGCCCGTTCACCGAAGCCCCCATCCAGGGCCATGGCGGCCAGTGCCAACCCTTCCGCCATAGTGGAGCAGGCGCCGTAGAGCCCCAGAAAGGAGACATCCTGCCCACGGGCGGCGAAGGAGGAGGCAATACATTGATTGAGCAGGTCACCGGCGAAGAGAAGGTCCAGGCCGGAGGGAGACTGCCCAGCCTTATCCAACGCTGTCTCAAGCGCCATACGCTGCATGGTGCTCTCCGCTTTTTCCCAGCTGGACTCCCCAAAGCTGTCATCCTGATTGATGAGATCAAAGGCGCCTGCGAGAGGTCCCTGTCCCTCTTTTTTCCCCACCACACTGGCGTAACCGGCGATGGTGGGGGGTGCGACAAAGGCCAGTGTCTGTTTTCCCAATTTTTTTGTACCCATCACGTCTCCTCCTGTCTGCGGGGATGGAACGAAACAGAACTAGTTTGAACAGTTTTCCGGAAAATATGAGGGCGCATTTTGGCGGTGCGACTGCTGGTCAAATGGAGGAAAATGCGATATAATAAAGTCACATATTTATCGTCAGGATGGAGAATGATCGCTATGATTGAAGAGCCGAAACGCACCGTCGCCTACCTCTGTCCAGAGTGCCGGCAGGCTGTGGTGGTTGAAAAAACTGTATTCTCTCTGGCGGCGGCCCCCGGAAAGATCCCCTGTCCCTGCGGGAAATCGGCACTAAAGACAGAGATGATCGGGGACCGGGTGAAGCTGACCGTGCCCTGTCTCTTCTGCGGACGGGAACACACTGTGACCTGCTCCACCCATGCTTTCCTCCATGAAAAGGCCTTGGCGTTTTCCTGTGCCGCCTCCGGTCTGGACTGCTGCTATGTAGGGGAGGAGGGGCCGGTTTTTGCCGCTATGGAGCGCTTGGAGGAGGCCGTGGACAAGCTGGAAGCGGCAGCCGGGGAGAAGGGCACATTTCTGGATGAGGTCATCATGCACGAGGTCCTCTCTGAGCTTCGGGATATCGCCCAGCGGGGCGGGGTCTCCTGCACCTGCGGCTCCAGGGAGTGGCGGCTCCAAGTGAACTTCAGCTCGGTAGACCTGATCTGCGGACACTGCGGCGCCGCCCTGCGTATCCCTGCGGCCACCGCAGACGATCTGGGCGATCTGTGCTGCAAGCAGACCCTGTGCATTAGGGGAAAGGGGGATTGAGCCATGATCCATGAGGCTTCCTTTCGGGTGGGCGCCCGGGATACCGACCTCTTTGGCCTGTGCCGCCCATCGGCCATGATGGACTTTCTTCAGGAGGCCGCCACCAGTGCTGCGGTGGCCCTTCATGTCTCCCGGGAGGAGATGCTCCACGGCCATGGCGTGTTCTGGATGCTTGCCCGGATCTGGTATCATTTGGATGTGCCTGTTTATTGGAATGAAGAGCTGACGGTTCAGACCTGGCACCGGGGCAGCAATCACGGCGTCTCCATGTATCGTGATTTCGATATCTTTCGGGATGGGACCCGCATCGGGGAAGGCGTGAGCCTGTGGGTTCTGGCCGACGCAGAGACCCGAAAGCTCCGCCGTGTGTCTGAGCTTTCGGAGTTTGTCAATACCTCCGGCGGGGATCGCTGCAAAAGCCATATGCTGCCCAAGCTGCGCATACCAATCACACTGAACGAGGCGGGAGAGCGGCAGCTCTGGTACAGCGACTGCGACGTAAACGGCCACGTCAACAATGTCCATTACGCCGATTACGCCTGCGATGCAGTCCATCTGGAGCAGGAGGGAAGCGGACATTTTATCTCCGAGGTCCAGATCGGTTATTTGAAGGAGTGCCGGGCGGGGGAGAGGCTTCTTCTCTCCGCAGGCCGCAAGGGAGATACTTTTTATGTTCAGGGAGACGGTGCGGAGGGAAAGGCCAGATTTGATGCGGCATTGACGATTTCCCCTCTTGACAACCTTCAGCCAGGGGCATAAAATATATCAAATATGTTTTTCACCACCAGGATGCAATGAAAACAAACGAAGGAGTGGAGTCCATGTTCCATACGGATGCCGCCAGTAAGTTCGTGCGGCAGGGTCTGACCTTTGACGATGTGCTGCTGATCCCCGCGGAGAGCAATATCCTGCCCGCAGACATCGACCTGCACACCCAGCTCACCAAAAAGATCCGCCTGAACATCCCTGTGATGAGTGCCGCCATGGATACAGTCACCGAGTATCGGATGGCCATTGCCATCGCCCGTGAGGGCGGTATCGGCATCATCCATAAGAACATGTCCATCGGCCAGCAGGCCGAGCAGGTGGATATGGTGAAGCGCAGTGAAAATGGCGTCATTACCAACCCCTTCTGGCTGGCTCCCGGTCACACTTTGGCTGAGGCTGACGAGCTCATGGCGAAATACCGCATTTCCGGTGTGCCCATCTGCGACCACGGTAAGCTCATCGGCATCATCACCAACCGGGACATGAAGTTTGAAGAGGACATGGACCAGCTGATTGACAACGTGATGACCAAGGACCATCTGGTCACCGCCAAAGAGGGCACCACCCTGGAGGAAGCCAAGCAGATCCTCCGCAAGCACAAGATTGAGAAGCTGCCCATTGTAGACGATGACTTCCATCTCAAGGGACTCATTACGATCAAGGACATTGAAAAGGCAGAGGTCTATCCCAATTCCGCCCGCGACGAGAAGGGCCGTCTGCTGGTGGGTGCTGCCATCGGTGCCACCTCCGACGTCATGGACCGGGTGACCGCCTTGGTGGAGGCCGGAGTCGATGTGCTGTGCCTGGACTCTGCCCACGGGCACTCTCACAACATCCTGGAGTGTGTCAAGCGTATCAAGGCCCTTTGCCCCGATGTACAGCTCATCGCTGGTAACGTGGCCACTGCGGAGGGTACTCGCGCCCTCATCGAAGCTGGCGCCGACTGCGTGAAGATCGGTATTGGCCCCGGTTCTATCTGCACCACCCGCGTGGTGGCCGGCATCGGCGTTCCCCAGATCACCGCTGTGTATGACGCCGCCTGTGTGGCCGCTGAATATGGCGTTCCTATCATTGCAGACGGCGGCATCAAGTACTCCGGCGACATCGTCAAGGCCATCGCGGCCGGCGGCAATGTAGTCATGCTCGGCTCGCTCTTGGCCGGCTGTGAGGAGTCCCCTGGGGACACCGAGGTTTATCAGGGACGTCAGTTTAAGGTCTATCGGGGCATGGGGTCCCTTGGCGCCATGGCAAAGGGTTCCAAGGACCGCTATTTCCAGGAGAACAACAAAAAGCTGGTCCCCGAGGGCGTAGAGGGCCGCGTTCCCTACAAGGGCGGCCTGAGCGAAACCATCTATCAGATGATGGGCGGACTGCGGGCCGGTATGGGCTACTGCGGATGTGCCACCATTGAGGATCTGCGCAGCAATGGCCAGTTTATCCAGATCACCAGCGCCGGTCTGAAGGAGAGCCATCCCCATGATATCTACATCACCAGGGAGGCCCCCAACTACACGGTCAATCCCCAGTAATACACTCCAAAAGGCCCGCGCCAGTGATGGACGCGGGCCTTTTTTCGTCAGGCCCAAAAGAGAAGGAGAGAGGACACATGGAGCGATATACCAGGCGTGAAGGAGAGGAATGGCTGGTGCCGATCGGCCTGGAACAGGCCGCACTGGCACGCCTCGCCTGTTTTGAGGACGCCTATCAGGCGCTGTGTATCAAAAAGGTGTGCCTGGAGGAACAGATGGCGCCCCTGCGGGCGGCAGGAAAACAAAAAAGCGCCCGGTTCCGGGAGCTTTTGGGGGAGAAACTGATGCTGCAACAGCTGTTTGTTTGGCTGGAAAGCCACGGCATCAAATGAGAGAGCACCATGTGAGGAAGGGGGGAGCCCAATGCTAAAGCTTCTTTTGGGACGGGCCGGAGCAGGAAAAACAGCTGCGATCCTGGAACGGGTCGCAGCTGCAAAAAAGGGACGGCACCTGATTATCGTTCCAGAGCAATCCTCCCACGAGATGGAGCGGCGGCTGTGTGCTGTGGCGGGAAACCGCGCCTGTCTTCACGCCGAAGTGCTCTCCTTTACCAGACTGGCCAGCCGAGTGTTGGCCAATGCCGGCGGTCTGGCCGCACCGGCATTGGACCCCGGAGGACGGGTCCTACTCATGTGTGCCGCGCGGAAGGCAGTCTCTACCGCGCTCACCATCTATGCCCGGCCCTCTCAGAAGCCCGCCTTCCTCTCCGGACTGCTGGCCACTCTGGACGAGTGCAAGCAGTACTGTGTTTCTCCGGAAGATCTCACGAGGGCGGGGGAGGAGCTTCCTGGTCAGGCGGGGGAGAAGCTCCGGGATCTGGGGCTGATCTTCGGCGCTTATGACGCTCTGACCGCCCGGGTGGCCGCAGACCCCAGAGACCGGCTCACCCGGCTGGCCGAGGGCCTGTCCGAGAGCAGCTGGGCACAGGGAAGCACTGTATACGTAGATGGCTTTACAGACTTTACACCGCAGCAAATTCAAGTCCTTCGGCAGCTGTGGAGACAGGCCGGATCGCTTACTGTGTCGCTCACCTGCGACGGGGGAGAGGAGCAGCAAGAAGCCGGGATCTTCGCCCCTGCGCGGCGGACCATAGCCCAGTTGACCAGAGCCGCCCGGACGGACCATATACCAGTAGAGACCGAGGTGCTGCGAGGCCGGAATCACTGTAAAGCAAAAGAGCTTTCCTATATTGAAGAACACTTGTTTTCCGAGACGTCTCATGCCTGGAAAGGGGAGACAGAGGGCGTCAAGCTGTTCACGGCGGTCTCCCCGCGCTCCGAGGTGGAATGGACCGCTGCGGAGATCCTGCGGCTGGTGCGGGAGGAAGGGCTTCGCTTTCGTGAGATCGGCGTTGTGGCCAGAGGGTTTGATGCGTATGCCCCGCTGATCGAGGAGGTTTTTGGACGCTATGGAATCCCCGTCTTTCTGGACAGCGTGACTGACGTCCTGCAAAAGCCGGTCTTTGCGGTGGTCATGGGTGCGTTGGATGTGGTTGCAGGGGGGTACGACAGGGAGGATTTGTTCCGCTACCTGAAGACCGGTCTTACCGGCATTTCCCGTTCAGATTGTGACCTTCTGGAAAATTACGCCTTGAAGTGGGACCTGAAAGGGAGTCGATGGACGACATCTGCGCCCTGGACCATGCATCCCAGAGGTTACGGGTTCCCCATGACGGAGGGGGACCAGGCCCTTTTGGACCATCTTGATGCAGTGCGGCGGCAGCTGGTGGAGCCGTTGGAGCAACTCCACTCAAATACCAACGAAACTGGAGAGGGACAAGCGATTTCCCTTTACAAATTTTTGGAGTCCATCCAGCTGCCGCAGCGGTTGGAGGAGCGGGCCCAGGCCCTTCGGGCGCGGGGGGAGCTCAAACGGGCGGAGGAGTACAGCCAGCTGTGGGAGATCCTCTGCGGCGGCTTGGAGCAGTGTGCCGCCATCCTGGGGCATACCCCCCTGGGAATGGAGGAGTTTGCCCAGTTGTTCAAATTGGTGCTCGCACAGTATGACGTGGGCGCCATCCCCGTCTCCCTGGACCGGGCGACTGCCGGTGATGCCGCACGGCTGGGGGATCGCCGCTGCGCTGCCCTTTTCTTTCTGGGGGCTGATGACGGCGCTCTGCCGCAGGTGACGCCGGCCCCCGGACTCTTCACGGATGACGATAGAAGTCTCCTCGCCTCTATGGGCCTGGAGCTCTCCCCACAGCTCACCGACAAGCTGGACCGTGAAATGACCATCGTCTATGCCGCCTGCGCGCGCCCCGACTGCCACTTGACGGTGAGCTGGGCGGCCCTTGGCCCACAAGGCGAAGAGCGTAGTCCCTCCTTCCTGTGGGAGCGCCTGCGCCGTCTCTTTCCAGATGTAGTGCCTGTGCGGGAGAAGGGCCTAGCGGAGGACTTCCGCCTGGCGGCGCCCCGGGCCGCGCTGGAAATGGCGGGAGCCCATCCCGAGGTGCTGCGTATCCTCAGGCAGCAGGATGTACTGGCGTCCTTGGCAGAGCGCCTGGAGCGTGGAATGTCTCTGGAACGGGGAAGGCTTTGTCCGGACTCCGTGGCCAGACTTTATGGGCAGAGAGTCCCCATGTCCGCCTCCCGGATGGACAAGTACCGCTCCTGCCACTTTTCCTATTTCATGCAGTTTGGGCTGAAGGCCAGGCCCCGACAGGCCGCTGGATTCCAGGCGCCGGAGTACGGCACCTTCGTCCACTATGTCCTGGAACACATTCTTAAGGATACTGCCTGGAAAGTGGAGGAGGGCAGTGGCGGGTGGACCTGGGACAGAACCATCGTACGTCAGCAGATCCATACCATTATGGAGACCTACATCGCCCAGGAGCTCGGGGGACTGGAGAATAAAACGCCCCGCTTTATCTATCTCTTTCACAGGCTCAGCCGTCCGGTGACCCAAGTAGTGGAAAACGTACTGGAGGAGCTCTCCGTCTCTCAATTTCAGCCCATTTCCTTTGAGCTGGGCTTCGGCGACCGGGGAGACCTGCCCCCTGTGGAGCTTACCGCAGCTGGGATCACCGTCAGCGTCTCCGGCTTTGTGGACCGCGTGGATGGCTGGGTCCACGATGGTCGGCTCTATCTCCGGGTGGTCGACTACAAAACAGGCCGGAAATCCTTTGATCTCACCGAGGTCTGGAATGGTCTGGGCCTTCAAATGCTCCTCTACCTCTTCACACTGGAAGAGAAAGGAGAATCGCTTTACAATTATGCCATCACACCGGCGGGCGTGCTCTACCTGCCGGCCAGGGCAGCGGTTGCCAAGGGGAGCCGCATCATGACGGAGGAGGAGCGACGGAAACAGACTGACGCCGAACTGCGGCGTCACGGCCTGCTGCTGGACGATCCAGATGTACTGGAGGCCATGGAAGCCATGGGCGAGCATGGCCCGCGTTTTCTACCTGTAAAGGTCTCCAGCCGTACAGGTGCGATTACCGGTGAAGCTCTGGTGACCGCCGAGCGTTTGGGCAGGCTGAAAACGCACATCCAGCGCATCCTGATGGAGATCGCCGGAGAACTCTCATCAGGGGTCATTGATGCTGATCCATACTGGCGCGGACCGGAAAAGAATGCCTGCCTCTACTGCGACTATGCAGCCGCCTGCCACTTTGAGGATGGAAACGGGAATGACAGGCGAAGATACTTTCCATCTATTGATGGCGAACACTTTTGGGATTTTATAGAGCAGGAGGACGGCCATGACGATTGAGCGAATGGGAACGGGGGTGGTTTTGTGGGTTTTCCGCTGACAGAGGAGCAGCGTGCGGTGGTAGAGGACCGGGGCGGTGGGCTGCTGGTCGCTGCCGCCGCCGGTTCCGGCAAGACCAGGGTGCTGGTAGAGCGTCTTCTCCGCCGGGTCCAGGCTGAGGGGGCAGACATAGACCGTTTCCTGGTCATCACCTACACCAAGGCGGCGGCGGCAGAGCTGCGGGGCCGCATTGCCCAGGAGATCTCCGCCCGCATAGCGGAAAATCCGGAGGACCGGCACCTGCGGCGACAGGCCATGCTGCTCTATAAGACCCAGATCTCCACCATCCATGCGTTCTGCGCCCAGCTCCTGCGGGAGCACGGCCATCTGCTGGATCTGGAAGCCGATCTGCGGCTGTGTGACGAGAGCGAGGCCGGCGCTCTGATGCTCCTGGCCATGGACCAGGTACTGGAGGCGCGGTATGAGACCATTTCCGATGGGAGCGGTTTTGCCTGCCTGCTGGATACCATGTCCGCCGGGCGGGATGACAGCCGTCTGGTGGAGATCGCCCTGGACATCTACAACAAGGTCCAAAGCCACCCAGACCCCCACGCCTGGCTGGAAATACAGGGCCGTGCTTTCGACCTGACGGATATTTCTGACGCTGGGGAGACCGTCTGGGGACGACTGCTGCTGGAGCAGGCCCAGGAGCAGGTCGGCTATTGGCGGGTCAGGATGACGGAGGCCCTTGCGCTGTGTGAGGTCGATGAAAAGCTCAGTCGGAGCTATGCCCCCAGTCTCGCCACGAGTCTGGCCGACCTGGAGGCGTTTGAAACTGCTCTGGGCCAGGGCTGGGACCAGGCGGCGGCAAAGGCTGCCGTCTCTTTCCCGCGTATGGGGGCAGTGCGGAGCTGTGAGGACCCCGCTGCTCAGGAGCGGATCAAGGCCATTCGGGATGCCTGCAAGAAACGGATCGGGAAACTCTCAGAGCGATTCGCCGACGGCAGCGGGCAGCTGTTGGAGGATCTGAGGTCGGTGGCTCCGGCGGTCCAGGTCCTCTTTGCTCTTGTGGAGGATTTTTCGGATGCTTACACCGCGCTCAAGCGCCGCCGGCGGCTCCTGGATTTCTCTGACCTGGAGCATCTGGCCATCCGGCTTTTGCGGGAAGCGGACGGTTCGGCCACCGAGCTGGCCGGACTGGTGGCCAGCCGGTACATTGAGGTGATGGTGGACGAGTACCAGGACACCAACGAGGCGCAAAACGCCATTTTTGACGCCATTTCCGGGAATGGACGGAAGCTCTTTATGGTGGGCGATGTAAAGCAGTCCATTTATCGGTTCCGTCTGGCCGACCCCACCATCTTCCTGGGGAAATATCGCGCCTTCAAGCCCCGTGAACAGGCGGGAGAGGGGGAGGACCGCCGCATCCTTCTGACAAGGAACTTTCGCTCCCGGCCCCAGGTATTGGAGGGGACCAACTTCCTCTTCCGCAACATCATGTCGGTCTCCTTCGGAGAGATGGACTACACGGCGGACGAAGCCCTCTATCCGGGCGCAGAATTCCCCGGTCAGGCGGAGGACTACGCTGTGGAGCTGGATGCCCTGGACCTCTCTGGAGTGGAAACAGACGGTACAGAAGAAAAGACACCCCGGGATCTGCTGGAGGCCCGCTTTACGGCCCGGCGTATCCGTGCTCTGCTGGACAGCGGTTTCCCAGTGTCTGACGGCAAAGGAGGGACGCGCCCCCTGGAGCAGGGTGATGTGGTGATCCTGCTCCGTTCCCCCGGAACTGTTCTGCGCCACTATGCAAAGGCCCTGGGCGAACAGGGGCTGGCCTGGGAGGCGGAGGGCGGAGAGGACTTCCTCGCCTCCACTGAGGTGTCAGTGGCCCTCTCCTGCCTGCGGGTCATCGATAACCCCCGACAGGATGTCCCGCTCATTTCCGTGCTCCGCTCCCCAGTGTGGGGTTTTTCGGCAGACCGGCTCTCTCAGATCCGCTCCGCCGCTTCGGACACTGATTTCTATGACGCGCTCCTGGCTGACAACGGCGCTGACGTCAGGGAGTTTCTGGATGAACTGGACCGATTGAGGGACCTGGCCTGTGACATGAGCTGTCACCAGCTCCTGTGGGAGGTCTATGACCGCTTTGCACTCCTTGGTATTTTTGATGCCCGGGGTGACGGAGAGACCAGGCGGCGGAATCTGCTGGCCCTGACAGAGTGTGCCAGGCAGTTTGAGTCCGCAGGGCACAAGGGCCTCTATGGCTTCCTCTCCTATCTGGACCGGGTCCTGGATGCCGGCGGACGGCTGTCCTCGCCCAGTCCGGCCGGGGAGGGGAGCGGCGTGCGCATTCTGAGCATCCACCGCTCCAAGGGACTGGAGTTCCCGGTGGTATTTCTGTGCGGGCTGGCCCGGCGGCTCAACCGGGAGGATATGCAAAAGCCCATGCTCTTTCATCCCAGGCTGGGGGTGGGGCCCAAAGGACTTGACCCGGAGAAGATGGTGGAGTACACTACTCTGGCCCGACAGGCGGTTGCCGCCCAGCTGGAACGGGAAATGATGGCGGAGGAGCTGCGACTGCTCTATGTAGCCATGACCCGAGCTAAGGAGAAGCTGATCCTCACCTGTGCCCTGACCGGCGGAGCCAGAGACCTGCGCAGACTGGCAGAGGACGCCGCCTGTCCGGTAGACCCCCAGGCCCTTCTTGGGACCCAGTCGGCGGCCCAGTGGCTCCTGCTTTCGGTGCTGGCCCGTCCCGATGCCGGTGCGCTCCGGCGGGCCATGGAACGGGATCTCCCTGTGACCACAGCCGACTGCGGTCCAGGCTGGGATATCCGCTGGGTAGACGGCAGCGACCTGGGCGCCGTGCCGGTATACAGACGGCTAGTACCGGCAGATGGAGAACCAGAGACAGCCGAGCAAGACCTGGAGGCCCTGACCCAATGCCTGACCTGGCGCTACCCCCATCAGGAGGACACGCTCATCCCCTCCAAGCTGACCGCAACCCAGCTCAAGGGCAGACATCTGGATCAGGAAGCGGCGGAGGCTGCCCCCCAGCCGCAGCGGCCCATCCTGTTTCCAAGACCACGCTTTGCAGCAGCAGAATTGGGATTGACGCCGGCTCAGAAGGGGACTGCCATCCATCTGGTGATGGAATTCATTGATTTTACAAAATGCACCACCCGCCACGGCGTGACCGAGGAGATCCGACGCCTGGTCCTGGAGCAGGTCATCACCCAGCAGCAGGGGGAAGCCGCAGATCCCGTTCGCATTGCGGCCCTCTTTTCCTCGCCCTTGGGCCGGGAACTTCTTGCTTCGGATACCCTTCAGCGGGAATTCAAGTTCTCCATCCTGGTTCCTGCCCGTGACTACTATCCTCAGGCAGGAGAGAGGGAGGAGGTACTTTTCCAAGGTGTAGTGGACTGCTGGTTTGAGACTTTGGAGGGCATCACCGTGGTGGACTTCAAAACCGACCGGATCGGGGAGGAGGAGCTTCAGGCCCGTTCGGAGTCCTACCGTCCGCAGCTTACGGCGTACAGCCGCGCGCTGGAGGAGATCACCGGCCGGAAAGTAGTCCGAAAGGTGCTGTGGTTTTTCCAACTGGACCGCGCCGTGGAGCTATTATAGAGGCGCAAGAAAAAAGTACAGGGAAAAATTGAAAAAACAGTTGCATTCTGTCCTGCACTGTGCTATTATATTCTAGCGTTTGTAAGGCGTGGAGGTTTGCTGCGCCGTCTCATCCGGAACGAGAAAGAGGTGAAACAGCAATGAAGGAAGGTATTCATCCCAATTATCAGCAGACCACGATCAAGTGTGCCTGTGGTAATGTGATCGAGACCGGCTCTACCAAAAAGGACATCCGCGTGGAAGTTTGCTCCAAGTGTCACCCCTTTTTCACCGGCAAGCAGAAGATGGTGGATACGGGTGGTCGCGTGAGCCGCTTCAACAAGAAGTTCGGTTTGGACCAGAAGTAAGCGATCGTCTCATGAGGCCCGCGTCGGTTTCGGCGCGGGTCTTTTCGCATATACTGCTTTCAGACAGAGCCATTTTCAGACAGAGCCATACTGTAACTAGGAGGGCGCCGATATGCTGGAAAAATGTGATGTGAAAGGTCTGGATCAGAACGTATTCTCCCTGATTGGCGAGCAGTGGATGCTCATTACCGCCGGAACAGGGGAGCGCTGCAACACGATGACCGCCAGTTGGGGCGGCCTGGGCGTGCTCTGGGGAAGTGATGTGGCCACCTGCTACATCCGTCCACAGCGATATACCTATGAATTTGTAGAGAAAAGCGATTTCTTTACCCTCTCCTTTTTCGGCCCTGAGTACCGGCGGGCGCTGGCGCTCTGCGGTGCCAAGAGTGGCCGGGAGGTAGATAAGGTAAAGGAGTGCGGCTTTACGGTCTGTACCGGTGAGGGCGGCGCGCCTTACTTTGCTGAGGCGGAGCTGGTCCTGGTGTGCCGGAAGGCGTACTGGCAGGACATGGATCCCGCCCACTTCCTGGACCCGGAGACGGACTCCAAATGGTACCCTGAAAAGGACTACCACAGAATGTATATCGGCAAGATCGTGGAGGCATATCGAAAGAAATGAGGGACACAGTCCCGGAGGTGCTATGACTGACCATACCGAAAAGAAGATCGACCGGGCAGTACTGGTGGGTCTCAATGCCGGCTGTCTGAGCCGGGAGGAGAACGCCAGCGATTCGTCCATGGAGGAGCTCTCTGCCCTCCTGGAGACTGCGGGCGGCGTCTGCGTGGGCACCGTGCTGCAAAACAAGGACACCCCGGACTCCCGCACCTTTATCGGAGAGGGCAAGGTGGCTGAGGTAAAGGAGCTGGTCCAGGGAATGGGCGCCACCATGGTCATTTTTGACAACGCGCTCTCTCCCTCCCAGCAGCGGGTCCTCTCCGATGAGCTGGGCGTGTCCGTGCTGGACCGCTCCGCCCTGATTCTGGACATTTTCGCCCAGCGGGCCAGGACCAAGGAGGGCCGGCTCCAAGTGGAGCTGGCCCAGTACCAATATCTGCTGCCCCGGCTGTTGGGCATGTGGACCCACCTGGAGCGGCAGGAGGGCGCCATCGGTACCCGCGGTCCCGGTGAGACCCAGCTGGAGACCGACCGCCGGCACATCCACCGGAAGATCCAGAAGCTGCGGGAGGATCTGGAGCAGGTGCGTCGGGTGCGGGCCACTCAACGCTCCCGTCGGGAGAAGAACGAAGTCCCGGTGGTCGCCATCGTGGGCTACACCAACGCCGGGAAATCCACGCTGCTCAACGCCCTCACCGGTGCGGACATTCCCGCCAATGACCGTCTCTTCGACACCCTGGACACGACGACACGGACCCTGGAGATCTCAGACACCTGCACCGTGCTCATCTCGGATACGGTCGGTTTTATCTCTAAGCTGCCCCACCACCTGGTGGAGGCTTTCAAGGCCACCCTGGAGGAGCTCTCCTTTGCCGATTTGCTCCTCCATGTCATTGATTCCTCCAATCCGGAGTGGCGGGAACAGGCGGCGGTGGTGGAGTCCCTCATCCATGAGCTGGGAGCCTCGGAGACGCCCAGGATCGATGTGTTCAACAAGTGTGACCGCTATCACGGCGATATCCTGCCCCATGGGGAGGACATCGTCACCGTTTCCGCCAGGACGGGGGAAGGGCTGGACCGGCTTCGGAGCATGATCGGTGACCGGCTGGATGCCGGCGCCCACCGGGTGACCCTCTCCCTGCCTTACGACAAAGGCGGACTGCTGGATGTCCTGTACCAGGAAGCCAAGGTGGAGTCGGTGGAGTACGGCGAGACCATTCTGGTGACCGCAGTATGCACGTCCAGGCTGCTGGGACAGATGGAAGAATATCTTCTGGATCGCTGAGAAATGAGGGCCAGCTATGACGGAATATTCGGCATATTATATCCCGACGGAGCATTCCGAAACAGAATTGGTAGAAAAACGCTCCCGGTTTATCGGCCAGGTGTGGCAGGTGGAGAGCGAGACGGAGGCCCGGGCCAGGATCGAGGAGACAAAAAAGAAACACTATGACGCCCGGCACAACTGCTGGTGCTACCGGCTCAAAGACGGCACAGAACGCTATTCCGACGATGGGGAGCCCCAGGGCACAGCCGGACAGCCCATGCTCAACGTCTTTCAGCGGGAGGGCGTGGTGGATGTGGTCTGTGTCGTGACCCGGTATTTCGGCGGTGTGCTGCTGGGGGCCGGCGGGCTGGTCCGCGCCTATACTCAGAGCGCCAAGGATGCGCTGGATGCCGCCGGCATCTCGGTGGTCCGCCGATGGTCCCAGGTTGAGCTGCGCTTCCCTTACCACCTTCTGGAACGGATCAAGCTGGAGGCAGAGGAGGCCGGCGGTGTGTTGGGCGAGATCGACTACGCCGCCGATGTGGGACTCGCACTTCTTCTGCCCGAGGGAAAAGAGGATGCCTTTGCCGCCCGGGTGGTGGAACTCACCGCCGGAGGGGTCTCGCCTGCGGTCAATGGGCATACCTTCCGGGCGGCGCCATTGACCGCACGGGGGGAGCCCCCCTCCGAAGCGCGCAGATAGGCCGAAAAATTTTTCGTGCAGGCAGGATTTTTTATCGTCAGCGGCGTATAACACTTCAGACCTGATTGGGGAGGTGAGATGCCTTGACGGAACGGGAACGCCGGGAAGCGCAGGAGCGGCGCTTTCTCTCGCCCTACGCCTGTCTGGCAGAGGACTCCAGAGGGCGGGCGCGGCCTGTGGAGCCCTGCCCGGTACGGACCTGCTTTCAGCGCGATATTGACCGGATCATCCACTCCAAGGCTTTTCGGAGACTGATGCACAAGACCCAGGTCTTTTTGCAGCCAGAAGGAGACCACTACCGCACCCGTATGACCCACACCATTGAGGTGGTCCGGATCGCCCGGACCATCGCCCGGGGGCTCCAGCTCAACGAAGACCTCACCGAGGCTGCCGCCTATGGCCACGACCTGGGACATACGCCCTTCGGCCATGCTGGGGAACGGGTCCTCAATGAGATCATGCCCGGCGGCTTTGAGCACAACGTCCAGTCACTGCGGGTGGTGGACCGGCTGGAAAAGGACGGAGAGGGCTTGAACCTCACCTATGAGGTGCGCCGCGGTATCCTGTGTCACACCGGAGCCGAAACCGCCGAGACGCTGGAGGGCCAGCTGCTGCGCCTGGCAGACAAAATCGCTTACATCAACGCCGATATTGACGACGCCATGCGAGGGGGGATCATCTATCCTATGGACATTCCCCTGGAGATCTCCAATGTGCTGGGCTTTACCCACTCCGAGCGCATCGATACACTCACCACCGACATCATCCGGGAGAGCGCCGACACCGGGGCCCTGCGGCAGTCAGATGCCTGTCGGGAGGCCATGCGCGACCTGCGGGAATTTATGTTTGAGCATGTCTACCGCAATCCTGTGGCCAAGGGAGAGGAGTCCAAGGCCCAGGATATGCTTCTGAGGCTTTTTGAATATTACTGCCATGACCCGGACATGCTTCCTCCGGAGTTTCAGGACATCCGGGAGCGGGAAGGTGTGGAGCGGGCGGTGTGCGACTACATTGCCGGTATGACGGACAAATATGCCGTGGAAAAGTTTTCGGCGGCCTTTATTCCGATGTCCTGGGGGGTAAAGTGACCGCTGTACGGTATGAATCAGCCGAATGGCGGCAAAAATAGGCTGAAAGGGGGAAAAATATGGCCATCCCTGCACAATTCATCGATGAATTGATCGCGCGGTGCGACATCGCGGATGTGGTGGCCGACTATGTCCCTCTGAGCAGAAAGGGCGGCAGCCTGTGGGGCTGCTGTCCTTTCCACAGCGAGCGGACCCCCTCTTTCCATGTGGTGCCGGAGCGGCAGATGTATAAGTGCTTCGGCTGCGGCAAGGGGGGCGGCGTAATCAATTTTATCATGGAGATAGAAAATCTCTCTTATCCGGACGCCGTTCGGTTTCTGGCCAAGCGGGCAGGACTGACCGTGCCGGAGGAGCAGGGGGACGGCCGCTTCCGAAGGAAGCGGGAACGGCTCCTGGCCCTCAACAGGGAGGCAGCCCGGTACTTCCACAGCGTCTTGCGCAGTCCCGCCGGACAGGCCGGGGTGGAATACCTGTTCGGTAAGCGAAGGCTCTCCAAATCAACTGTGACCCGGTTCGGGCTGGGTATGTCGCCGGAGGGCTGGGACAATCTCCTTACCACCATGACTGCTATGGGCTTTGAAAAGAGCGAGCTGCTGGAGGCCGGACTGGTGGTCAACAACAAGGAAGGCCGGATGTATGACCGGTTCCGCAACCGGGTCATGTTCCCCATCATTGATCTGCGTGGGGATGTAATCGGCTTCGGCGGCCGGGTCTTGGACGATTCCACGCCCAAATACCTCAACTCACCGGATACGCCGGTATTCAATAAGGGCCGAAACCTCTTTGCCCTGAACATCGCGAAAAAGAGTCGTCTGGGCCGCATCATCCTCACGGAGGGCTACATGGATACGCTCTCCCTCCATCAGGCCGGGTTCGACTGTGCCGTGGCCTCGCTGGGCACGGCTCTGACGGGAGACCACGCCCAGCTCCTCGCCCGGTACACCAAAGAGGTCGTGATCGCCTACGATGGCGACGGCGCCGGCGTCTCCGCGGCCCAGCGGGCCATCGGACTGCTGGAGAAAACGGGGATGAAGGTACGGGTCCTGCGGATGAAGGGGGCAAAAGACCCCGATGAATTTATCAAAACATATGGACCGGAAGCATTTGCCAAGCTGCTGGATCAGAGTGAGAACCACATCGAATATCGCATCGATCAGGTAAAAGGGAAGTACGATCTGACAGACGACGCTCAACGGGTGGAATTTCTGAAGGAGTCCGTCCCCATACTGGCCCAACTGCCAAGTCCGGCGGAGCGGGAGATCTATGGTGCCCGGTGCGCCGAGATGGCCGGCGTCTCTGCCGAGGTGGTGGCCCAAGAGGTCAAACGGGAGCGTTCCCGCCGGAGCTGGAAGGAAAAAAAGCAGCAGGAACGGCGTGACCTGACCCCAGCTGTCCAGCGCCAGCCGAAGGAACGGGCGCTACGCTATGACAACCTCCATTCTGCCGGGGCAGAGGAGGGCGTCCTGAGACTGGTGATGCTGGACCCAGAGCTCTTTGGAGGCGCGGCCCTGCTGGAACCGGAGGATTTTTCCTCTCCGCTGCTGGGAAGAGTCTTCGGGCTGCTGCGGGCACGATGGACCAATGGACTCACAGTCAGCCTGAACGCGCTGTCCGGCGAGCTGGAGAGCGCTGAGATGAACCACCTGAGCGGGATACTTACAAAACCGGAATCTCTCCAGAATGGCGATCAGGCCATGAGGGATTACATAGAGATCATAAAGACAGAAGCGGAAAAACGCCGGCTGGAAGGTGCGTCAGACGAACTGCTGGCCATACAGAAAAAGATGCTGGAGAAAAAAGCATATGGAGGATGAATCCATGAGTGGAAAGAGAATACTGGATATGCCTGCGGAGCCCATCAAGAAGGGACAGGCCACCAGCGAAGAAAAGATTGAGGCCGGCAAGATCGAGCTCATGAAGGTCGTTGAGGGCGTCCAGGGCGCAGAAAAGCTGGCGGAGCTGCTGGACAAGGGCAAGAAGAAGGGGAAGCTGTCCTCCAGCGAACTCATGGACGTCCTGGAAGAGATGGATTTGGAGAGCGAGCAGCTGGACAAGATCTACGACGCCATGGAGAATATGGGCATTGACACTGCCGGTGAGGACTACCTTCCCGAGCTGGTGGACGAGGTCCCCACGCTGGAAGAAATTGAGGAGATCCCGGAAGAGGAGATCGTGGACACCAACGCTCTGGTGGACTCCTTTGGCATTGACGACCCGGTGCGCATGTACCTCAAGGAGATCGGCAAAGTGAATCTGCTCTCGCCCGACGAGGAGGTCCGTCTTGCTCAGGATATGGGAGCGGGCGACGCTGCCAAGGAGCGCATGGCGGAGGTCGAGAGCGCCAGGGCCCGTGGGGAGGAGGTTACCCTTACCCCGGAGGAAGAGAAAGAGCTCAAGCGGGCCGTCAAGCGGGGAGAAGCCGCCAAGCAGCGCCTTGCCGAGGCCAACCTCCGCCTGGTGGTCTCCATCGCCAAACGCTATGTGGGACGTGGAATGCTCTTCCTGGACCTGATCCAGGAGGGCAATCTGGGCCTTATCAAGGCTGTGGAGAAGTTTGACTATACCAAGGGCTATAAGTTCTCCACCTATGCCACCTGGTGGATCCGTCAGGCCATCACCCGCGCCATTGCCGATCAGGCCCGCACCATCCGCATCCCCGTCCATATGGTGGAGACCATCAACAAGGTCATCCGGGTTTCCCGGCAGCTTCTTCAGGAGCTGGGTCACGATCCCAGCCCCGAAGAGATCTCCGAGGAGATGAATATGCCGGTGGACAAGGTGCGGGAGATCCTGAAGATCGCCCAGGAGCCCGTGAGCCTGGAGACCCCCATCGGCGAGGAAGAGGACTCCCACCTGGGAGACTTCATCCCAGACGAGGATGCCTCCGAGCCCTCTGAGGCCGCCAGCTACACCCTCCTCAAGGAGCAGCTCATCGACGTACTGGATACCCTCACCCCCCGGGAGGAGAAGGTGCTCAAGCTGCGCTTCGGCCTGGAGGATGGCCGGACCCGCACTCTGGAAGAGGTGGGCAAGGAGTTCAACGTCACCCGTGAACGTATCCGCCAGATTGAGGCCAAGGCCCTGCGGAAGCTCCGCCATCCCAGCCGGAGCAAAAAGCTCAAGGACTTCCTGAACTGAGGGTGAAGCAATATGGAGATCCGTTTTTACGAGCAGGCCCTGGACAGCGACCTGAAATATGCTGTGATCTGTGCCAGAGCGGGGGAGCGGTGGCTCCTTTGCCGCCACAGGGCACGGGAGACCTGGGAGCTGCCCGGCGGACACCGGGAGCCGGGGGAGGACATTCATGCCACCGCCCAGCGGGAGCTCCGTGAGGAGACCGGTGTGACCGAGTGCCAGCTGGAGCCGGTGGCGGCCTATGGCGTATTTGAGGAAGGGGAGGACCCCTCCTTTGGCGCCCTCTTCTTTGCCGATGTGTGGGAGATGGCCGCCCTTCCGGCAGAAAGCGAGATGGCCGAGTGCCGACTGATGGAGTCTCTTCCGGAGGCGCTGACCTACCCGGAGATCCAACCGACCCTGTTTGAGCAGGTCCGGCAGTGGCTGGAGGAGGGAAATTTCCGCTCTGTCCAGGAAGATATTTTTGAACTGATGATGTGAGATCTGTTCATCGTTTGTTTACAGCTTGTTTATGATTTGTCCATGCATGCTCAGGAGGAAAATGCTAGAATAAAACCGTGGTCAGGAGACCACAACCCAAACCTCCTCCTCTCTCTCAAAGAAAATGCGGACCCGTAACATACGGGTCCGCGTTTTTTCGTATTGGGGCGATATTTATTTTTCCAGGAGCGCAAATAGCGCCTGCGGCGTATCGGCAATGGCCGATGCTCCGTGCGACAAAAGGAACTCGCGGCTGCGAAAGCCCCAGGATACGGAAAGGCAGGGAAGACCGGCATTGGCCGCCGTCTGGATATCCACATCGGAATCCCCCACATAGACGCATTGTGCTGCCGGGACGCCCAATTCGGACAGGCAGAGGTCGACCAGGTCTGAACTGCCCCAGATTATGCGGACAGCACAAAAAAGAGCCCCTGGTAGGAAATATTGAGTTTTAAGTGGAGAGGCGTCGCGCCAGCGGCGCCTCTCCGGTTTTTAACTGGATTCGCTCATCGTTGAAAATACAGATATAGCGGTCAATCATTTCCTTTGCTTCGGAGAAGGTTTCCGGTTTGTGACGGTAAATACAGTCTG
>NZ_JAPFEA010000122.1 GCF_026169115.1 Intestinimonas sp. | reverse complement strand
CCCTCACACAGGGCGTTGGCCAGGGCCACAGCGTCCCGCTCAGGGTGGTTGAGCTTAATCACCGGTACAACGCCGATGTTAGAAATAGCCTGATTGATAGCGTTCATATCGCGACACTCCTTTTCATGATCTCAGATTCTAAAAGTAAGAGCTTATTACACTCCGGAGTAGGCAGCGAAGCCGGCGTCGATGGGCAGCACCACGCCGGTGATGGCGCTGGCGGCCTTGTCGTCGCACAGGAAGAACACGCCGCCCAGCAGCTCGTCGCTCTCCACGAACCGGTTCATGGGAGTGCCCGCCAGAATCTTGGCGGTACGGGGAGTGGGGGTGCCGTCCTCGTTGAAGAGGAGCTTCCGGTTCTGGTTGGAGACCAGGAAGCCGGGGGCAACGGCGTTGCAGCGGATGCCGGTACCGGCGAAGTGGGTGGCCAGCCACTGGGTGAAGTTGGAGATGGCGGCCTTGGCGCCGGAGTAGGCGGGGATCTTGGTCAGGGGGACATAGGCGTTCATGGAGGAGATATTCAGGATGCAGCCGTGCTTTTTGTCCACCATGTCCCTGGCAAAGGTCTGGGTGGGCAGGAGGGTGCCCTGGAAGTTCAGCTTGAAGACGAAGTCCACACCGGCGGCGTCCAAATCGAAGAAGGTCTTCTGGCCCTCCTTGGCCTCGTGGTGGTACTCGTTGTCGGTGGTGGCCCGGGGGTTGTTGCCGCCGGCGCCGTTGATGAGGATGTCGCAGGGGCCCAGGTCCCGGAGCACCTGGGCGTGGACGGCCTCCAGGGCCTCGGGCTCCAGCACGTTGGCCTTGTAGCCCTCACAGACCCAGCCCTGGGCCTTGCATTCCTCAGCCAGGGCCTTCACCGCGTCCTCATTCAGGTCCAGGGCGGCCACCTTGGCCCCCGCCTGGGCAAAAGCCTTGGCCATGTCGCCGCACAGCACGCCGCCGGCGCCGGTCACCACGACCACCTTGCCGGTAAAATCTACATTCAGAGGCAGATCGATCATCATAAAGCTCCTTTTTTCAAACAGCAGATTACTTCTTGGCCTTCTCGCAGGCTTCAAACAGGCCGTTGATATAGGTCGCGCCCAGGGCCCGGTCAAAGAGACCGTAGCCGGGCTTGCCGGTCTCGCCCCAGATCATGCGGCCATGGTCGGGCCGGACATAGCCGTCGAAGCCGGTCTCCACCAGGGCCTTCACGACCTCGTAGAGGTCCAGGGTGCCGCAGCTGGACAGGTGGGCGCTCTCCTCAAAGGAGCCGTCCTCCAGGATCTTCACGTTGCGGATGTGCATGAAGGCGATGCGGCCCATGGCGGAGTACTTGCGGACCATGGCGGGGATGTCGTTGCTCCGGGCGCAGCCCAGGCTTCCGGTACACAGGCACAGGCAGTTGGCGGGGGAATCCACCAGGCTGAGGAACCGGTCCAGATTGGCCTCGCAGGTGATGATGCGGGGCAGGCCGAAGATGGGATACGGGGGATCGTCGGGATGGATGGCCATTTTCACACCGCATTCCTCGGCCACGGGGATGACCTTTTTGAGGAACCGCTCCAGGTTGGCCCACAGGCCCTCCGCGCCCAGCTGGCCATAGGCGGTGATGAGCTCCCGGACCTCCTCCTGGGTGTAGCTGGAATCCCAGCCGGGCAGGTGGATGTCGTCCTTGAGGGGGTCCAGCCCCTTCATCTGCTCCCAGTACATGACCAGGCTGGTGGAGCCGTCGGCGGCCTTTTTGTCCAGCTGGGTCCGGGTCCAGTCAAAGACGGGCATGAAGTTGTAGGTGACGCACTTGACGCCGTATTTGGCGCAGCGGCGGATGTTCTCGCAGTAGACCTCCAGCAGCTCGTCCACGTCGCCACGGCCCAGTTTGATGTCCTCGTGGACGGGGATGGACTCCACCACGTCGAAGACCAGGCCGTTCTCGTCACAGTCCTGTTTCAGTTTGGCCAGGGATGCCTCCGGCCATACCTGGCCGGGCTTGACGTCATAGACGGCGGTGACGATGCTCCGCATGCCGGGGATCTGGCGGATATACTCCAGAGAGATGGGATCGCTCTCTCCATACCAGCGGAAGGAAAGTTTCATAATGCCTCCTGTCAGTTTGTATCAAGATGGAAGGGAAGTCAGGTCCGGAACTGTTCGGGGACCTGATCGATGGTGACCCAGGTGGCCATAGCCTCCTCCACGCTCATGCCGTCGGCCACAGCGGCCTTGCGGGCGGCGTTGACGGCGCGGATCTCCTTCATCCGCTCACCGGTGAGGGAGTAGCCCTTCATGGAGAGAAGGGTGGCGGTCCAGGCGACCATAGGGATGACGCAGAAGAGGACGATGACCACGATGTTCATGCCCTCCACATAGGGGGTGGCCTTGGTGGGCAGCTTGTCCAGGCCGATGAAGCTGCAGGCCACGCCCACCACGGTGGCGCTCAGGGAGGAGACCAGTTTGTCTACCAGGGAGAAGAGGGTGCCCATGATGCCGGGGACGAAGCTGCCGGTGCGGTAGGTCTCGTAGTCGGAGCAGTCGGCCACCATGGGGATGGGCATGTCCGCAGTGGCGTAATAGGCGCCGTAGCCCACCCCGAAGAAAATGATAAAGAGGATGGTATAGAGGTTCAACGTGAGATGGAAGCCGCCCTCCGTGGAATAGAGGCTCAGCTGGAAGGCCGCGTTCCCCGGGTTCCACAGGATGAGGAGGATGAGGACCACCACATAACAGGCCAATGCCACGCCCACATAGCGCATGAGGGAGGTCCGCTGGCCGTGCTTCTGGGAGGTGCGGACGGTGAGAAGGAAGAAGGGCACCGCAAAGACGTAGCCCAGCACCATCATGGGCAGGTAGAGCACGTCATAGTTGCCCATCATGCAGGAGTAGAGCATGGCCAGCACGGTGAGGTTGGTGGCGATGGAGAGGGCCAGCTTGCAGCCGCCGCCGGCGATCATCAGCCGCTGGAGGGGCTTGTTGGCCTTGATGATGGAGAGGTACTGGGAGAGCTTGACCTTCTCGGTCTTGGCGCCGCCCAGGCCGAAGTACTTGGGCTGATCCTTCTCCCAGATGCCGATGATGGCCAGGGCGGTGAGGACCACGGAGACGATGATGCCGATGGGAGTCATGACGGCGAACCAGGTCTGGTTGTAGTCGCCAAAGATATTGTCCCGGGCCAGGATGGGGCCGATGAACTGCATGACGCCCATGCCGGCCAGGGAGCCCACGGTGTTGAAGATGGTAAAGAGGGGACGCTGCTTGGGGTCGTCGGTGAGGACGGCCTGGGCGGCCCGGGTGACCGAGGTCTGGAAGGTGTAACCGATGACCCACACGGCGTAGAGCACGACGAAGGCGGCGTAGCGCAGCCACATCATGTGCTCGGGAATGTAGGGCGTGAGGACGTACAGGGCGATGACCGAGAGGGCCATGGTCACACAGCCGATGACCATGAAGGGCCGGAATTTGCCGAATTTTCCGTTGGTCCGGTCCATGAGGGCGCCGATGATGGGGTCGGTGATGGCGTCAAAGACCCGCATGCCGGTGACCATGAAGGAGGCGAAGACCATGGCCAGGCCCAGGACCACGTTGCCGAAGGTGGCGATGTAGGTGAGGATGAGGACATAGTAGACGTTGGTGGCCCCGTTGTTGAGGGGGAAGAGGACCAGCTGATAGGGCTTGGCCCGGTTCAGCGTGGCGTTGCTGGGCTCTTGCTTCATAAATCCGTTCCTTTCTGAAAAAAGACCGGCTCCCGCCTGTGGAAGGACGGGAGCCGGGACTCAGGTGACGTCGGTGCGCCTGCCCCGACGGGTCGGGGCGCCAGAATGAGCGTGACCCGGAACAGGGTCCCGGAAAGGGAAAGGGGTCAGGCGGCCTTGGGCTCCTTCACGGAGTTGAGGAAGCTGCCGATCACCAGGAGCAGGATGCCCAGGAGCAGGCAGACCCAGGCGCCGATGCAGGTGTAGAAGATGCTCCAGCCCATGGTGTTGGCGTCGTTGAAGGAGAAGAGGCCGGCGATGAGCATGACCCGCTGGCTCACGCAGGAGCCGAAGAGGTAGCAGTAGAGCGCGATGGCGCCCAGCACGGAGACGGTGGAGAGGGGGTCATGGTTGCCCAGACGGCTGGGGGCCACGATGGCCACGCAGACCAGGACGATGGCCACCACGCCGGCCAGGATCAGGGTGGACAGGTTGGTGAGGGCGTTGTCGGCGCTCATGGTGCTGCTGCGCACGGTGAGGAAGAGCCCCACGATGCCCAGGATGGCGGCGACGATGTTGAGATAACAGGCGATGCCGAACTTTTTCATATCAGATCTCCTCCTTCTTCTTGCCCTTGGAGGACAGGACGTACAGGACGGCGCTGCCCACCATCACCACGGCGGAGACGCCGGCGGCGGCGTAGTAGGCGGTGCGCCACCAGGTCATCTGGCGCTCCACGCGGGTGGTGGCGTTGTAGCGGTTCATCAGGTGGCTCTCGGTCCAGGCGTAGATGTTCTTGTGGACGGCCTCCTTCAGCTTGAGCTGGAGGTTGGCGTCGCCATCGATGAAGTGCTCATTCAGGCCAACGCCCTCGATGAGGTTGCGGAACAGGTCGGAGTTGCTCAGGGTGGTGGTGCTGTAAAAGCCGGAGCGGCCGCGGGTATCAAAGCAGGTGGTGCCGGAGTTGAGGACGGCGCTCCAGAGGTCCACGTCGTCATAGATGTCGGTGACGGCGTAGCCGATGAAGCCCCACTCGTTGGCCAGAATCTCGGTCATGAGGCCCTCGCTGGCGGTACACTCGATGGAGCCGATCTTGGAGAAGGAGGTCATGAGGCCGCGCATGCCGGCGTCGTAGTCGGCGGTGTCGTACTTGGTGGCCTCAAAGGCCAGCTGGTAGGCGCGCAGCTCCACCTCGCGGGCCCGCTGCTCGGTCATATAGGGGGACACGCCGCCGCGCTCGGACTCCTGGTCGTTGAAGGCGAAGTGCTTGGGGGCGGCCACCAGGCCGTAGTCCAGAGCGCCGATGGCGAATTCCATGGCGGCCACGCCGGAGAGGATGGGGTCCTCGGAGTAGTACTCGCCGTTGCGGCCATTGTAGGCGTGACGGTGGGTGTTCAGACCGGGGCCCCACAGGATGTTGATGCCGGTGAAGAGGGACTCGATGCCGGTGAACTGGCCCAGCTCATACATAAGCTCGGGATTGAAGGTAGAGGCGGCGATGGGGGCGTTGGCAAAGACCTCGGGGTGCCAGTTGCCGTTGGGGTCGCTGGCGGAGATGGCCCAGGGGGCGTTGGGGTCCTTGGAGGCGTTGAGGTTCACGGCCACGCCGTTGCCGGCGTTCTCGGTCATGTAGGTCTCCACAGTGCCGATGGACTCAGCGCCGGGGATGGAGGGACCGCCGAAGGTGAAGATATACATGGCCTCCTCCAGGGTGAGCTGATCCAGGAGCTCGTCCCACTTGGGATCGTCGTAGGGCACGCCGTACATCTCATAGAACTGGATGCCGTTGTCCGCGCCCCAGACGATGTCGGAGGTGTCGTCGCCGGTCTGGAGCTCATAGGTATAGCCGTTGAGGTTGTTGATGAGCTCCTCGTTGGTGAGGGTCATGGCGTCGTAGGTCTTGGGGAAGGTGCCGGCCCAGTCGGCGCGGGTGAGGTAGGTGACCTCGCCGGGCTGGTAGTAGTTCCAGTCGGCGTAGGGCAGCTGGTTGGAGATCTGATAGCCGGTCTTGGACACGGAGAACAGGGTTTTGGAGATAAAGTCCTCGGTGATGGTCTTCTTGTAGGACTGGCTGGCGTTGCCGGCGCCGGACATCTTGGCGGCGTCCATGCCCTGGGCGGCCATGATGTGGTTGAGGGCGTCGTGAGCGCCGTTGCCCACGGAGAAGTAGTAGTCGCCGGGGTCCATGATGTAGGCGCCGGTGGTGCCGTTGCCGTTGTCATGGGTCTCATCGTAGCTGGCGATGTACTGGAGGTCCACCTTCACGGAGACGGTCTCGGAGTCGCCGGGCTGGAGCAGGTCGGTCTTCTCAAAGTTGAGGAGCTGGATGGCGGACTTCTCCACGCCGCCGGCGATGTAGGGGGCCTGGCCATAGATCTGGACGGGGGTCTTGCCGGCGGTGTCGCCCACGTTGGTGACCTTCACATTGAAGGTGGCGAAGGCGCTGGGAGCGCCGGTCTCGGGGTCCACGGAGATATCGAAGACGGGCTCGCCCTCGAACTCGAAGGTGAAGTCGGTGTAGCTCAGGCCGTAGCCGAAGCCATAGGTGACCTCGTTGTCGTAGTTCCACTCGGTGGTGGAGCCGTAGGCGCCAACGGGGGAGGCGGCGTTGCCGTTGCCGGCCACGGCGTCGTAGTAGCGGGTCTCATAGTAGCGGTAGCCCACGTAGATGTCCTCGGCCTCGATGGTGTAGGCGCCGGGGGTGAAGCCCAGCACGCCGCCGGTGCGGGTGATGGTCCCGTCGGTGTTGGTGTAGTACATCTTGCCCATGTTCTGCATGGCGGGAGCGGACATGTTGTAGGCGGTGAAGATGTCGAAGAGGCCGCCGGAGGGGCTCACCCGGCCGCACAGGAGGTCGGCCACGCCCAGCATGCCGTAGCAGCCGGGAGCGCCGATCCAGAGGATGGCGTCCACGTCGGGGTCGTCCTTCAGGGTGCCGATCTCCACGGAGGCGGAGCTCTGGAGCAGAACGATGACCTTGTCGGAGCACTCCTTGGCCAGGGCGATGGCGTCCAGCTCATTCTGGGTCAGGGAGAGGGGCTCGCCGTGCTCGAAGCCCAGGCCCTCGGCCACGCCGCCGGGCAGATAGTCCACCTGCTCGCAGCTGGGGCGGGCGATGACCACGATGGCGGCGTCGCCGTACTGGACGAAGCTGTCCTTGTAGCTGCCGTTCACGGCGGCGATCTCATCCACAGAGGGCTCGCCGGGATTATAGACCTCGGCAGCGGGCTCATTTTCGTAGTGGATGTAGGTCTCGCCCAGCTTCTCGTAAATGTCGATCATGGTGGGGTTGAGGTTGAAGCCGGCGCCCTCGAAGTCGAACTCGTCGCCGGTCCAGCCGGAGATGGTGGCGGAGGGGGCGGCGCCGCGGGAGCCGACGGACCAGGCGATGGTGTTGGCGAAGTCGGTCCGGTTCTGGCTCAGGGCCTGCTCCAGGCTGATGTAAGCGCCCTGGGCCTTCACGCCGAAGCTGGAGCCCAGCAGATTGGAGTGGGAGCGGATGCCCAGCAGGGTCACGTTGGAGCCGCTGGAGAGGGGCAGCACGTTGTTTTCGTTCTTGAGGAGCACGCTGCCCTCGGCCACTTCCTGGCGGTTGAGGTCGATGGCGGCCTCAATGAGGGCCTTGGAGTTGCCGGTGCCGTCGGCGTTCAGGACCTCGGCGGGGGGCGTGAACTTGTCGTACAGGGGGTTCTCCTCGGTGTTGTCGGAGACGAACACCTCGCTGGCGGTGCCCAGATAGGTGTCGATGGTGCCTGCGTTGGCCTCCAGGACATTGCCCAGGATGAGGGAGAGGCACAGGGTGAAGCAGGTGACGCTGGTCAGGCCGCGCCAGAGGCCACGTTTTTTGCTCTTGTGCATGACGATATCCTCCTCGATTCGGTCAAAGTATGGGGGTGCTCAGAATATATAACGTGTATCAGCTCCTCTTTCGGGATGGAAATTCCATCATATCATACCCAGTTCTGGCTTTTGTTCATCCCTTTGCGCAGCTGATAGGCGGGATTGGGGGCGTCCACCCTGCGGATGGAGCAGCTATCCCGGCAGTCGCCGGCCACTGCCTCCAGGCGGACCTCCCCTTCCAGGGGAATGGAAAAGGTGAAAATATGGTCCCGGCCCTCGGACTCGCCCACCAGGGCGCCGTTGGCGTAGAGGGCCACCTTGGGCTGGTTGGAGTAGAGCTTCACGGTGGTGACGGCCTCCGGGCGGTCCACATAGCGGCGGGAGCAGATGTGGACGAAGGGGTCCCGGCTCCAGTTGGCCTTGTAGAGGTAGAAGCTGTCCTTTTTGATCTTGCGGTCAAAGGTCACCAGACCCTTGTGGTTCATGCCGGGCTCGCCGCCCTGGTCCCGGGCGTCGGCGGCAAAGTCGAACATGTTCCAGACGTGGGTGGCCCACAGGTAGGGGTGGCGCTGGAAGCATTTGAGCATGTACTCGTGGTAGAGAGCCTGATACTCCTCGGTGTGGTCTTCCCGCCGGGGCTTGGAGGAGTGGAGGTTGGGCATGCCCTCGGCGCCGTATTCGGAGTAGCCCAGGCACCGCTTGGGGTAGACCAGGTGGAAGAAGGACATCCACAGGTCGTTGAGGAAAAGGCCGGGCACATACCAGCCCAGGTAGAGGTTCCAGCTCACCAGGTCGGAGATGTGGGCCGAGCGGTTGAAGGGGCCGCACATGGCGTAGCAGGCCAGGGTGGTGGGCCGGGTGTCGTCCAGCTGGTGGCACAGGTCGTTGAGGACCCGGTGGTTGTCCAGCATGTCGGCCTTTTTCCTGGTGGAAATGGTGATCTCGTTGGAGAGGCCCCAGGTGACGATGCAGGGGTGGTTGTAGTTCTGGGTGACGAGCTCCTGCATCTGGCTGATGGTATTCTCCCGGCCATTGGGCAGGTGCTCGGAGATGTAGGGGATCTCGGCCCAGACGATCATGCCGTACTGGTCGCACAGATCATAGAAGTACTGGTCGTGCTGGTAGTGGGCCAGACGGATGGTGTTTGCGCCGATCTCCCGGATGAGGGCCATGTCCTCGTCGTGATGGGCCCGGGTGAGGGCGTTGCCCAGGCCCTTCCGGTCCTGGTGCCGGGACACGCCGTGGAGGGGATAGCTGCGGCCATTGAGGAAAAAGCCCTCCTTGGGGTCCATGCGGAAGGTCCGCACGCCGAACCGGCAGGAGATCTCGTCCACCGCCCTTTCGTCCTCCATGAGGCGGAGGGTGGCGGTGTAGAGGTAGGGGTCCTCCAGGCCATCCCACAGGTGGACGTTGGGGATATTCAGGGTCACGTCGGTCCCCTCCCCGGCGGCCGCCACATTGCCCTCGGCGTCGGTGAGGACGACGGAGACACAGGGATCGGACACGTTGGTCCAGCTCTGGACCCGGACCCTGGCGTCGCCGCCTTCCGGCTTCGGGGTGACCCGGAGACCGGGGCCGCCGAAGTGGTCCAGGTCGAAGTGGCTCCGGCTGACGATGAGCAATGTCACGTCCCGGTAGATGCCGCCGTAGAAGGTGAAGTCGGCCTTCTGGGGGTAGACCCGGTCGTTGACGCTGTTGTCCACCCGGACGGTCAGGTGATTTTCCTCCCGGATCAGGTCGGTGACCTCGGCGCGGAAGGTGGAATAGCCGCCGTCGTGGTGGAGGAGCTCCCGACCATTCAGCGTCACGTCTGCGCTGGCGTTGACCCCCTGGAACTCCAGGTAGACTGCCTGTGCGTCGGGGTCAAAGGCGGGCAGAGGGAAGTCCTTTTCATAGGTGCAGCAGCCCCGCCAGTAGTCGTTGCCGCCGTCCTGGCCGTCGATGGCATTCCAGGTGTGGGGCACGTCCACCGTCTCCACGGCGCCGGTGGGACCGCGGAAGGACCAGCTCTGGTTCAGGCAGATGCTCTCTCGCATGGCACGCTCCTTTTTCTCACGCCCGCCGCCTCGGAGTGGAGTGGGCTGTGGATTTTGTTTGATCGCTTACGAATTTTACAAAGCCTTTGCCAAAATAACAAGGCGCTTTTCATAAGTGGCGCAAAAGGTGTCGTAAGTGGTCTTGCAGCATCCAGAAATGCCCCCGCCTTTTTTGTGGAACTTCCACAAAAAAAGGCGGGGGCGCCGCCGGAACAAAAAAAGTGGACGCGCTTTGGCGCGTCCACAAAAAATCAGGTGTCTCGGTTCACTGGCAGGAGGATCTGGAGATAAAAGCAGCCGTTTTCCACCTTTACGGTGAGGAAACCGCCGTAGCGTTTCACCGTGTGGCGGATGCTTTTCAGACCAAAGCCGTGGTAGCCGTCGTTGACTTTGGTGCTCATGGGCAGGCCCTCGCGGTCAAAGCGGAGCTCTCCGGAGACCGGATTGATGATCTGGATGACCAGCATCTGCTTTTCGGCGTAGACCAGCACGTCGATGATCCGTTTCTCCCGGTCTTCGCTGTCCCGGACGCTCTCAATGGCGTTGTCCAGGGCGTTGCCGAAGATGGTGTAGAGATCCACCGGATCCATGAAGGAGAGCAGGCTCCCATCGGCCACGCAGTGGGCCTGGATGCCGTTGGCCTCACAGTAGAGGCTCTTCTCGGTGAGCACGGTGTCCAGCACCTCGTTGCCGGTCTTGGCCAGCACCTCGTAGATGCGCACCGACTGTTCCATTTCCTTAAAATACTCCTCCCGCCGTTCGTCGGAGAACATGACGCGCATGGCCTGGATCTGGTGCTTGAGATCGTGGCACTTCTGATTGATGAGGGCGATGTTCTCCTTGGCCAGGTCGTACTGGTCCCTCTGCTGGACCCACAGATGGTTGAGCATGTCCAGCTCCTGGCGGATGGCGCTCTTGCGGAAAAGCTCATGCTGAAGATAGAGGATGGTGACGCAGTAGAAGCGGACCAGCAGCATGAGGGCGTGGCTGAGGGGGGTGAAGGGCCCCTCCGGGGGCGCGGCGACATAGAGCCAGCGGATGGCCAGAAAGAGGGCCCAGAGCACGAAGGCGGAGGTGAGCTGCCGGGGCCCGGCGTGATAGGTGCCATCGTCGGGCATCCAACGGGCGATGGTGAGCCCCACCGCGGCCAGGCTGACGGCCCACAGCAGCAGGACGGGCAGCAGGGGAAGGACACAGACCTCCGAGAGCAGGTGATAGAGAAAGCCGCAGCACTCGATGGAGAGGTCGTGGACCATGACGCTCCAGAGTCCGAAGTAGAGCGCGGCCCTCAGGGGCACGCCGGAGCACAGCCGGAAGAGCAGGAGGGCGCTGGCGTAGCGCAGCAGGGGTTCGGTCCAGAGGAGGATGCCGGCCCTCTGGGCCAGCAGGGCGGCGGCCAGGTAGCACAGGCTCCCGGCGGCCACGCTCAGCGCGGTCCGGGGCCAGAAGGGCTCGCGCTTGCGCAGGGGGGCCAGAAAGAGCAGGGCGGTGGCCCAAAGACCGGCCAGACCCCACAGCAGCTGGGGCAGAGCGAGGGCTTCCATCATCCGTTCCCTCCCACATACTCCGTCAGGGCGGTGAGGAAGGCGGTGCGGTTGCGGCGGCTGATCTCCAGCTCAACGCCCGCCACCACCACCATCTCCCGCCGCACCTCGGCCACATGGCTCAGGTTCACCAGATACCAGTGGTTGCACCGGACAAAGTGATAGCGGGCCAGCTCCTTTTCGGCGCTCTGCATGGTGCCCCGGAGCACGAACTCCCCCAGCTCGGTGTGGTAGTGGAGCATCCGGTTCTGGACCTCCACATAGTAGATCTGCTGGGTGTCCAGCCGGCGGACGCAGTCGGGCAGGTTGAGGAGGATCTGGCCGTTTTTCCGGTGCTCGGCCCGGGTGATGGCCCGGGCGAAGCGGACGGAGAAGGTGTAGTAGTTCACCGGCTTGAGGACAAAGTCCAGCGCGCCCACGGCGTAGCCGTTGATGGCATACTGGGCCATGTTGGTCACGAACATGAGGACCACGTCCCCGTCCACCAGACGCAGCCGTTCGGCGGCCTCCATGCCGTTGAGCCCGGGCATTTCAATGTCCAGAAGGATGATATCGTACTGGGGGGTGTAATCCTCCAGCAGCTCCAGGGCGTTGGAGAAGGTCACGACATCAAAGGAGCGGCTGGTCTCTCCGGCGTATTGCAGGATATAGGAACGCAGCTGTTCACGCTGCTCGGCTTCGTCTTCCACAATGGCGATGCGCACCGGGGCTCCTCCTTCCGGATGGACGCGACGGGGCGCTTCCGCGCCCCGTCGTGACCGTTTTCAGTATTAGTATAGGTACTTTCCCCGCAAAAGTCAATTTTGGGGACAAATTTTCCCTGGCGGGTCCGAACTCAGGACTGCTCCTCGGCGGTGAAGTAGACGAAGAACACGTCGCCGGACTCCCCCTCCTCGGTGCCGTCTTCAAACAGCTCCAGATAGGAGATGGAGAAGTCCTTCTGCCCGGCGGGAACCTCGAAGACGAGCAGACCGGTGCGCTCCTCGTCCACCGCCAGCTCGTACTCGGAGGGGAGCTGCTCCTCGGTGAGGGGATCGGTGTAGAAGGTGATGGGGTAGTCATAGGCGTCCTCAGCTTCGCTGTTCCACTGGATCTGGAAGTCGGTGTCGTACATCAGGATGCTCTCCTGATTGGTGTTCTTCACGGTCACGTCGGCCACCAGGAGCTGGCTGTCCGGCTGGGAGGGGACATAGCCCTCAAAGCTGTCGCACAGGTAGGCGCTGTTCACGGTGTAGTCGAAGAAGTAGGTGTGCATGGTGTCGCCCATGCGGCCCTCGCCGTAGCCGTCCTCGGCGTGGCCCTCCTTGTCGCCGCATCCGGCGAGCAGAGCGAGGCTGAGTACAGCGGCAAAAATGACCTTCCAACGTTTCATAATGATCTCCTCTTTCCTCTTTTATTTTGGCCTTGTCGGGCATTGTACCAGGGGCGCCCGAAGACAGTTTTGATTGTAGCAGAGTTGCAAAAAAAGGGGAAGACCTTTCTGTGAAAAAGATGAAAATTGACAAAACCCGGCGGGTATAGTAGCATGGTAAAATAAAGACCAAATCAGGGACGGGAGATGCGGTCAAAAAAGAGGGCTGCGGGTGGTCTCCCAGGGACGGGGTGCCGGGGCCGTGCCCCTTGTGTCCGATACCGGAGGAGGAGAAGAAATGAAGCAACTCAGCAAGCGGGTCCAGCTGCTCCTGGGCTTTACCCTGTTTTCTATGTTTTTCGGGGCGGGGAACCTGATCTTTCCGCCGGGGGTGGGCGCCCAGGCGGGGACGCTCACCTGGCCGGCCATGGCGGGCATGGCGGTGAGCGCCGTGGGGCTGCCGGTGCTGGGGGTGGTGGCGGTGGCCCGTTCCGGCGGGCTCAGGGCCCTGGGCGACCGGGTCCACCCGATCTTTTCCAAGGTGTTTACCGTTGTGGCCTACCTGGCCATCGGCCCCTGTCTGGCCATTCCGAGAACGGCCAGCACATCCTTTGAGATGGCGGTGCCCCCCTTTGTGGGGCCGGAGGCCCCCCTGGGGCTCCTCCAGGTGCTCTACTCTCTGGCCTTCTTTGCCCTGGCCCTGGTGGTGGCCCTGCGGCCGGAGAAGCTCACCGATCGCCTGGGCAAAATCATGTGTCCCATCCTTCTGGCCCTCATTGTGGTCACCTTTGTGGGCAGCCTGGTGAACCCGTTGGAGGGCTACGGCCCGCCCCAGAGCAAGCTCTACGCCGCCGCGCCGGTGACCCGGGGCTTCCTGGACGGGTACCAGACCATGGATACCATCGCCGCGCTGGTGTTCGGCATCATCATCGCCCTGAATATCCGGGCCAGGGGCGTGGAGAATGACCGGGACGTGGTCCGCTATACGGTCCGCTCCGGCTGGCTGGCCGGAGTGCTGCTGCTGGTGGTCTACGCCATGCTGGCCCACATCGGGGCCCTCTCCGGCGGCGCCTTCCCCGGCGCCACCAACGGGGCGGTGGTGCTCACCAACCTGATCCCCGCCCTCTTCGGCACCCCGGGGAGCGTGCTCCTGGCCGCCATCTTCGTCATCGCCTGCTTCAATGTCTGCGTGGGGCTCATCTGCTCCTGCGCCGAGTATTTCAACGAGCTGTGTCCCCGGCTCTCCTACCGGGCCTGGGCCGTTCTCTTTGCGGCGGTGAGCATGCTCATTGCCAACGCCGGTCTGGACATGATCCTGAAGGTCTCCAGCCCGGCCCTGAGCATCATCTATCCGGTGGCCATCGCCCTCATCACCCTCTCCTTCTTCCAGCGGTGGCTGGAGGGGCGGCGGTTGGTCTATCCTGTGACCATCCTTCTGACCGGTGTGGCCAGCATCCTCTATACCATGCGGGATCTCAAGGTCCTGCCGGCGGCGGTGTCGGAGGTGCTGGGGGCCGTGCCCCTGGCCGCCCAAGGACTGGGCTGGCTCATTCCCGCCCTGGTAGGGGCGGCTCTGGGCCTGCTCCTCTCCGGGCGTCCGAAGACAGGAAAAGAAACGTAAGACAAATGAGATCGCTCCTCCGGCATAAACTGCCGGAGGAGCGATTTTCTGCGTCTTTGGCCCCCTTACGCAAAGATGGCGTTTGTGGTGTCCACCCTGGGGCCGCAGCGGTTGTCGATATCGGTTCCATTGTCTTCAAAGCGGGTGCCGTCGAAGCAGATGGTGAGGTCGGTGGGGATGTTTTCCAACAGGAGGGCGGTGTCATTGCCGGTAAAGATGTTGTCAAAGTAGCGGACGCTGGAGGCGGAGCGGCCGGTGCTGTTGAAGTGGAAGCCCATCTGGTTGTCGGTGAAGGTACATTCGGTGAGGTTGACCCAGCCCTCGCCGTAGGCCAGCACGCCGGTCTTGTAGCCGGTGAAGGTGCAGCCGATGGCCCAGCCGTCCCGGCCCAGGGAGAGCCCCACCTCGTCGCCGGTGCCCACGAAGTCCAGGTCGTAGAAATAGCTGATGTAATTGAGGTCGGGGCTTTCGGAGGCGTGAAGGGTGCCGTTGAAGACGGTGCGCCCGGTCCCGTCGGTGCAGCCGTAGAACTCCAGGCTGTGACCGGTCAGGTTCAGAGCGCCTTCGTAGGTCACCGCCGGCAGGTAGAGCTTGACCAGCTCGTCGACGGGGATCTCCTCGTTGATCCGGTCCACCAGGGCCTGGAGCTCCTCTATGGTGGACATGGGCTCCTCCTCCCAGTGGTAGACATGGGTGATCTTGGGGGTGATGTGGAGGTCCTGACGCACCCGGATGAGGTCCCCGTTTTTCATTCGGATGGTCCAGAAGATGTGGGGCTCCCCGGAGCTGCCGGTGAAGTCCAGGAAGGAGACCATGGCGGCGTCGGGGGAGTAGTCATGGTGGGTGGGCTCGGTGGCGGCGAGACCGCCGCCGGCGTCGCCCCCGGTGACGGTGTCGTTGACATACCAGCGGGAGGGCCAGCGGTACTGCTCCTCCGGGGTGTTCCCGGTGAGCGGTCAGGGTGTCGGTTTTGGTTTTCAGACCCGCCGAACCGATATAGCCGCACAAGCGGGTGTATCGGTTCAGCGGGTGCGCGGGGTAAGCGGCGTAAGCCGCGCAAGGGGCGCAGCCCCTTGGACGGAGCGTAGCGACGCAAGAACGGCGGATTGCTCCGTCTGGCAATCCGCCGTTCCGCCTCGCAGAGCGCACACATACATAGCCGTCAGGCTATGTATAGAAGTGCGCCCTTCTTTCAGAAGGGAAATATAGTCTAACCATCACTACAATAATTCTTTTGAATATAAGCCAATATATCTTTAGCTTTGGGTATTATCTCTGAATGACCATATAAGTATTCTCCACCACCAGGGTTATAGAGAGCAAGATCAGTAATAAAATCTTGAATGACTTCATCATTTTCATAGTAGTCATCGAGCAAAACTTCTATGTGCTGTGCATTTTCAATTGAAATGTCTCTCCCAGTAATTAAGTTTTCAATTAAAGGTATTATTTTCCTGCTTCGCAAACTTTCCAAGTGATTTTTCATCGGTTTCAAATAATGCATAACCGTTTCATGCTGCATTTCATCTGAAATAAGAAAACGGATAGTTTCAAGTTGTTCCTCCAATGCTTCTATTTGTTGTGCTGAAAAATACAAGTATAAAGGTAGTGTTTGAAAATATAGCTGAAGATCTTCCAGAGAAAGATTTTTGTCTTGATAGTCTTTAATTGTAGTTATGATCCGCTCTATATCTGTCATATTTACTATTTCAACCTCTCGGCGCTATTGTGTTCCCTCGCAAACTTCCTCGCCGCCTCCCGGCGTTCCTCGCTGTATGGCGCGGTCAGTCGGAAACAGAAGCGGCCCTTGTCGATCTCAAAGGTCTTGCAGCCCCAGCCGTCATCGTTCACCTCCCGGCAGCACTCCGGCCAGCGGCGGGCGTAGGCCGCCAGCCGTTTTTTCAAGTCCGTGTTGTGGGTCGTGACGGTGATCCGGGGGCCCTGCTCGTCGAATTCAATTATAGTCGTTTTCTGGCTTTTCTTCAATCCTGTTTTCATCTTCTCCGCTCCTTTCCTCTGATTTTCGGCCCGTCACGCGAGAGGGGCCTTTTCCGCCTCTTTTTCCCGGCTCTTGACTTGGGAAAAACGGCGGTTTTGCGTTCAAAATCGCCCGGACGGATTATCCCTCGTCCGGGCCGCTGTTATGGGCTGATTCCCATTTTTTCCGGCTCTTGACCGGGATTGCCGCCCCCGTTGGTGTGGCGGCGCAGATAGGCGATCAAGTCCTGCTTCATCACCAGCTTGCGCCCTCCGATTTTCAGCGTGGGGAAGTCCGGCGCGTTCATCAAATTGTAGGCCCCGGCTCTGGACAGGTGGAGCGCGGCGGCCAGCTCCCGCACATTCATCACCTCGGGAAGCGCTGCAAAAAGTTCCGGCATTTGTCCTCCTTTCCGGCGCGTGAAAAAGCGGCGGCCCCCGTCCCCGGCGGCTGCCGCTCCATGCGCCTTATTTGCTGTCGTGCCTGTCCAAATACTGCTGGTACTCGGACAGTACAAAGTCCTCATAGGCCCCCGCTATTTTGGCAATCCGCTTGTGTACCGCGCTGGCGGTCTTGTAGCCCACCCTGTCCGCGATCTCCTGCTCGGTATGGCCCTCCATGCGGAGCTTCAATATCTCCCGGTCGGTACCGCTGATATGCTCCGCCGCGAAAGCGTCAATCTGCGCTTGGGACAGGACGGATTTCTCAAACTCGGCCCGCGGGTCGGCCACCTCGGAAAACTCGCCGCCGTTCTCTACAAGCTCCTCTAACGAGACGGACTTGCCGGAGCGGTCATGGTGCCACTTCCGCAGGAAGTCCGTCTTGGCGAAGCTCTCCCGGCTGTCGTAGTCCTCCACCGCCTTGATCTCCCACATCGTATCAATGACGGGCTGCCAGTTCTGCTCCGCGATCACCATGTCCGTGACATTCCCCACAAGATTGCTGAATTGCTGGTAGGTCAGCCACGGCACCTCCATCCCCGGCGGCATATTGTAAAGGCTCTGGAAGGAGAGGCCGTTTTGCTCAAACTTCATGCGGATGTACGGGATGATGGCGTAGGACAGCCGCCACAGGGGGGAGTGGCCCGCGTACTGCTCCCGGCTGCCGGGAATGTCCCGGTAGTTCCCCCTGCGGTCTTTCACCTGAAAGAATTGCCACGCCGCCCACGAATAGCAGTCCCATATCAGCAGCTTGAACATATCGTGCCGGACGATGGGGTCGTACTTGTCTGTCCTCAAAACCTCATAGGGGCTGCGGGGCAGGCCGAGGGTGGGCTTCCACTTCTCCGCCAGCTCCACCGGCAGGCTGTAAAACAGGGTCAGCCATGATTTATCATCGTCCTGCGGTATCTCGATGATCTCTCCGGGCAGCACCACAAGGAAACCTTTGGGGCCGTTCTGTGCCATGCGCGTCACCTCCGTTTCCGGCCCTCTATTTTATATGGCTTGGGAAGGGCCGGATTGTTCCAATGTTTCCAAACTTTTTTGAGATTTTTTCAAAAAATCTCGGATAGGAAAGGAATGGATGGATTTGATACGATTATAGCAAATAAGTGGAAATAAGTCCATTGTGTTTCAAGAAGGCAGAAAGAAAGCGGCGCATGGGTCTGGCCCATGCGCCGCTCGCCCCGCTCCTGCCGGACAGCCGCCATAATTTAGTTTGGTGTGAATCACTGTCTTATGGACACTCGGCTAAAACGCGTTCGCGTTTTCCCGGGGCATGTTTCGTTTTCAAAACAGATCCACCATGGCGTTGTCCACCACCTGGAAGTGCTCCCGCATCATGCGGACGGCCTCAGCGCCGTTGTGGTCCTGGAGGGCCAGGGCGATGCCCTGGTGGCTGTCCTGGAGCTGCTTGCGATAGACCTCGTCCTTCATCATCTGCCCCCGCATGTGGCTGATGAAGTCGTCAATGGTCTCGCTCATGGCCCGGAGGATGACCATGATGAAGGGATTGCCCGCCGCCTCTCCGATGAGGTAGTGCAGACGCTTATCCAGTATGGTGCTCCGCTCCAGGTCGTCCTCGTCCCGAAGCTGCCACACGATGTCCTCCAGCTCGCTGAGCTGGGCGGGGTTGATCCGCTCCGAGGCCAGCAGCACAGCCTGACTCTCCAGGCCCTGACGCAGCTCGCTGACCTGCCGGTAGTCGGTGGCGCCCAGGAGCATCATCATCTGGACGGACTCGGCCAGGTTCTTCTCAATGTCGCAGGAGACGAAATTTCCCGCCCCCTGGGTGCTGGAGATGAAGCCCATCAGACTCAGGGTGCGCAGGGCCTCCCGGACCGAATTCCGGCCCACGCCCAGCCTTTCCGCCAGCTCCCGCTCCGGGGGGAGCTTTTCCCCCCGCTTGAGGTCCCCCTTCAAGATCTCACTTTTAATGTACGTAATCACACGCTCATAGGCTTTGCCCTGCTGTGTGTTCTCTTCCTTCATGGTCGCTTCCCATCTCTCTCCTGTTTTTTCTTCCCGCTGTGTCCCAGCGCATTGCCCAGCCGCGCCGCCAGCAGGTCCGGCAGGCCGTCCCGGCAGACCGGGTCCACCGTCACCACCACGCCGCCGGGGAGCTGCGTGAGCTCTTCCAGCCAGGTCCCGGACCGCTGCGGGGCGGGCTTTACCACGCCCAACACCGGGACCGGCCCCTCCAGACAGGCCCGGACCGCCCCCTGAAAGGCCAGGGCCTCCCGTTCCAGCCAGCCCAGCTCGTCCAGCAGCATCAGGGGAGCCCAGGGGCGGCTCTCTGCCAGGATAGCAGGCCCCAGCCGGTCAAAGGCAGCCGGGTCGCCGGTCAGGCGGCCCCGCTCCAGCCGTGCCACCGTGTATTTCTCCGACCAGTCCGGCTGCTCCCAGGCCGGCCAAAGGCACAGCCGCTTTCGGTCCGGTGCGAACCCGGTGCGGAAGCCGCCGGGGACAATGCCAAGGCGCGACAATGTCCGGTCCGCAGCGGTGGACTTGCCCACGCCGCTGGGCCCGGTCAGAAATAGATACACTCCTGCTCACCTCGGCGGACCGGTCTGGCTCCCTCCATCCGCTTGGATGGAGGGGCAGAACATTCATTTGATTTCATTATAGCATATTTTCCTCAAAAAAGGAGCCGATCTTTGAAAATCGTGGATATGACCAATCTGCTTAATTTGTCCTACCAATTATTCTACTTTTTGCGCCTGATTTCCCTTGACTTTGGTGAAAACTCTGCTTTTCCAGTACTTCAAGCTCCCTTTTTTATCCTCAGCGATTGCCATATGCTGTCTCTCGCTCCGGGATGGCATACGTTCTGTGCTGCTTCCCACTCAGGGGCTGCCGCAGCACGCACCCGCGTCAAAGGCGCTCTCTCCGCCCTGCCGACTGACATTTTCTCGCCTGATCCGCCATTCTCACATGGATAAATTCTTGAAGACAGACCAATTATTTGTTAGAATAACACATACGAGGTATCCTGGAGACCGCCAACACGACCCCGCATCCTGCCATCCGGCGGGTGCAGCGTCGTTATTTATTAAGGAGGAACACCAACTTGGAACTGATGCAGGGCCCCTCTGCGACATCCGTTGACGTCAACACGCTCCTCATCGTGGATGACGACGAGATCAACCGCGGGATATTGAGCAACCTCTTTTCCCCGTACTATCAGATCGAGGAGGCAGAAAACGGCAGGGCCGGACTGTCCGCCATTTTGGCGGGCTGCGACCACCTGTGCGCTGTGCTGCTGGATGTGGTCATGCCGGACATGAGCGGGCTGGAGGTCTTGCAGCGGCTGCGGGAGACCGACGGGACGCTGCTGGACAGGCTGCCGGTCTTCCTCATCACGGCGGAGGCAGACGCCGCCATGAACGCGGCCTATGAGATGGGCGTCATGGACGTCATCAGCAAGCCGGTGGTCCCTTACCTGGTGCTGCGCCGGGTCAACTCCGTTGTGGAGCTGTTCCAGATCCGGCGCCGGCTGGAAAACCGGGTGGAGCAGCAGGACGCGGAGCTGCTGGAAAAGCGCCAGCAGCTGTTGGAGGTCAGCCATGGGATGATTGAAGCCCTGTCCACCGCCATCGAGTTCCGCAGCGCGGAGTCCGGCGGCCACGTCCAGCGCATCCACGACATCACTGCCATTCTGCTCACCCGCACAGAGTTCTGCCCCGGACTTTCGGCGGAGGAGGTGGAAATGCTCTCCCTGGCCGCTATCATGCACGATGTGGGCAAGATCGTCATTCCCGACTCCATCCTGGGCAAGCCGGGCCGGCTGACGGCGGAGGAGTTCGAGGTCATGAAGCTGCACACCGTCCGGGGCGGCGAGCTGCTGGAACGCATCCCCCAGCTCCGGCACCACAACTCTTATGACTATGCCTACGACATCGCCCGCCACCACCACGAGCGGTGGGACGGACGGGGCTATCCGGACGGCCTGAAGGGAGACGAGATCACGCCCTGGGCCCAGGTGGTCTCCATCGCCGACGTATACGACGCCCTGAGCTGCAAGCGGGTGTACAAGGACGCCTTTCCCCGGGAGCAGGTGCTGGAGATGATCCGCACCGGCCAATGCGGCGTGTTCAATCCCCGGCTGCTGGAGTGCTTCTTCCAGGTGGAGCCGGAGCTGGCCGCCCTCTACGACAATCTGGGCCGGGAGGGTACATAGAAAAGCCGCGGCGGGTCGGCCTTGGAGACCGGCCACATCGCAGGAGAATTTGAGGAGGTGCGCGAATTTCTATGGACGGCAGCAAAAAGACGATCCGGTTTCTGTGGACCTCTCTTGTCGCGCTGGTCCTGCTCTGCATCGTGATATTCAGCGGCGTCACCTTCGCGGTGTTGAGGAGGAGCGCAGCCACCATGGATCAGGTGGCCAACTCCTATATGGAGGGCATGAGCACCCAGATCCAGAAGCACTTTGACAGCCTGGTGGGCCTCCGGATCGCCCAGATCAGCGCCATCACCTCGGCGGCAGATCCCAATACCCTGAGCCGGTATGACGACACCTTGGTCCGCCGTCTCACCGCGGTGGGACAGCTGCGGAGCTTCACCCATATGTTCCTCTATGACACGCGGGGCAACACGGTCACCATTTACGGGGAGCCGGTGGAGGTGGAGAACCCTGCGCATTTTCTCTCCACCATGAATCAGGGCAAGACGCTGGTGACCGTGGGCCGGGAGGCGGACGGCACCCTGGTACTCCTGTACGGCTTTTCGGTGGGCTATCCAAACAGCGTTGGCTACCCCCTGCCGAACGGCGGACAGTGTACCGCCCTGGTGATGGGCCTGCCCATCACCCAACTCAGCAAGTCCCTCTCTCTGGGGGTGGATTCCACGTTGATCTTCACCAACGTGGTCCGGGAGGATGGCAGCTTTGTAATCAACAGCAGCGGCGCCACCACCGGCGATATTTACGCCTGGTTCCAGAGCAACGGCCAGGCGTCCGGCGACCCGGAGATCGAGACAAAGATCGACGGGATGCGGCGGTCCATTGCCCAGCGGTCACCGTACAGCCTGACGGTCAACATCCAGGGGGAGCAGCGCCACGTCTACTGTGTCCCCCTGCGCAATACGGAGTGGAGCATGATCTGCGTCATGCCCCACGGCGTGCTGGACGATGCCCTTGGAACAATGGCCAATCAGAGTATTGTCCTGGCCCTTGTCAGCTGTCTCATCCTCGTCAGCGCCGCCGTGTTCATCTTTGTCCGCTACCTGGCCATCTCCCGCCGGCAGATGGCGGAGCTGGACCAGGCCAGGAAGACGGCCATGGAGGCCAACCGGGCCAAGAGCGAATTCCTCTCCAACATGAGCCATGACATCCGCACCCCCATGAACGCCATCATCGGCATGACGGCCATCGCCGCCACCGACCCCGCCGACACGGCCAAGGTCCAGGACTGCCTGCGGAAGATCACCCTCTCCAGCAAGCACTTGCTTGGCCTCATCAATGATGTGCTGGATATGTCCAAGATCGAGAGCGGCCGCATGACGCTCAACCGGGAGCTGGTCTCTCTGCGGGAGACCATGGAGAATCTGGTGAGCATCGTGCAGCCCCAGGTGAAGAGCAAGGGACAGACCTTCAATGCCTTTATCTGGGACATCCAGTGTGAAAATGTCTATGCCGACAGCGTGCGGCTCAATCAGGTGCTGATGAATCTGCTGTCCAATGCCCTCAAATTTACCCCCGCCGGTGGGAGCATCACAGTGACGTTGTCCCAGGAGATGTCCCCAAGGGGAGCCGAGCATGTCCGCACCCACTTCTGGGTGAGGGATACGGGTATCGGTATGTCCGAGGAATTTCAGGAGAAGATCTTCCACTCCTTTGAGCGTGAGGACAGCGCACGGGTACAGAAGATCGAGGGCACCGGCCTGGGCATGGCCATCGCCAAGTACATCGTGGACACCGCCGGCGGCAGCATGGACGTGAAGAGCAGTCCGGGCGAGGGCACCGAGTTCCATGTGACCCTCGATATGGAGCGGGGCGAAGAGGACGGCGCGGAGCTGCTCCTCCCCGAATGGGACGTATTGGTGGTGGACGACGACGAGCCCCTGTGCCGCAGCGCGGCAGGTGCGCTGGGGGAGATCGGCGTCAGGGCGGAGTGGGCACTCAGCGGCCCCGACGCGGTGGATATGGCGGTAAAACGCCACGAGAGACACCAGGACTATTATGTCATCCTGCTGGATTGGCAGATGCCCGGCATGGACGGGCTGGAGACCGCCCGGACCCTGCGCCGCCGCATCGGGGAGGACACCCCCATCCTGCTCATCTCCGCCTACGACTGGAGCGACATTGAGGAGGAGGCACGGGCCGCCGGCATCAGCGGCTTCCTCTCCAAGCCCCTGTTCAAATCCACCCTCTACCACGGCCTGAGCCGCTTTGCCGGCTCCGACGCCGTACAGAAGCCCGTGCCCCAGGAGCGCGTGGACTTCACCGGCTGCCATCTGCTGGTGGCCGAGGACAACGACCTCAACTGGGAGATCGCCAACGAGCTCCTCTCCTCTGTGGGCTTTGTCCTGGACTGGGCGGAAAACGGCCAGATCTGCGCGGAGAAATTCCAGCAGTCGGAGCCGGGCTATTACGACGCCATCCTGATGGACCTGCGGATGCCGGTGCTCAACGGCTACGAGGCCACGAAGCGCATCCGGGCCTCCGAACGGCCAGACGCCGCTTCTGTCCCCATCATCGCCATGACGGCGGACGCCTTCAGAGAGGACATACAGAAATGCCTGGAGGCTGGTATGAACGCCCATATTGCAAAGCCGATGGACTTTGACCGCCTCCTCCGGCTTTTGACGTCTCTGTCCTGCGGCGAAGATGCCGGAACAGAGCTCCTTGAATGAAACGGAACGGGTTGCCCACAGCCAGCCGGCACACCCCCGGAAAGCAGAAAAACGCCCCGCCATTGGCGGGGCGTTTTTCCTGTTGAGTTGAGAAAGAGAGAGGAGGTTGGAGATGATGAAGTGATGTTTGATCTTTTATCCTGTCCACGCTTATAAGATACCACATCTGCCGCCTGGAATGGATGGACAAACTTTGAAAGATGCATGAACAAATTGTGAATCTCTGAAAAAACGTCCCCGGACCGCAGTCCGGGGACGTTCGTTTTCTGCATGTGGGGGGGCTGTCCGGGCGATTTGTCGGAGAGGGCGGCGGCTCAGACGGTGATGACCTCCACGCCGGCCTGGTCCAGCAGGGTCCGTCCCTCGCCGCTCAGGTCCTTGTCGGTAATGACGGTATGGACCGAGGTCAGGGGGAAGCTGGACGCCACGGCGTTGGCCCCCACCTTGTCCGAGGTGGCCAGCACGACCATCTTTTTGGCCGATTTTGCCATGGCCCGGGCCACCTCCGCCCGGAAGAGGTTGATGGTGGAGATGCCCTTGTCCTCGCTGATGGCGTCGGCTCCAATAAAGCACTTGTCCACCGAGAACTGGGCCAGGCCCAGCTTGGTGAGGGGGCCCACGTTGGCCTCGGCGTCGTGCTGGAAGGACCCGCCCAGCAGTACTACATCCAAAGACGGGCAGCGGCGGACGAAGTTGCACAGAAAGACCGAGTTGGTGATGACGGTGACCCCCCGCTTGGAGGCCAGCTCACGGGCCAGCAGGGAACAGGTGGAGCCGGTCTCTACGATGACCGTCTCCCCGTCGCTGACCATCTCCGCCGCCCGCTGGGCGATGCGCAGCTTCTGCTCGTAGTTGTTCCACATCCGGGTGGAGGTATCATATCCGTTGTCCACGGGGATGGCTCCGCCGTGGGTCCGCTTGAGGACGCCCTGGTCCTCTAACTTCTTCAGATCCTGCCGCACCGTCACCAGAGACACCCCAAAACGCTGGGTGAGCTCGCTGACACTGACCTTGTCCTCCGTCTGCAGCAGGTCGATGATTTCTAACTGCCGTTGATTGAACAATGCGAAAGCCTCCTGTCCGCCGTACGAAATATCGGCGGGTTTTCTCTTAAAGAGTATCATATCGCATTTCCCCTTAAAACGCAAGCAAAAGAAAAGCGCCGCCGGAAGAAATCCTTCCGGCGGCGGGGGAACAGCCCAAAAAGCGGTAACGCGCCAAACAAGCCATGGGGGAAGTGTGAAGGGGGGCGGCGAGGGCGATCCCGGCCCTCACCGAAGGGCCACCACCTGATACATGAGGAAGAAGTGGGCTGCGCTGCCCAGCAGAATGAACACATGGAAGATCTCGTGACAGCCGAAACGGGGGTTGTTCCGCCCGGGCCATTTGACGGCGTACAGAACGCCGCCCACGGTGTAGAGAGCACCGCCCAGCACCAGCCAGAAAAGCCCCAGGGGAGGCATGTTCCGCAGCAGGGAGGGCAGCATGAAGAGGGCCATCCAGCCCATGAAGAGATAGACTCCAGAGGTGATCCACCGGGGCGCGTCGATCCACACCAGGGCCATCACCGTGCCCGCCAGGGCCACGGCCCAGACTGCAAGGAGCATGGGGATGCCGCCGTCGTGGGACAGCATCAGCAGACAGATGGGGGTATAAGAGCCGGCAATGAGGAAGTAGATGGAGATATGGTCGTACTTCCGCAGAGCGATCCGCCCCGCCACACTGGTGTTCAGACAGTGGTAGAGGGTGCTGGCAGTGTAGAGACCGATCATGCTCAGCCCATAGATGAGGAAGGCCGCCCCGCTGACCCAGCTGCCGCCCCGCTCCGCCGTCCGCAGCAGGAGCAGGACCGTCCCCAGAACGGCCAGCGCCGCCCCCACCCCATGGGTGATGGCTGACCAGGGCCGCAGGCCGTCATAGGGGTCCCGGCCCTTTTCCCGACGGACGGCTGTCCGCCTTTGCCGCACAGTACCCATCCTGGGACAGGTCCCGTATTCGATGCGTTCATCCATGCCAGTCACCCTGCCTTTTTTCACAACTGCGCCCTGCGGCGGATCGCCGCCGGGACATCTTATTTTCTATATCCTGATTATAACTCCATTCACCTCCAAATATCAATATCAAAATTATAAAATCTAGTTTTTCAAATTAGATTTGAAATTGGTCAGAACAGGCAAAGAGATGTTCCGATACCAGCACAGCGCATCTGTGGAGCCCGTCTTCCGCAAAAGCCGGACGGTAACGGCTCCGTCCGCCGCCAGGATTGCCGCCGCGACAGGCAGCAGCCACGGTGGAAGTCCTTCGAGCGCAGCTGCGGCGATGGGATGGATCACGTATACGGTGAGCAGCCCCAGCAGGCACCAGAAGAAGGAGAAAAGGGGGCAGATCCTGCCCCGGAGGTTACAGGGCAGGTGGGCGTAGTCCCAGAAGGCCACCCCCAGGGCCTTTTCATAGAACAGGCCCATGGCATACTCGGCAGCGGTGGCGGCCAGAGCCGACCATATCGCCACGAAGAGCGGGTAGGGGCGCAGCTGCGGCATGGGCGCCAGGATGAGCAGGGCCCCCAGTCCGTACACCGGACACAGGGGCAGGAGATAAAAGCACTTCCGGTCCCGCTTGGGGGCCCGGACCGCCCGGGCAAAGGCCGTCTCAGCCAGGAACCCCAGAAAGCTGTAAAAAATGAAATACCAAAATGACCGCGCCATATCCATCCCTCCCGTTGTCTCCGTTCTAGGATGGACTGGGAAGAGAGAAAACATACGTGGCTTTTCCCGTTCCGAGACAACGAAACAGGCAGATCGAACAGGAAATTTGTCACCTTATCCCCTTGTCTGCCGGCGCTGGTTGTGGTAAAATGAAAAAAATTCTAAAGGGGATCGTCAGAATATGCGGCATCTCATCGATTTTGGAGACCTCAGCCGAGCGGAGTGGGATTCACTGTACCAGCGGTGCAGCGAGATCATGGACCACCCCGCTGATTTTTTGGACGCCTGCAAGGGCAAGGTCATGGCAAGCCTCTTTTATGAGCCCTCCACCCGCACCAATTTTTCCTTCCAGACCGCCATGCTCCGGGTGGGCGGAACTGTGTTCGGCTTTGCCGACCCCCGTTCCTCCTCGGTGGCCAAGGGCGAGACCCTGAAAGATACCATTAAAATGGTCTCCGGCTATGCCGACGTGGTGGTCATGCGCAATCCCATGGAGGGCGCGGCCAAGGCGGCCTCCCTCTACTCCAATGTGCCGGTCATCAACGCCGGCGACGGCGGCCATATGCACCCCACCCAGACCACTGCCGATCTCACCACCATCACCCGCCTGCGGGGGAAGGTGGACGGTCTGTCCGTGGGCCTGTGCGGCGACCTGAAGAATGGCCGCACCGTCCACTCCCTCATCAAGGCCATGGCCAAGTTCCAGGGCATCAAGTTCTTCCTTATCGCCCCCCGTGAGCTGGCCATCCCTGAGTACATGCGCGGCTTCATGCGGGAGAACAACATGTGGTTTACCGAGGTCACTGGTCTGGAGTCGGTCATCCCCCAGCTGGACGTCCTCTATATGACCCGCATCCAGCGGGAGCGTTTTGTAGATCCATTGGAGTACGAGCGGAATAAAGGCGTCTATATCCTCACCCGCCGGAAGCTGGACCGGGCCAGGAAGGACCTGCTGGTGATGCACCCCCTGCCCCGGGTAGATGAGATCGACATCGATGTGGATGACGACCCCCGGGCTGTCTACTTCGACCAGGCCCGTTACGGCATGTTCGCCCGGATGGCGCTGCTCACCGACCTGGCCAATCAGCCCCGGCTGGACCCCGGCGCCGTGGAGATTGGTCGGCAGCCGGTCTGCCGCAATCCCCGGTGCATCACCCAGACGGAGCACTACCTCCCCCCGCTGGTGAAGCAGAACGGCGGCATCGACTGCTGCGCCTACTGTGACGCGGCTCTGGACTGATCCATTTTTCTGCCCCGGCAACGCCGGGGCAGATTTTTTGGAGAAATTGCAAAAACCGATTGACAACCTCCTCACAATATGATAATATATCCAAGCTGACATTCGAGGATGGACAGTGCCCGTGCGGGTGTAGTTCAATGGTAGAATCCCAGCCTTCCAAGCTGGTCGCGTGGGTTCGAT
>NZ_JAPFEA010000037.1 GCF_026169115.1 Intestinimonas sp. | reverse complement strand
TGCTTCGCTCCCGCTCAGCATGACGCAGGGGTGTGATACCGCACCCGGTCTGCGGGCGGCAGATTGCCGCCCCTGCAAAACCGCCGCAACGCCGGCGTAGGGGCCGATGTCCTCATCGGTCCGCAAACCTTCTCCCTCGCAGGGAGAAGGTGGCATTTGCGAAGCAAATGACGGATGAGGGTGCGTGGGATAGAATATCCGCCTTTTTCTTCCTTCCAACGCCCCCTCATCCGTCTGGCCTTCGGCCAGCCACCTCCCCCCCGCAGGGGGGAAGGTCTTTTAGATCAATTCCCCGCCGTGGATGCGGAAGACGGCCCCCTGGTCCAGGCACTCCAATCCCTCGTCTTCACAGCAGGTAATAAAGACCTGGCCGCCGGTGATGCGGTGGAGGACGAATTCCTGCCGGCGGCGGTCCAGCTCGCTGAGCACGTCGTCCAGCAGCAGCACCGGCCACTCCCCGGTGTCCCGGTAAAAGATCTCCCGGCAGCCCAGCTTCAGGGAGAGGGCGGCGGTGCGGGTCTGGCCCTGGGAGGCGTAGGTCTTGGCCTCCAGGCCGTTCACCCGGACAAGGAGGTCGTCCTTGTGGGGGCCGGTGAGGCACTGCCGGGCCTCCAGCTCGGCCTGCCGGTGGGCGCGCTGGTGCTCAAGCACCGCCTCCAGCAGGTCCCGGGTGGGCCCCAGTGGGTCGGCCACGGTGCTCACGGTGGCATAACCCAACTCCAGCTGCTCACGCCCGCCGGAGAAGTCGGCGTGGACGGCGGCAGCCGTCTCCCGGAGCCGCTTTAAGAAGTGGGCCCGGTAGTGGATGAGCACCGCCCCCGCCTGGGCCATCTGGAAGCTGAAGTCGTCCAGGGTATCCAGCAGGGCGGGCTTTTCCTCCCAGTCCCGGAGGATGCGGGTCTTGTGCTCATAAAGCCGCCGGTACTGTCCCAGGGCGGCGGCGTACCGGGGCCGGAGCTGGCAGATGCACTCGTCCAGGAATCTCCGCCGCTCGGCTGCCCCCGCCCGGATGAGGGAGAGGTCCTCGGGGCAGAAGAGGACGGTCTGGAGGACGCCAGAGAGCTCCCCGGCGGTCTTGAGCTTGACCCCGTTGGAGAAGAGCTGCCGCCGCTGGCCCCGGCGCAGCCGGGCCTCCAGCTGGAAGGTCCGCTGCCGGGCCTCCACCGTGGCCCGGACCTGGGCGGCGTCGGCATCCAGCCGGATGAGCTCCCGGTCATACCGGGCCCGGTGGGAGGCGGCGGTGGAGAGGTAGGCCACCGCCTCCAGGAGGTTGGTCTTGCCCTGGGCATTCTCCCCGCAGATCACGTTGACCCCGGGGGAGAAGGCCGCCTCCAGGCGGCGGTAGTTGCGAAAATCCTCCAGGGCCAGGGCGTCCACCCTCATTGGATGGTGAGCTCCACACCCTCCAGGGTGACCACGTCTCCGGGGCGCAGCTTTTTGCCCCGCATGGTGCACACCTCGCCGTTGACCTGCACGTCGCCGGCCTGGACGGCCTCCTTGGCCTCGCCGCCGGTCTCGGTGACCCCGGCAAACTTCAAAAGGGCGTCCAGCTTGATGAATTCGGTCTGGATCTTTACGGTCTGTCTCTGCATGGTCTTCCTCCGTCTTCTCTCGGTTGATATCCGGCCCGTTCCCCGGTCATTCTGCCCGGAACGGGCCGTGCCCAGCCGTTTTCCCGGTCAAAAGGGGGGCGGCGGGGCCGATTTTGGGTCACTCTCCCGCCTTCAGCCGCACGGGCAGCACCATATAGAGGAAGTTTTCCTCCCCCTCGGCGGGGAGGATGACGCAGGGGGCCACCCCGGAGCTGAGCTCCAGCCGCACCTTGTCGGTGGGGGCGGCCTTGAGGGCGTCCATGAGATAGCGGTTGTTGAAGCCGATCTCCAGTTCCTGGCCGTCGCCCTCGATGGGGCACTGGTCGGCGGCGTCGCCGATGCCGGTCTTGGTGGTGATATGCAGCACATTGTCCCCGAAGACGCAGCGCAGGGGGGATTTGAGCTTGTCGGAGATGATAAGGCTCACCCGGTCGATGGAGGTGAGGAGGGTGCGCTTTTCGCCCACCACCTTGATGGCGTTGTTCCGGGGGATGGCCTGGCGATAGGCCAAAAACTCGCCCTCCAGCCGGCGGGAGACCAGCATGGTGTCCCCCATGCGGAACATGACATGGCGGTCTCCCTCGATGACCAGGGCCTCATCCTGGCTGTCGGAGCAGATCTTCTCCACCTCGCCCAGGGCGGAGCCGGGCACCACGAAGGAGAAGGAGGGGGCCCCGTCCTTTTCCAGAATGGCCTCGTGGCGGAGGGCCAGCCGGTAGCCGTCCACGCTCACCATGGTGAGGCCGTCGGCCCCCACTTCAAAGAGGGAACCGGTGTGGATGGGCCGGGACTCGTTGTCGCTGACGGCAAAGATGGTCTGCCGGATCATGGAGCCCAGCTTGTCCCGGGAAATGGAGAAGCTGTTCTGATCCTCCACGGCGGGCAGCTCGGGGAAGTCCTCCGGGTCGGTGGCCAGGATGTTGAACTTGCTCATGCCGCAGGTGATGTTCACCAGGTAGCCGTCGGCGGAGAAGGTGACCACGTCGTCGGGGAGCTTGCGGACGATCTCACCGAAGAGCCGGGCGGAGAGGACCAGGCTGCCGGGCCGGTCAATCTGAGCGGGGACCACGGTGCGGATGCCGGTCTCCAGGTTGTAGCCGGTGAGGCGGAGCTCCTCGCCGGCCTCCAGGAGGATGCCCTCCAGGGCCGGAATGGAGCTCTTGGGGGAGACGGCCCGGGCCGTGGTGGCGATGGCCGATTGAAGGAGTGCTTTTTCACAGGAAAATTTCATGGGGGTGGGTTCCCTTCCTTTCGTGCTCCGCTCGTTTTTGAGGAGAGGAGAGGATAAAAGATAGAAATAGTACTCGTAGTATAAAATATTGTGGAAAAAACGCGGAAGCCCTTGGGAGAGCAGGCCCAGCGCGTCCACAGGGGCGGTGGACAAAATGCGACGATTTCCACACAGGGGAAAAAGGGCGAAAAATTGTCCACAGGCAGTTGTCCACATTTCCACAAAATCCGGTGGAATCCGACAGGGGGCGATTTCCAGGGGTGAATGAGTATTTATACATGAGTTGCATAGAGTTGCAGGTTGATGATGCAGGGGCATGCAGGATTTCCGCCATTTGCGGGAGGAGCGCCGCAGATGGCTGTTTGCAGCATTTTTCTGTCTGTGGAGCGCGGATGGCCGGGCCGATGAGGATATCGGCCCCTACGCCAACGCTGCGGCGGTTTTGCAGGGGCGGCAATTTGCCGCCCACAGACCGGTGCGGTACCATGCCCCCCCTGCGTCATGCTGAGCGGGAGCAAAGCATCCGTCATCCTCGTCTTTTTCCTGCCGTCAGGAGACGGAAATGCGGATTCTTCGGCTCCGCCTCAGAATGACGAGACGGAAGGGGAATGCGGCGGGCGGCCCCAGGCCGCCTCTACAAAGGGCAGGCCATCCGGGCACGGACCTTACTACTCGTACCTCGCGTTGATATTGGCCCGGATGTCCTTGATGACCTCGGAGATCTCGGGGGTGGTCTTTTTCAGCTTTTCAATGCGCTCGATGGAGTGGAGGACGGTGGTGTGGTCCCGGTTTTCAAATTCGCGGCCGATCTCCTTGAGGGAGAGGTTGGTCATCTCCCGGATGAGGTACATGGCCACCTGGCGGGCCAGCGCGGTGTCCTTGGTGCGGCCCTGGCCCCGGAGGGCGCTGTTTTCGATGTTATAGAAGCTGCACACCTCTTCGATGATGACGTCGGCGGTGGGCATGATGTCGGTGGGGTCCTTGAACATGTCCCGCACCGCACGGGTGACGGTGGCGGCGTCGATGCTGCTCCCCTCCAGGTCCCGGAGGGCCATGATCTTGTTGACGGTGCCCTCGATCTGCCGCACGTTGGCGGTGATGTTCTCCGCCACATACTGGAGCACCGCTTCGGGCAGCTCCACCCCCATGCGGATGGCCTTGTTTTTGATGATGGCCATGCGGGTCTCGTAGTCGGGGGGCTGGATGTCGGCGATGAGGCCCCATTCAAAGCGGGTCTTCAGCCGGTCCTCCAGCTTGAGCATCTCCTTGGGGGGACGGTCGGCGGTGAAGACGATCTGCTTCCTCGTCTCATAAAGGGTATTGAAGGTGTGGAACATCTCCTCCATGGTGGAGTCCTTGCCGGCGATAAACTGCACGTCGTCCATGAGGAAGACGTCGGCGGAGCGGAATTTCTCCCGGAACTCCTGGTTGCGGCCCTCCCGAATGGCCTGGATGAGCTCGTTGGTGAAGGCGTCGCCCTTGATATAGACGATGCGGTAGTCGGGGTGGTCGTCGTGGATCTTGTGGGCGATGGCGTAGAGGAGGTGGGTCTTGCCCAGACCGGACTCCCCGTAGATGAAAAGGGGGTTGTAGTTCATGGCGGGGGCGTCGGCCACCGCTCGGGCGGCGGCGTGGGCGAACTTGTTGGAGGAGCCCACCACGAAGCGCTCAAAGGTATACTCCTCGGTGCCGGGAAGAAAGCTCTCATCCCGGGTGCTGGGGGCGCGCTGCCGGCGCTCCATGTCCCCGGAGCCCAGCACCTCCACCTGGAAGTCGGCGGAGAAGAGCTCGTGGAGGGCCTTCTGGATGGGGGGCAGGTAGCGGGAGACGATGATGTCCCGCTTGAAGTCGGAGGGTGTGTGGAGAATGAACGTGTCTCCCTCCATGGACACGGCCACCGTGTCGTCGAACCAGGTGTGGATGGTGGTGGCAGTCATGTCCGCCTCCATGAGGGCCAGCACGCGGGACCAGATATCAGCGGCGGAATTCATGGTATCGACCTCCCTTTGTTCCCAAAGCTGGGTGCTCGCAGCCCCTTTTCAGACAGCAAAAGCAGCACCCCTGGGGAGCCCTCCCCAAGGATGATGCTGCCGCCCCGGAAAAAGGGCCTTTCTATCTATGGCGCGCAGGGGCCAAAAGTTGCACGTTCGCGTACACATTATAACAAAGAAATGAGGAAGTAGCAATAAGTTTTCCACACCTGCACCCACTTTTCCACAGGGCGGGACCGGTCTCCCGGCGGTGGGGCCACAACATGTTGTGTGTAAGGGAAAGTCCTTGACATATGTGGAAATTCCAGCAAAAATGTAGTTGACAGTGGGGGAAAATATAGGCTATAATATTCGATGCGTCCCGAAACAAGGGGGACGTATACCCATATGACGACCTCGGCCGGTCCTGGCCGGCCGTTGTGGTGGACGGGCCCGCCCGTCTTAAGGAACCGTTACAGGAGGTGTTCAGACATGAAGCGTACCTATCAGCCCAAGAAGCTCCAGCGTTCCAAGGTCCACGGCTTCCGGAAGCGGATGGCAGACCGGAATGGCCGGAAGGTCCTCTCCCGCCGTCGTGCGAAGGGCCGCGCCCGCCTGTCCCTGTAAGAGGGATGCGGCAGCCACCGAATAGAGCGTCTTGAAGGGGCGGGGGAAGCATTCCCACCGCCCCTGCAATGCATATGGCGGTTTTCCGCCGCCCGCGCCGTCAACAGGAGGGACCGGACCTTGAAGTTCACCGTCACCATGAAACGAAACCACGAGTTCCAGCGCCTTTACCGCAAGGGGAAGAGCGCCGCCAGCCCCTATCTGGCCCTCTACTGCCGGAAGTGCCGGCGGGGGGAGAACCGTCTGGGCTTCACGGTGGGGAAGAAGGTGGGCTGCGCCGTCAAGCGCAACCGGGTCCGCCGCCGTCTGCGGGAGATCTACCGCCTCCACGAGTCTGAGCTTTTGCCTGGGTACGACATCGTGGTGGTGGCCCGGGTGAAGGCGGTCTACGCCAGCTACGCCCGGCTGGAGAAGTCCTTTCTCTCTCTGGCGGATAAGCTGGGCCTGCGAAGGAAGGCGGCGGAGTGAAAGCCCTTCTGCTGCGGCTCATTCGGTTCTACCGCGACCATATCTCCCCCGCCCGACCTCCCTGCTGCCGCTTCATCCCCACCTGCTCGGCCTACGCCCTGGAGGCGGTGGAGAGGTACGGCGCCTGGAAGGGCGGCTGGCTGGCGCTGCGCCGCATCCTCAAATGCCAGCCATTCCACAGGCAGGTGAGCATCGAGTACGACCCGGTGCCCTAGCCTAGATCTTCCGTGGAGGCAAGCAAATGGATTTCGCTTACTACATTCTTACACCCTTTACCTGGCTGCTCCAGCTCTTTTACGACCTGACCGGCAGCTACGGCTTTGCCCTCATCTTCTTCGCCGTGGTGGTGAAGCTGATCCTCTTCCCCTTCTCCCTGAAGGGAAAGAAGAGCATGATCCAGATGAACATGCTCTCGGGCAAAATGCAGCAGATCCAGCGCAGGTACGCCAACGACAGGGAACGGCAGAACCTGGAGATCCAAAAGCTCTATGAGAAGGAGAAGGTCAACCCCATGGGCGGCTGCCTGTGGTCCATGCTGCCCATCTTCATCCTGCTGCCCCTGTACGCCATCATCCGCCAGCCCATCAAGTACATGATGGGCCTGGACCCAAACCAGATCAATACCCTTGTGGAGGTGCTCAACCAGTACGCTCCCGCCGTAATCGACCCGACCAAGAACGTCTACTACCAGCTGGTGGCCTCCAACGTCCTCTTTGAGAACTTTGACGCAGTGGTAAATAACCCCGCCGTGGCCGCCTTTGCCGACAACCTCAAGCAGCTCAACTTCTCCTTCCTGGGGATGGCCCTGTCCACCGTGCCCACCTGGAAGATCTGGGCCGGGCCCTTCAACTGGAACACCATCGGCACCTTCCTCATCCCCATCATTTCCGCCTGCACCGGCGTGCTGTTCTCCGTGGTCTCCATGAAGACCAACAAGCTCAACCAGAACCAGCCGGAGAACGCCCAGACCAAGACCACCAACTGGACCATGATGATTATGTCCCCCCTCATCTCTCTGTGGGTGGGCTACTCCATGCCCGCCGCCATGAGCGTCTACTGGGTGTCCAACAACGTCCTCTCCCTGGGACAGGAGCTGGTGGCCAGCCGGATGCTGAAGAAGGACTACGAGGCCGCCGCCGCCGCCAAGGCCGAGCAGGAGCGGCTGGAGAAGGAAGAGGAGAAGCAGCGCCGCCGGGAGGCCGCCGAGCGCAAGGCCAGGGCCATCGCCGAGGCCAAGGCCAACCACGGCAAGAAGAAGGCCAAGACCCACGAGGAGAAGAAAAAGAGCGATTCCTCCGTGATCGAGGTCAGCCGGGTGGGCATCCGTGCCTATGCCCGTGGCCGCGCCTATGACCCCTACCGGTTCAGCCCCGAGGGCCCCACGGTCTACAAGGACCCCGGCGCCCCGGTGGATGAGTCCGCCGTGGAGGAGGCCCTGGAGAAGAAGTCCGACCAGCTCCAGGCTGCGGCCGCCGAGACCAAGGCCGATGAGCGCATCGTGGAGGAGCGGACGGAGACGGCTGCCGCCGACGCCGTCCAGCCTGCGGCGTCTGCCGAGGCCGCCCCTGAGACGCCCGACGCCGAGGCCGGGGACCCCTGGGCCGGCATTGACGCCGAGGTGGAGGCCATTCACGCCGAGACCGAAGACAAGGAATAATCGCACAACATAAGGAGACGAGAAGACCTATGTTGCAGTATATCGAGACCACGGGTAAAAATGAGGAGGAGGCCGTTCAGGCCGCCCTCCGCAAGCTGGGCCTGGACCGGGACGAGGTTTCCGTAGAGGTGCTGGAGCGGGCCAAGAGCGGCTTTCTCGGCATCGGCGGCAGCCCCGCCAAGGTGAAGGTGACCTACGAGGTCCCCGACGAGCCCGCCCCCCAGGCCGAGCCCGAGGCCCCTGCGCCGGAGCGGACCGAGGAGCCCGCTCCCGTTCCGGAGAAGGCCCCCGCCGCCCCGGCTGAGGAGCTCCGGGAGGCCGCCGCGCCCGCCGCCGGGGACCGGACCGAGGCCATCACCGCCTTCCTCACCGGGCTTATGGCCCACATGGGCGTATCGGCTGCCCCCCGCATCTCCCTGGGGGAGGACGGCAGCTATAAGGTGGAGCTGGTGGGCGAGGGCCTGGGCGCCCTCATTGGCCGCCGGGGGGAGACCCTGGACGCCATCCAGCAGCTCACCAGCTACGCCGTCAACCGGGGACAGTCCAAGCGGGTGCGCATCCATGTGGACGCCGAGGGCTACCGGGCCAAGCGGGAGGAATCCCTGGAGCGCCTGGCCCGCAAGGTGGCCGGGAAGGTGGTCAAGTACCGCCGGAACGTGACGCTGGAGCCCATGAACGCCTACGAGCGCCATGTGATCCACACCGCCCTCCAGGACTACGCCGACGTGACCACCTACTCCATCGGCACCGAGCCCAACCGCCGCACGGTGGTGGCCTATGCCAAGGGCGAGCACCAGAACTGAGCAGATACCACCAAACCCCCGTCCGTCAGGACGGGGGTTTTTCCATTCCGGGGTATGGAAACCTTCCCCCTGGAAGGGGGAAGGCATTCCCCCCGTCATTCTGAGCCGAAGGCGAAGAATCCGTTGGCTCCCTCTAAGAGGGAGCTGTCAGCGCAGCTGACTGAGGGAGCGTTCCATCCCGGAACAGGATGGGAGAAGCGGATGCTTCGCTCTGCTCAGCATGACGCGGTGCTATCCCGCAGGGGCCGATGTCCCCATCGGCCCGGACGCAGCCCCCGGCCCACCCTCATCCGGCGGCTTAAGGCCGCCACCTTCCCCCTGGAAGGGGGAAGGTCCGGGGTATGGAAACCTTCCCCCCACAGGGGGGAAGGTGGCTGGCCGAAGGCCAGACGGATGAGGGGACGTTCCGAAGCTGGGCTTGCCCGGCTGTCAGCCGCCCGCCCGATGCGGTACCGCCCCCGTCTCCCTTTCGCGCGAAGAAAAAATATCTTTCCTATTTGATATAAATAGGGTATAATAAATAGGAATCACTGTTCTTACAAACAGCCTGTATTGGAACGGGCCTGTCTGCATCAAGGAGGGATTTCCATGAAACTGATCCTTGCCATCATCAACTTTGACGACGCCAACGCCGTGACCCACGCCCTGACCAAGAAGGGCTTCTCCTCCACCAAGCTGGCCACCACCGGCGGCTTCCTCATGGCGGGCAACGTCACCATTCTGGTGGGCGTGGACGAGGAGAAGGTCCAGGCCGTCATCGACATCATCAAGGAGCACTCCCACTCCCGCAAACAGATGATCCCCACCACCACCGAGATGAGCTACGGCTACTACCCCTCCATGCCTGTAGAGGTCACTGTGGGCGGCGCCACCATCTTCGTGGTGGACATCGAGCGGTTCGAGCGGGCCTGATGCGGGGACTGGAGGTCCTGGCGGGCAATTCCCAGGCCAAGCGCCGGCTCTCTGCCGGGCGGGGGCTCTCCCACGCCTACATCCTCTCCGGCCCCGCCGGTTCGGGGAAGCGCACCCTGGCGGGGCTCCTGGCCCGGGCCCTGGTGTGTTCCGGGGCGGGAGAGGCTCCCTGCGGCTCCTGCCCCGACTGCCGGAAGGCCCTGGCCGGGATCCACCCCGACATCGTGTCCATCGGGGAGGATGGGAAGGACATCAGCGTGGCCATGGTTCGCGCCCTGCGGTCCGACGCCTATATCCGGCCCAATGAGGCCGGACGGAAGGTCTATCTCCTCCCCAACGCCCACACCATGAACCAGAGCGCCCAGAACGCCCTTTTGAAGCTGCTGGAGGAGGGCCCGCCCTATGCCGCCTTCCTGCTGCTGGCCGAGAATGCCGGGGCCATCCTGCCCACGGTGCGCTCCCGGTGCGAGAGCATCGCCCTGAGCCCCGTCACCCAGGAGGAGGCCCAGGCCGTCCTGGCCGCCCGCTTTCCGGACCGCTCCGCCGAGGAGCTCGCCGACGCCGCCCGCCGGTGCGAGGGGCTCATTGGCCGGGGGCTGGCCCTGCTGGAGGGGGGCGGCCATACCCGAGAGGTCCAGGACCAGGCTCGGCGTCTGGCGGCACTGCTGCTGGAGGGGCCGGAGCTCAGCGCCCTGGAATTCTGCACGGGGCTGGAAAAATGGGAGCGGGAGGACCTGTGCGCCCTTCTGGAGGAGACGGTGGAGCAGGTCTGCGCCGGCCTGGGCCGCCGCTGGGAGGTCCGGCGGGGGATGGCCCTCATTGGCCGCCTGGAACAGATCCGGCGGAGCCTGGACTTCCATGTGGGGGCCGGCCATGTGGCCGGCTGGCTGTGCGCCGGCTCCTTTTCACTTTGAGATATGAGGTTATCCACATGACTGAGATCATCGGTGTCCGCTTCAAAAGCGGCGGAAAGCAATACTATTTTGACCCCAAGGGCGTCCAGGTGACGTCCGGCCAGGGGGTCATCATCGAGACCGCCCGTGGGGTGGAGTACGGCCAGTGCGTCCAGGGCAACACCATGGTGCCCGACGAGTCGGTGGTCCCCCCCCTGCGGCCCATGGTCCGGGTGGCCACGGCGGAGGACGAGAAGATCGTGGCCAAAAACCGGGAGAAGGAGGCCAGGGCCTTCCGCATCTGCCAGGAGAAGATCGCCGAGCACGGCCTGGAGATGAAGCTGGTGGAGGTGGAGTACAACTTCGAGGGAAACAAGATCCTCTTTTTCTTCACCGCCGAGGGCCGGGTGGACTTCCGGGCTTTGGTCAAGGATCTGGCCGGCATCTTCCACACCCGCATCGAGCTGCGGCAGATCGGTGTCCGGGACGAGGCCAAAATGCTGGGCGGCCTGGGCATCTGCGGGCGGCCCTTCTGCTGTTCAGGCTTTCTGGACGAGTTCCAGCCCGTGTCCATCAAAATGGCCAAGACCCAGAACCTCTCCCTCAACCCCACCAAGATCTCGGGCACCTGCGGGCGGCTCATGTGTTGCCTCAAGTACGAGCAGGAGGCCTATGAGGACGCCGCCAAGCGGCTGCCCAAGCAGGAGTCCTTTGTGGAGACCCCTGACGGGGTGGGCACCGTCTGCCAGGTCAACCTCCTCAAGGAGCAGGTGAAGGTCCGCCTGGACGACGCTCCGGAGGCCCTCAAGTGTTACCGCAACTGTGAGATCTGCGTGGTCCGCAACGGCAAGGGCAAGCGGCCGGAGGACTATGTGGCCCCGCCGCCGGAGGAGCTGGCCAGGCGGCGATATGTGGCCCCCCGGGAGGAGGGGGCGTGGGGCGTCCCCACCCAGGAGCGCAGCGCCCTGGCCGAGGCTCTGGAGCGGGTGTTCCAGGCAGCGGAGGAGAACGCCCAGCCCACCCGTGAAAAGAAGATGGCCCCCCAGGAGCGGGGGAGCCGCAGCCGGGGCGGATCCCGGCGGCGGAAGGGGAGCGGCGAGGGCAAGCCCGCCCAGGAGCCGGCCCCCGAGAAGAAAAAGGAGCAGCCCCCCAAGGGGGACAAGCCCAAGGGCGAGGGCCAGCGGGGCAGTCGGCCCAACAAGGGCAAGGGGGACAGGCCCCAACAGGCTCAGCAGCAACAACAGACGCCCAGAGAGGGCGGCGAGGGCGGGGAGAAGAAGTCCTCCTTCAGCCGGAACCGGAACCGCCGCCGCCGGCGTCCCTCCAACGGCGGACAGCCGCCCAAGCCCCCCGCAGCGGAATAAACGATAGGACAAAGCGCCTGTCCGGCATCGCCGGACAGGCGCTTTTTGCGTTTGGACCATGTGGGAAGGGGTTTCACCCCTACGGCTTGTTCTCCGCGTCATGCTGAGCGGGAGCGAAGCATCCGCTTCTCCCGTCCTGTTCCGGGATGGAACACTCCCTCAGTCAGCTTCGCTGACAGCTCCCTCAAAGAGGGAGCCAACGGATTCTTCGGCCTGCGGCCTCAGAATGACGGGGAATATATGGGCGTGTCTGGGAAGCCGCGCCCATGCACCATGTCATTCTGTGGGGCGCGGCTTCCCAGACGCGCCAAACCACCCCGCAGTAGAGGCGCACCTGCGTGTGCGCCCGCAGGCATGGCGGCCACGCTGTTCTGTGGGCATGCAGGGGCGGCAACCTGCCGCCCGCAAAACAGCAAGACCCCCGTCTGTGAGGACGGGGGTCTTGTTCCATTTTAGTGCTCCCCGCAGTCGTGGCCGTGGCCGCCGCAGTGGTGGTCATGGTCCCCGCAGTGGTGGTCATGGTGGCCGCCGCAGTCATGGCCGTGGTGCTCGTCGTGGTGGTGGCACTCAGCCGCCGGGTCAAAGGCCAGCTTCCCGGCCAGCAGGTCGGCCACGGCCTGGTCGGCATCGCCGGACACGCCGCCGTAGAGCTGGACGCCCGCCTGGGCCAGGGCCGCCCGGGCCCCGCCGCCGATGCCGCCGCA
>NZ_JAPFEA010000102.1 GCF_026169115.1 Intestinimonas sp. | reverse complement strand
GGATGAGCCTGTCCGGCCAGCGGCCCCGGCAGGCGGCGGCCACCGCGCCCAGCAGCAGACCCAGCGCGCCGGAGAGGGCCCAGGCGGCGGCCATGAGCCACAGGGAGTTTCGGAGCCGCTCCGCCAGGACCTGGGCGACGGGGACCCGGTAGAGGAGGGAGGTCCCCAGATCTCCCCGGAGCACGCCGGAAAGCCAGCCCAGATACCGCTCCAGGGGCGGGTCGTTGACCCCCCAGTAGTCCTCCAGCTGGGCGATCTGCTCCTGGCTCATGGCGCCCAGGGCGGCCTGCCCGATGTTGGTCTGGAGGGGGTCCAGGGGGGAGGCCGACATGAGGAGAAAGGCCGCCAGACTCACCCCCAGCAGGAGCAGGATCATGCGCAGTAGCTTTTTGCCGGCGAAGCCCAGACGGTGGAGCATGGGCTGAGACCTCCTTCAAGTGGTTTGGTTTCTTAGAGAGAAGAAAATACGTCAGTCAAATGCCAAAGAATAAAGTTCTTTTGCCTACTTTTCTTTCAAGAAACGTAGGTCAAGAAACGTAGGACCACTGGTCCACGTTGTTGACGATGGACCAGCCGTGGCCGTGGGGGTGAATCTTCTGGTCGGCCACCTGGAGCCCGTCCCGGACCCAGTAGAGGTGGTTGACGTTCACCAGCCACACCCAGGGGATGTCGCCGTCCTGGGTGACGCCGGTGGTCCCGTCCCACTGGGCCTTCTGCCACAGGGCATAGGACTCCTCCAGATCGGAGCAGTGGAGCGCCTGGTCCATGTAGCTGTCCACGGCGGGGTTGGCGTAGGGGGAGTAGAGGGCGGTGCCGGTGTCGGGCATGGAGTGATAGATGTTGTAGAGCTCCATGGGGTTGTGGGCCCCCCAGCCCCACAACAGGGGGGAGGTGAGGGCGCGGTCATAGGCGGTATCCCAGCCCACACCCTCAATGGTGCAGGCGATGCCCAGCACGGAGAGCTGGTTGGAGAGGTCGGCGGCCAGGGCCTGCCGCACCGAGTCGCCGGTGGAGTAGAGCAGCGTGAGCTCGGCACGGACGCCATCCTTCACCCGGACGCCGTCGTCCCCCAGAGTCCAGCCGCCCTCTTCCAGGAGACGGACGGCCTCCTCGGGGTCATAGGCCACCTCCGAGGCGGGATTGTACCAGGGGAGCTTGTCGCAGACGCTGTAAGCCGGGGTGCCGTGTCCGCCCAGGACGTTTTGGATCATCTCCTCCCGGTCCACGCCGAGGTTGATGGCCCGGCGGACGGCCAGGTCGGCGGTGACGGGATTGCCTTGGGTGGGCAGGTTGACGCCCCGGTTGTCCACGCTCTCGCAGGAAAGGAGGGAGTACCCCTTGGGGCTCTGGTCGGCATAGGTGGCCGAGGTATAGGCCAGGTCGGCCTGTCCCGCCTGGACGGCCAGAAAGGCGGCGTCCTCCTCCATGAAAAGGATGGTGACCTTCTTCATTTTGGGGGATTCGCCGTAGTAGTCGGGGTTGGCCGCCAGGATGATCTGCTCCCCCCGGTCCCACTGGACCAGGGTATACCGCCCCGAGCCGATGGGGGCGGAGCCGTAGGTGGCGCTGTCGTAGGCGTGGGCGGGGACGATGCCCACGATGGCCATGGTGTAGGGCCAGATGGAGTAGGGGGTGGTCATGTGGAAGACCACAGTGGTGTCGTCCACCGCCTCAGCCGAGGCGAGCATGGTGAAGTCATTCACCGAGGAGGTGGCCTTGACGGTGTTGTAGGTGAAGGCAACATCCTCCGCCGTCAGGGCTTCCCCGTCGGTGAAGGTCACGTCGTCCCGGATGGTGACGGTCCAGGTGAGACCGTCGTCACTGACGGAAAGATCGGTGGCCAGGTCGTAGCCGATGGTGAGGTCGGCGTTGGTGACGGTGAGGGTGGACTGGATGAGGGGCTCGTGGACGTGCTCGCCGGCGCCCCAGCCAAAGGCGGGGTCAAAGCCGGCCTCGGGCTCCGAGGTGGGGCCCATGACCACCACCACCTCATCGGAGGGGCGATCCGGGGCAGAGGGGGTGGAAGTCGTCCCTCCACCGGCACAGCCGGTGATGAGGGCGAGGGCGAGCAGACAGGACAGCAGTCGTTTCATAATATCCTCCTGATTTCTCTTATTCTTTCTGTGCGGCCTGCCAGACGGTCTGGTAGGGCACGCCGTGGGCCTGGGCGGCGGCGGCCACCGAAGCGTGCTCCGGCTTGACCTTGGAAAGGCCGAAGCCCTCCGCCGTCTTGACGTCGATCTCCCCATAGGGGGTGGGTACGGTCCCGGCGCCGGGGGTGAGGAAATATTTTTCACACCGGCGGACGCGCAGCCCGATGGTGGTGGTGTGGGTGAGGACGGCCTGGGCCAGGGACGCCTCCAGGGACGGGTCGCACAGCACCGTCAGAAGATGGCCGGAGCGGCCCTTCTTCATGGTGCCGGGCAGGGTGTAGACGTCCAGCGCGCCTGCGGCGAGGAGCTGCTCACAGGCGTAGGCCAGGGCTTCGGGGGTCATGTCGTCAATGTTGCAGACCAGCTCGCAGATGGAGCCGTTGGCGCTGCCGCCGCAGGCGCCCAGGAAGGCCCGGACGCAGTTGGGCCGGTCGAAGACCTTCCGGCCCACGCCGCAGCCCACCTTGTCGACTGCCAGGACGGGCATGGGGCCGAAGGACCGGGCAAAGGAGACCAGCAGGGCGGCGCCGGTGGGGGTACACAGCTCGCCGAAGACCTCGCCGCCGTAAGAGGGCACTCCGGCGAGCAGATTGGCGGTGGCGGGGGCGGGCACCGGCATGATGCCGTGGGCGCAGCGGACGGTGCCGCTGCCCACATGGACGGGAGAGGCCAGGATCTGATCGGGGGAGAGGAGCCACACGGCGTAGCAGGCCCCCACCACGTCGGCCACAGCGTCCAGAGCCCCCACCTCGTGGTAATGGACCTCGCCCACGGGACAACCGTGGGCCTTGGCCTCGGCCCGGGCGATGGCGTCGTAGACCTCCCGGGCCTTCTCCTTGACCGCCTCCGGCAGGTCCATGCCGTCGATGAGGCCACGGATGTGATCGGGGGAGGCGTGATGGTGGTCGTGGTGATGGTCATGATGGTGGTCGTGGTCATGTTCATGATCGTGCCCATGGTCATGGTGATGGTCGTGGTCATGTTCATGATCGTGCCCATGGTCATGGTGATGGTCGTGGTCATGTTCATGAT
>NZ_JAPFEA010000133.1 GCF_026169115.1 Intestinimonas sp. | reverse complement strand
GCGCGTCGGAAAAAACACTGCTCAGGCCGCAAACGTGCGGCGCAGTCTCTTCGGCTGCGCCGTGCGCTGCAGCGGCCTGCATCCCTTCGAAAAAATGCTTGCATTTTTGAGAGAGCCTGTCGACTTTGTCGACAGGCTCAAACGGACGGGAGCGATTCTGTAAAATCGCTCCCGTCCGTTTTATTATGGGTAGGCCGCACGGTAGACCTCGCCCGCCTCCAGGGGGACATGGCGGGCGGCGAAGAGCTCCTCCACCGTGACGAAGAGGTAGCCCTGGGCGTGGAGCCGGTCCACGATGGCCAGGGCGGCCTCCACACTCTCGGGAAAGATGTCGTGGAGGAGGAGGATGGACCCGTCCCGGGCGTTGGCGGCTGCGTGCTCCACCTCCCGGGCGGCGTTCCGGTCCTTCCAGTCCTCCGGGTCGATGGACCACAGGATGATGGGGCAGCCGGCGTTTCGCCGGACGGCGGCGTCCACCGCCCCATAGGGCGGGCGGAGGAGAAAGCCGTCGTGGCCCAGGATGTCCATGAGCTTCTGCCGGGTGACGGCCACCTGGGCGTCAAAGTCGGCCTTGGAAAGGCCGGCGAGGGAGACGTGGTCATAGGTGTGGATGCCGATCTGGTGGCCCTCGGCGTCCATGCGGCGGATGAGGTCCTCGTTGTGCTCCAGCTGGGCCCCGATGAGGAAGAAGGTCGCCTTCACCCCCCGCTGGGCCAGGCCGTCCAGCAGGGCGGTGGTGGTGGAGCGCCGGGGGCCGTCGTCAAAGGTGATGGCGATGAGCTTGGGGTCATCCGCCGATGTCCAGGCCGCCGCCGGCACCGCTGCCGACGCCACCCAGGGCGCCGCCGCCCAGACGGTGAGCAGCAAAAGCCCCAGAGCCGACATCGCACGGTACTTCACCCCGCTCCGCAACATGACCGCCCACCTTTCCCCAGCCTGTGGATCACATCGACAGGCTCTTTTTGTTTGTTCCCAAACAGTATATCCGGCGGGCGGCCTTGTCTCTCTGGTAATTTTTTGCGCTCAATTTCGCGGGTCGGGATCGGCCTCCACCGAGAGGATATAGCGGTAGACGGGCAGCAGCCGCTCCAGGTCCTCCCCCACCAGGTCCGCCAGGTCGTGGGAGTAGAGAATGGGCTGATGGCCCTGGTGTTCCCGGTGTAGGACGAAGCTGCGGGCGTTGTACCAGGGGTCCAGCAGAGGGCTCAGGCTGCCCTTGGGCCGCTTGTAGGGCTCGGTCTCCAGGGTGAAGCGGCCCTCCTTTTTGAGCTGCCGGGCCAGCTTTTCAAAGGGGGCGGGCCGGGTGTCCAGCCGACGGCGCAGCTTGGCCATGGTGGCCGGCGGGGCCTGGTAGTAGCCCATGCCGTAGGACCAGCCCTCCGGCTCCAGCTCAAACCAGAACACAGGCCGGCGGGAAAATTCCTCCTCGGCGGGCCGCTGGATGCTCCACCACAGGTGGTCCTTGTACGGTCCCCGGCCATGGAGCCGCCGGGCGTCCCGGTAGATGCGGCTCACCTTTCCCACCAGGGCCAGGTCGGGAGCGGCGGCGCTCAGCCGTTCCCACACCTCCCGGTTGAGGGCCGCCATGGGGCGGTAGAGGTCCCGGAGGTAGTCCTCCTTGTGCGCTTCAAACCAGCTTTTTTCATTGTTGAACCGGATGCCCCACATAAAGTCCACGGTCCGGTCTGAAAAACCCTCAAACATGTCTTTTGTTCTCCTCTCTCCCCCGTCCCTCCGCCGCACGGCGGAGCGCCGGCGGCATAGGATGGAACGGAGGGATACTGCATGGATCAATGTGTCTTTTGTCTCCACCCGCCGGAGGCCCTGCGCTGCCGGTGGGAGGGGGAGCTCCGGCTGGAGGCCGCCGACGGCCCCCGCCGTCTGCTGGGGGTCTTCTCCCCCGGCGGGGAAGCCCTTCTCCACTTCGTGGAGCTGGCCGGGGAAACCAAGGTCTGGCCCGACGGGGAGGCCCTCGTCCGGGCGGTGACGGTCTGCAACCACTCCTCCCTGCCCATGGAGTGGGTGGGGGTGGAGCCCGGCGGAGCCATCCTGCCGGACAGCCTGCGGGTGGAGGGCCAGCCGGCCCGGACGCCGGAGCTGGCCGGTCTGGCCGCCGGGGGCCGGGCCCTGTTCACCTGGCGGGAGCCCGCCGGGGAGCCTGACCGTACCATCCTCCTGCGGGGCCGCTGCACCTGCGCCGGCCAGACGCAGGAGATCGCCTGCCGCCTCTGAGCAGGGGTTTTTCGATAAGCCGAGCCGGGGGGGGGCGGGGGGG
>NZ_JAPFEA010000069.1 GCF_026169115.1 Intestinimonas sp. | reverse complement strand
TCCCGCTGCGTTTTCCCCTCTGACAGCATGACTTTGATTTCCGGCAGCAGTCCCTGAACCTGTGTGTAATTTCGTTTCCTCATAACGATACCCCCTGATGTAGTCTATTTTCCTACATCAGGGGGTATTTTGTCACTGTCCGTTTTTACTGGTTCAGTTCACAAGCCGTCCACGGGATTTTTTTGCTTTTTACACCTTTCCGGCGGCCAGCTCCCTGGCCAGGGGCTCCAGGGGATTGGGCTGGAAGGCATCCACGCCGCCGTTGTCGCAGGCGGCGGCCAGGGCCGGGTCGATGGGCAGCTGGGCCAGGACCTTGAGTCCCAGGCCGTCGGCCACCTCCTGGACGCGGCTCTCGCCGAAGATGGCGTGATGCTTGCCGCAGTCAGGACACTGGAAGTAGCTGTAATTTTCCACGATGCCCAGGATGGGAATGTTCATCATCTCGGCCATCTTCACCGCCTTGGTGACGATCATGCTCACCAGGTCCTGGGGGGAGGTGACCACGATGACCCCGTCCACGGGCAGGGACTGGAACACGGTGAGGGGCACGTCGCCGGTGCCGGGGGGCATGTCCACAAACATATAGTCCACGTCGCCCCAGATCACGTCGGTCCAGAACTGTTTGACGGTGCCGGCGATGACGGGTCCCCGCCAGATGACGGGGTCGGTCTCGTGCTCGGTGAGGAGGTTGAGGCTCATGAGCTCCACGCCCCCCTGGCTGACAGCGGGGTAGATGCCCAGCTCGCTGCCCACGGCGTGCTCATGGATGCCGAAGGCGGTGGGGACACTGGGGCCGGTGATGTCGGCGTCCAGCACGGCCACCTTTTTGCCCAGCTGGGCCATGGCGGCGGCCAGGGAGCAGGTGACGGTGGACTTGCCCACGCCGCCCTTGCCGCTCACCACGGCGATGACCTTGCCCACGCTGGAGAGCTCGTTGAGGGGGGCTCTCAGGTCCATGGGGGCGGTGCGCTCCCCGCAGCTCTCGCCGCAGGAGGAACAATCATGGCTGCATTCTGACATGGTGTGTTTTCCTTCTTTCTCGTATGGTGTTCCCCGATGGGGGAGGATGAATGATGGGAAAGGGCCGGGCTAGCCGGCGGGCCAGTCCAGACATTCCTTCTGGGCGGCGATGCCGTCGATGTGCTCGATATACTCCTTGGGGTACTTGGGGTTGCTCAGGCGGGTGATGCCGCCGCCGGGGGAGATGAGCTTGGTCACGCCGCCGGAGCCCAGGGACAGGATGCTGTGGAGCTCCTCCATCATGCAGATGTTGTAGATGCTCTCCGTCCCCGGCCGGCACCAGCCCACGTTCTCAAAGCCGCCGGACATGTACTTCTGGCGGTAGAGGTAGTAGGGGACGTACCCCGCCCTGCGCAGGGTCTGCCAGGCGTAGTCCAGCATGGCGGCCACGGCCTCGCCGTCGGGGAGCCCGCTCCCCTCCAGCATGAGGCGGGAGCCCTTCTTGAGGGCCAGGGTGTGGACGGTGACATTCTCCGCCCCCAGGGCGAGGACCCGGTCCAGGGAGTCCCGGAAGCCGGCCTCGCTGTCGGCGGGGAGCCCGGCGATGAGGTCCATGTTCCGCACCGGGAAGCCGGCCTGGGCCACCAGATCCCAGGCCCGGAGGATGTCCTCCGGGGTGTGGGCCCGGCCAATGGCCCGGAGGACATCCGGCGACATGGACTGGGGGTTCACCGAGACCCGGTCGCAGCCGTGGGCGCGCAGGACGGACAGCTTCTCCGCCGTGATGGTGTCGGGCCGCCCCGCCTCCACGGTGTACTCGGTGCAGCCCGAGAGGTCCACATGGTCCTCCAGGGCGGACATGACCCGGTGGAGCTGGTCAGCCGACAGGGTGGTGGGGGTACCGCCGCCGAAGTAGACCGAGCGCACCTTCCGCCCGGCCCGGCGGAGCCCCGCCCCGGCGGCGGCCACCTCCCGGCACAGGGCCTGGGTGTAGGGCTCCAGCAGGCCCAGGGTCCTGCCCACGTCGGCGGAGACGAAGGAGCAGTAGGCACACCGGGTGGGGCAGAAGGGGACCCCCACATAGAGGGAGACCTCCTCCGGGCCCAGGCGCTCCCGGACGGCCAGGGTGGCCTGGGCGCAGTCCAGGGCCAGCCCGGCCCGGGCGGGGGAGACCCGGTAGTCCTCCTCCAGCTCGGCCCGTGCCGCCTCCAGGGTGCCCCCCGCCGCCAGGATCCGGGTGGGCAGCTTCACCGGGCGCACCCCGGTGAGGGCCCCCCAGGCCGGCTCCCGGCCCAGAAGGGCCGTCCCCGCCTGGTAAAAGGACAGCTTGAGCCCCCGGCTCAGGGGGCGGTAGGCCCGGTCCGGCGGGGCCTCCAGCCCGGCGGCGGGCAGGTCGGTCCGGCCCTCCGCCCTCCGCCCCTCCCAGAGGATCCGGGCGGTGAAGACGACCCGGTCCCCCGCCCGCTCCAGGGTGAGATCAGCCGCGGGGCCCTCCCCCGTCAGGTCGGGCGGGGCGGCGGGGTACTCCGGCTTCTGGCCGGGGAAGAGGGTGAGCATCATCTGCTCCACGGGGTAGTGCCAGCGCCCCTCCGCCCAGCCGAAGCCCAGCTGCCGGAGGTCCGCCCCCTCCGGCCCATGGAAATACAGTCTCATTCCGTCGCCGCCCGCATGTAGTAGTTCTGCCGCCGCTCGGTCTCCAGGGTGGAGAGCCCCTCGTGGCCGGGGCAGACCCGGTAGTCCCCGGGCAGGGCGGCCAGGCGGGCCAGGGAGGCCATGATCTCCTCATAGCTGCCGCCGGGGAAGTCGGTGCGGCCGCAGGAGCCCCGGAAGAGGGTATCCCCGGTGAAGAGGATGTCCCCGGTTTTGAGCACCACCGAGCCCTTGGTGTGGCCGGGGGTGTGGAGGACCTCCACGGGGATGCCGCCCACGCTCACCCGGTCCCCCTCGCCGTAGAAGCGGAGCTGCTCTTTGGGGAGGGGCGGGAACAGGGAGGGGTCGACCCCCTCCACGTCCGCCTGGTGGACATAGACCGGGGTGTTGGGGAAGGCCGCCTCCAGCCCGGACACGCCGCCGGTGTGGTCGTAGTGGGCGTGGGTGAGGAGGATGGAGACAGGGGTCAGGCCGTCCTCCCTGAGCATGCTCAGGATGGCGTCGGCGTCCCCGCCGGGGTCGACGACGGCGCAGACCTTCTCGGTCTCGTCGGCCAGCACATAGCAGTTGGTGCCGATGGGGCCCACCGGCATGGTCTTGACGAACATGGCAAACACCTCACAGATGGTCGGTATCCAGCAAAATGGTGACGGGGCCGTCGTTGACCGAGGCCACCGCCATATCGGCGCCGAACTCCCCGTGCTGGGGCGGGAAGCCCAATGCGGCACACTGGCGCAGGAACTCCTCATAGAGGGGGATGGCCAGGTCCGGCTTGGCCGCCCCGGCAAAGCTGGGCCGGCGGGACCTGGCGTCGGCGTAGAGGGTGAACTGGCTCACCACCAACAGCTCGCCCCCCACGGCGGAGAGGTTCAGGTTCATCTTCTCGTTCTCGTCCTCGAAGACCCGCAGGCCCACCACCTTGTCGGCCAGCCTGGCGGCCTGGGCGGGGGTGTCGTCTGGCCCCACCCCCAGCAGCACCAGGAAGCCCCGGCCAATGGCGCCGTTCACCTTACCATTGATGGTCACGGAGGCCGAGGTCACTCTTGTCACGACTGCTCGCATGGCATAAAACTCCTTCTGACTTATCGGTATACCCGCTGGAGCCCCCTGGCATACAGCGGGTCCACCGGGAAGACCGCCAGGTCCCCCGGCGCGCACTTGAGGTCGGTCACGTCCACCAGCGTCTCGATGGCGCCGGCCCGGCCAATGACCCGGGCCCTCTGCCCGCCGACGCGCAGGTACTGCCGACGGCTCTGCCACCAGGCGCGCAGAAAGGCCGTCAGGCCGGTCTCCCGGGGGCGCTCCACCCCCAGGCCATTCTGGTAGCCCACCGGCACCACCGCCACCCGGGTGGGCCGTTTCAGCCGCACCAGAGGGCCGCCGCCCACGGCGTGCCCCTTGGGGAGCCAGCGGATCTCCTCGATGGCGGCCTCGCCGTAGCCCACGGCGGTCAGCCCGTCCCCCCGGCTGCGGCGGCAGCGGCCCAGGAAGGCCGAGCCCACCCGCACCGCGTCCAGCCGGGCGCTCTCGCAGGTCATGAGGGCGCTGGAGCCGGCGGCATGGACGGTGCCCGTCTCAAAGCCGGCGGCGTGGACAGCCTCCACCACCCCCTGGAACAGGGAGAGCTGCTCCGCCGTCTCCCGCTCCTCCCGTCCGGCGGCGTGGAGCTGGGTGTAGATGCCTGAGAGGGCCACGTTGGGGAGATAGCGGTACATGGAGAGGACCTTTTCCGGCTCGGCGGCCAGGAAGCCGCCGTAGCCCATGCCGGTGTCCACCTGGATGTGGGCCTCCACCACGGTGGAGCGGGCCTCGGCCAGGCCGTTGAGGGCCACCCCCGTGTCGTGGGAGCCGATGGTACACACCACATTGAGGTCGATGAGCCGTTCCAGCTCCTCCCGGTCGGTGGTGGAGCGGAGCATGAGGATCTCCTCGTCCACAAAGCCGGCCTTTCGGAGCTGCGCGGCCTCCTCCGGCTCGGACACCGCGAAGCGGCCGATGCCCTCCGAGCGCAGCAGCCGGGCCAGCTCCACCAGCCCGGCGCCGCCCCCGTCCCCGGTGAGGACGGCGTAGATGGCGGCGCCGGCCGCCCGTTCCTTGATGGCCGCCGCGTTCCGGCGGACGGCCTCCTTCTCGATCACCAGTGCTTTCACGGCGTCCCCGCCTTTCTTTTTTGCGGTGCTCCCATTATATCAGCCCCCGGCGGAAGCGTCAACGAAAACGGCCCCCTTTCCAGGGGGAAAACTCCGGCGGCGCGCTTGTATTTCCGGGGAAAAGCTGATAAAATGAAGGGAAAACCACAAGCCAATGGAGGAAGCGCCTTGAACCAGAACACCACCCGGATCTCCCCGGAGGAGATCGCCCGGCAGAAGGACTTCTGCGCCCAGATCCGCGCCATGAACGCCGCCCTGCCCACCCGGCCCCTGGCCTATGTGGACACCTACGGCTGCCAACAGAACGAGGCCGACTCGGAGCGGCTGCGGGGCTACCTCAGCGAGATGGGCTACGACTTCACCGCTGACGAGACCGCCGCCGACGTCATCATCCTCAACACCTGCGCCATCCGGGAGCACGCCGAGCAGCGTGTCTTTGGCAACCTGGGCGCCCTGGTCCACGCCAAGCGGGACCACCCGGGGCAGATCATCTGTGTCTGCGGCTGCATGGCCCAGGAGTCCCACGTCTCCGCGCGCATCAAGCAGTCCTTCCGCCACGTGGATCTGGTCTTCGGGACCCACGCCCTCTGGCGGTTCCCGGAGCTCCTCTGGCGCATCCACACCCGGCGGGGCCGCATCTTCGACACCCCCGACGAGCCGGGCTCCATCGCCGAGGGCATCCCTGTCCGCCGGGAGGGGAAGGTGAAAGCCTGGGTGTCCATCATGTACGGCTGCAACAACTTCTGCTCCTACTGCATCGTCCCCTACGTCCGGGGCCGGGAGCGGTCCCGGCAGCCGGAGGACATCCTCTCCGAAGTGCGGCAGCTGGCCGGCGAGGGCTATAAGGACATCACCCTTCTGGGCCAGAACGTCAACTCCTACGGCAGGGACCTGGGCCGGGAGGGGGTGGACTTCGCCTGGCTCCTGGAGCAGGTGAACGCCGTGCCCGGGGACTTCCTCATCCGCTTCATGACCAGCCACCCCAAGGACGCCACCGAGCGGCTTTTTGAGACCATGGCCCGGTGTGAGAAGGTGGCCCCCGCCCTCCACCTGCCCTTCCAGGCCGGCAACGACCGGGTCCTCCAGGTCATGAACCGCCGCCACACCATCGCCGCGTACCTGGACAAGGTCCGCGCCCTCCGGGCCCTCATCCCGGACATCGTCCTCACCAGCGACGTCATCGTGGGCTTCCCCGGGGAGACCACCGAGGAGTTTGAGGACACCCTGAAGGTCCTGGAGGAGGTGCGCTTCGACGCCCTCTTCACCTTCATCTACTCCCCCCGGAAGGGGACCCCGGCGGCTGAGATGCCCGACCCCCTCTCCAAGGAGGAGAAGGCGGCCAACTTCCAGCGCCTGGTGGACCTCCAGAACGCCATCTCCGCCGAAAAGCAGGCGGCCTATGTGGGGAAGACCCTGCGCTGTCTGGTGGACGTCCTCAGCGACGACCCCCGGCACAACCTCAACGCCCGCACCGCCGGCGGGCGGCTGGTCCACTTCTCCGGGGACGAGGCCCTGCTGGGGCAGTTCGTGGACCTCAGGATCACCGACACCTCCACCTGGGCCCTCTTCGGCGAGCTGGCCTGACCGTGGTCTGGCAATGATCTTCCTCCCTGGAAGATGAGGAGGTCAAAGGGTAGTGCTCAAAAACCTTCCCCCCTGAGGGGGGAAGGTGCCCCGCAGGGGCGGATGAGGGGACGTTGGATCGAAAAAACAGCCTATACCGTCCACATACCCACCCTCATCCGTCTGGCCTTCGGCCATCCACCTTCCCCCTGGAAGGGGGAAGGTTTTATCAGGCGCGCCGGGTCGGCGCGCCCCACAACAAGAGAGATGGTTCTCCAGACAGCGGCACAGACCGTCTCCATAATCTTTACCTTACTTTTCAGAGGAGGAATCCCCATGCCCGCCGAGACCACACCCATGATGAAGCAATACCTCCAGATGAAGGCGGAGCACCCGGACTGCATCCTCATGTTCCGGCTGGGGGATTTCTACGAGATGTTCAACGAGGACGCCAAGCTGGTGTCCCAGGAGCTGGACCTCACCCTCACCACCCGGGACCGGAACAAGCCCCCGGAGGAGCGCACTCCCATGTGCGGCGTGCCCTACCACTCGGTGGAGGCCTACCTCTCCCGGCTTATCGCCAAGGGCTACAAGGTGGCCATCTGCGAGCAGATGGAGGACCCCGCCGCCGCCAAGGGCCTGGTGGAGCGGGACATCATCCGCATCGTCACCCCCGGCACCCTGATGGAGTCCTCCATGCTGGAGGAGGGGCGCAACAACTTCATCGCCGCCGTCTGCCTGGAGGGAGAGGGGGCGGGAGTCTGCTTCTGCGACATCTCCACCGGCGAGGTCTCCGCCGCCGCCTTTGCCGGGGCGGGCTGGGAGGAGCACCTATCCAACGAGTTGGGCCGCTTCTCCCCCCGGGAGGCCGTTCTGGACGCCGCCGCCTGGGACTGCCGGAGCCTGCGGGACTTTTTGAAGGTCCGGCTGGAGTGCCGGTGCGAGCGGGGGAACGAGGCCGACTTCGCCCCTGACCGGGCCTGGGACCTCTGCCGGAACCAGTTCCGCTCCGGGCTGGACGGCCTGCCCCCGGAGGGGGAGTACGCCGTCCGGGCCTGCGGGGGCCTGCTCACCTACCTCTATGAGACCCAGAAGACCGACCTCGCCCACCTCACCGCCTTCCGCTACTGCACCGGCGGGGAGTTCATGGAGCTGGACCTTACCGCCCGGCGGAACCTGGAGCTCACCGAGACCCTGCGGGGCAAGGAGAAGAAGGGCTCCCTCCTCTGGGTGCTGGACAAGACCCGCACCGCCATGGGAGGGCGGCTCATCCGGTCCTGGATGGAGCGGCCCCTTCTCTCCCCGGCCCAGATCAACAAGCGGCTGGACGCTGTGGAGGAGCTGGTGGGGGACGCCGTCGCCCGCCAGGAGCTCTCTGCCTGTCTCCGGGAGGTTACCGACCTGGAGCGGCTCATCGGGCGCATCGTCTACGGCACCGCCGGGGCCCGGGACCTGGCCGCCCTCTCCGCCGGCCTGGGGAAGCTCCCCCGGCTCCGGGACCTGCTCTCCCCCTTCTCCTCGTCCCTCCTCACCGTCCTGCGGGAGGCCATGGACGACCTGCCTGCCCTCCGGGACACCCTGGACCGGGCCCTGGTGGAGGAGCCCCCCTTCTCCGTCCGGGAGGGCGGCTTCATCCGCCCGGGCTGGAACGCCGACGTGGACCGGCTCCGGGACATCCAGACCAACGGCAAGGACATGGTGGCCCAGGTGGAGGCCAGGGAGAAGGAGCGCACCGGCATCAAGAGCCTGAAGGTGGGCTACAACAAGGTCTTCGGCTACTACATCGAGGTCTCCAAGTCCTACTACGACCAGGTCCCCGAGGACTATATCCGCAAGCAGACCCTGGTCAACTGCGAGCGTTTCATCACCCAGGAGCTCAAGGAGATGGAGCACACCATCCTCTCCGCCCAGGACAGGCGCACCGCCCTGGAATACGAGCTCTTCTGCCAGCTCCGGGAGGCCGCCGCCGCCCAGGTGGACGCCGTACAGCGCACCGCCGCCGCCGTGGCCCAGGCCGACGTCCTCCTCTCCTTCGCCACAGTGGCCGCCGAGAACCGCTACTGCAAGCCGGAGGTGGACCTCTCCGACCACCTGGACATCGTGGAGGGCCGCCACCCGGTGGTGGAAAAGGTCCTGAAGGACGCCCTCTTCGTCCCCAACGACGTCCACCTGGACGGAAAGGACCACCTGGTGGCCATCATCACGGGGCCCAACATGGCGGGCAAGTCCACCTACATGCGCCAGACCGCCCTCACCGTCCTCATGGCCCAGATGGGCTCCTTCGTCCCCGCCAAAAGCGCCCGCATCGGCGTGGTGGACCGGGTCTTTACCCGCATCGGCGCCAGCGACGACCTCTCCGCCGGGCAGTCCACCTTTATGGTGGAGATGACCGAGGTGGCCGAGCTTTTGAAGAACGCCACCGCCAAGAGTCTCCTCATTCTGGACGAGATTGGCCGGGGCACCTCCACCTACGACGGCATGGCCATCGCCCGGGCGGTGCTGGAACACTGCGCCGACAAGCGCCGCCTGGGGTGCAAAACCCTCTTTGCCACCCACTACCACGAGCTCACCTGCCTGGAGGGGGAGATCCCCGGGGTGAAGAACTTCAACGTCCACGCCAAAAAGCGGAAGGACGACGTCATCTTCCTGCGCAAGATCGTCCCCGGCCCCGCCGACCAGAGCTACGGCATCGAGGTGGCCTCCCTGGCCGGGGTGCCCGACCGGGTCATCCGCCGGTCCCGGGAGATCCTGGACCAGCTGGAGCGGGAGGGAGCGCCCGCCCCCGCCCCCGTTCAGGCCCCCGCCGACGACCAGATGTCCTTCCTGGACATGGGGGCCAGTCAGGCGGCTGACCGGCTGCGCCGGACCGACCTGGACACCCTCACCCCCATCGAGGCCCTCAATCTGGTCTACGAGCTCAAAAAGCTGCTGTAAGGCTCCCTGCGGCACCGGGTCACTTCCCCGCGTCCCGTCATTCTGAGGCCGCAGGCCGAAGAATCCGCAGCCCACACCCCCTGACGTCACACAAAGAGACCGGGGAAACGGGTCCTTCGCTGACGCTCAGGATGACGCATGGGGGGCGCGACGACCTCGGCGCGCCAAACCATCCCGCCGTAGGGGCGGCCTGTGGCCGCCCGCAGACCAGCGCGGTACCACTCTGGACGGGCGGCTGGTAGCCGCCCCTACAAAACGCCGCAGCGTTGGCGTAGGGGCCGATGTCCCCATCGGCCCGCGCAGCGTGATCTGTACCCTGCCACTCCCTCAGTCGCCTGCGGCGACAGCTCCCTCAAAGAGGGAGCCACCGGATTCTTCGGCTCCGCCTCAGAACGACAGGGTGCTCAAATGGGCCATATCCCTGTTTTGTGGGGCGCGGCT
>NZ_JAPFEA010000108.1 GCF_026169115.1 Intestinimonas sp. | reverse complement strand
GGAGCAGGAGCTCCAGGGCGGCATCGCCAACTTAGAGACTACATGAGATGTTCACGTGTGGCGGGGGATGTATCCCCCGCTGACGGTACGGCGCATCGACTGAGCTTGTGAGGAACTTATATGGCAGAAGTATTATCACAAAGTCAAATAGACGCTTTACTGAGCGCAGTTCGCAGCGGCGAGAAGGATGTGAATGCACAGAGCGAGGAGCAGCAGGAGAAGAAGTACCGAAAGTACGACTTTAGCAGTCCGAGGAAGTTTACCAGAGACCGGATCAAAATGCTGAACGGGATCTTCGACAATTACTCCCGTATCATCAATTCACGGCTGAACGCCCGGCTGCGCGCCAACTGTGAGATCACTGTGGAGAGCATTGAGGAGCAGCGTTATTACGAGTTCTCAAACGCGTTGACGGAGGGGGATGTGCTGGCCCTGATCGATGTGGCGGTCAAGGGGAAGCACGAGGACACCCCGGCGATGCTGTATCTTTCCACGACAACGGCGCTGAGTATGATGGACCGGATGCTCGGCGGTGATGGAGCGATGGATGAGTCCATCGCCTCCGATTACAGCTACACGGACCTGGAGCTGCGGCTGTATGAAGAGCTGGTCCGGGACATGATCTCCGTGATGGGTGGAAGCTGGGAGAACTACATTCCCATTGCGTTTTCTTACAATAGAACCGATATCAATCCGACGCTGAGTCAGATCATCGGGTTGGATGAGATCGTCATTATTGTTGACATGAAAATGCAGTTCAGCAATATCTCCGGCAGAATGAGCATCTGCCTGCCGGGAGAGATCCTCACCAATATTTTTGCTGAGATGAGCCGGGAAAACCCTGTACGGAGAGCGGCAGTGGAGAGCAAATCCAACGAGATTTTTGACAGTCTGCGTGACTCGCGCCTGGAGATCGTATCGGTTTTGGGAGAAACGCAGCTTTCGTTGAGTGACATTTACCACTTGAATGTTGGGGATGTAATTGATCTGGGGCGTTCCAAGGAATCCTCGATTTACCTGGACATCGGCGGATATCACTGGTTTGCCGGCAGAATGGGAACCCACAAAAAAAATATAGCGGTCAGGATTGATGAGGTACTCGATCAGGCCGAACAAAAGGAGTGAATAGGCGGGCATGGAGAAAAAACTGTTCAGCCCGATGGAAATTGACGCCATTGGGGAAATGATGAATATCAGCCTTGGCTCCTCGGCCACAGCGGTTTCCAATATGCTGGACCACAGGGTGGATATTACAACGCCGCAGGTATCGGTGGTGGATGTCGCCGATTTTTCCATTGGCAATCTGGAGCCGGCCATGGGCGTCGAGATCAAGTATGTGGAGGGGCTCGAGGGCTCCAACATCATGTTGCTGCGCCGCAGCGACATCAAGGTGATCGTCGATATCCTCATGGGTGCGGAAACGCCGGATGAGGAATTTGAGCTCAATGAGCTGACCATCAGCGCCGTCTGCGAGGTCATGAATCAGATGATGGGCGCGGCCTCTACGGCATTGTCGGACTTCCTGGGATTCCCGGTCAACATCTCCACACCGACGCCTTTTGAACTGGAAAATCTGGACGAGTTCAAGGAGGCGCATCTGCCGCAGGGCGCTGACACCATTGTGGTCGTGCGCTTTTCTCTGAAAATCGAGAATACGCTGGAGAGCGAGTTCATGAACGTCATGAGCGTATCTCTTGCGAAGGAGCTGCTGCAAGCATTGGGCCTGGAGGAAGACGTTGAGGAGAGCGCGCCAGTCGCCGCGCCCTCCGGCGCTCCGGGGCCGGAAGCCGCCGGCAGCAGCCGGCAGATGAGCCAGGAAGAGATCGAAAAGCTGCTCTCAGGCAATGCGGGCGGCATGCAGCAGCCGGAGCCGCCGTCTGCGGGCAGCCGGCAGATGAGCCAGGAGGAAATTGAGCAGCTGATGACGGGCGGTTACAGCAACAACCAGCCGCCAGCAAGCCAGGCGCCGGCAGAGGCCGGCGGCAGCCGGCAGATGAGCCAGGAGGAGATCGAGAAGCTGATGGCCGGCGGTACGGCGGGACTTCCCTCTCAGGCGCCGTCCGGTGCGCCGGCGCCGCAGACGGCTGTACCTCCGCAGCAGGGCTATCCCTTCCCCCAGACGTCCGAGCAGGGAGGCTTTCCGCCTGATGCAGGGAGAATGGGATATCCGCCGCCGTATTATCCCCCCTACCCGTATCCCTACCCCTATCCGCCCCAGCAGCCGATGACCCAGTCGCCCGACCCGAAGGTGATCGCAACGAAGCCGGTCCCCATGCCGGAAATGGATGTATCTCAATCGCTTGGAAAAGAACAGGCCCAGAACCTGGATCTGATTATGGAGGTTCCTGTTCAGGTGACTGTGGAGATCGGACGGACACAGCGCAAGGTTCAGGACATTCTGGAATTCAATAAGGGGTCGCTTGTGGTGCTGGATAAGCTGGCCGGCGATCAGGTGGATCTGTTTGTGAATGGAAAGTGTATCGCGAAAGGTGATGTTGTGGTAATCGACGATAACTTTGGCGTTCGTATCACGGAGATCGTCCAGAAGTATGACGGCGATGAAAACTCGAGAAAGTGACTGACACAGCGAGCCAAGACGGATACACCAATATAAATCAGCTGAAAAAGGATGGTTATAAGAATGGGAAAGAAAATATTGCTGGTCGACGACGCTGCATTTATGCGGAAGATGATTAAGGATACCCTGAGTAAGAACGGGTACACCGAGCTGTTTGAGGCGGAGGATGGCGCGGACGCCGTTGAGAAGTATAGCGAGATCCATCCCGACCTTGTCATCATGGACATTACGATGCCGAATATGGATGGCTTGGAGGCGTTAAAGGCCATCCGCGGGAAAGACGGGGACGCCAACGTGGTGATGTGCTCCGCCATGGGACAGGAAAGCATGGTCATGGATGCGGTCAGATCGGGCGCCAAGGACTTTATTGTCAAGCCCTTCAAGCCTGAGCGTGTGCTGAAGACGGTGAACAGTATTCTGGGCGCGCCCTGATCCCGCATGGAAAGAGGGGATATCGCCGCATTGCTCTGGCTCCTGGTAAGTGTGATCGTAATACTCGGTCTCGCCTATTGGGTGACAAAACGCCTGGCCGGAGGGAGCATGTTCGGCAATTTGGGTACAGCCGGCATGCAGTGTAAGCTGGAACTATTGGCCCGGCTCCCGCTTGGGAAAGGGCAGTCGCTGCTTGTTGTACGGACAGGCAGCCGCTGCTTTCTCCTTGGCATGGCGCAGAGCAGTATTTCTCTGCTGGCAGAATTTACGCAGGAAGAGCTGGAGTCCTGGACAAAAGAGTCGGCGGACCGGCAGGGGGGGACTGGAAATGACTTTCTCCACATCCTGCGCGACAAAATGACCAATCACGGCGAACGGAGGTGAGCGGGGATTGCCGGACGGACTAATCAATATCAATGGGGACAGCGTTCAGACCTTGGAGATCCTATTTCTCACAACGATAATTACGCTGCTGCCCTCCTTGATCGTTATGATGACATCCTTTACCCGGTATGTCATTTCCTTTTCGTTCCTTCGTTCAGCACTTGGCACCCAGCAGACGCCTCCCAACCTTGTCCTGATCGGGATCGCACTATTTTTGACGCTGTTTACCATGAGCCCCGCGATCACACAGATCCAGAAGGAAGCCTATGAACCGTATGTGGCGGAAGAGATCACGCAGGAGGAGTTTTTCAGCCGGGCGCAGGTGCCGCTGAAAGAGTTCATGCTGCGGAACACAAAACCAGCGACCCTGGAGATGTTTTGTGACCTGGCGAAGACGGATGCGCCCGAAAGGATGGATGGAGCTGCTGCGAAGGCGTTGCCCCTCCGTATCCTTGTCCCGGCCTTTATGACCTGCGAACTGCAAAGAGCATTTTTGATCGGTCTGCTTCTCTACATCCCCTTTATGCTGATCGACATTGTTGTGTCGTCCACACTGATGTCGATGGGTATGATTATGCTGCCGCCGTCTATGATCTCAATGCCCTTCAAACTTCTTTTGTTTGTGACGGTAAATGGGTGGGAGCTGCTATTTTCGAGTTTGGTACGAGGTTTCAATTAGTAGGAGGCTGAGTGATGGATACGGTCCTGGTGTCTGATGTAATGCGGGAGGCCGTCGGCGTTGCGATTAAACTCAGCAGCCCGATGCTGCTTTTGAGCATGCTGGTCGGCATGGTCGTGGCAGTTCTCCAGGCAGTTACACAGATCCATGAGCAGACGATTTCGTTCATATTGAAGCTGATCGTTGTGGTGCTGGTGCTCCTGGTCGGGGGCGGCTGGATGCTGGAAACGCTTCAGGATTACATACGGCAGATGTTTATGATTATTGCCTCGTGATGGAAGAGGTGAGTACAGATGGAGCTGAATTGGGCCCAGCTCACACTTTTCCTCTATATTATTGCGAGAATGAGTGGATTTGTCCTGTTTAATCCTCTGCTGGGACGGAAAAGCCTGCCGGGATTGTTTCGGGCGGGGCTGATCCTATCGCTGTCGGTCTTTGTGTTTCCCCTCGCACAGCAGCAAACAACGCTGCCTGACGGGGTGATAGCCCTGGCGCTCCGACTGCTTTTGGAGCTGGCGCTGGGCTTTGTGCTGGGCATGGTGATAAATTTCTTCTTCTATATTCCCCAGCTGGCCGGACTGGTCATTGACACACAGATGGGCATGACGATGAACGAGATCTATGACGCCGGCGCCCAGGCCAATATGTCTGTTACCGGCCAATTTCTGAATGTGTTGATGACGCTCCTCTTTTTTGCGGCAAATGGGCACCACACACTGCTCCGCATCATGGCTTCCTCCGGACAAATCGTTCCGTTTGGCGCGGTTTCTTTTGGGCCGGAGCTCTCCAGCGCTATGCTGTCGCTGTTTGTGGAGTGTACGGTTCTGGCTGTAAAGCTGTGTATGCCGATTTTGGCAGCAGAGCTGCTTGGCCAGATCGGCATGGGAATCCTGATGAAGGCGATCCCCCAAATCAACGTATTTTCCATCAACATCGAATTGAAGGTGCTGATTGGGCTTGCGTTGCTGTTCATACTGATAGCGCCGTTCAGCGAGTTCCTGCTGGATGCAGAAATGATGATGCTGGACAGCCTGGAAGCCGTTTTGAAATTGACCGGATGATGTGCGGCGCGATGTTGGGGGAGGGGGGGGACAGACCTTGGCGGACGGCTCTAAAACAGAAAAAGCAACCCCCAAAAAGCGACGGGATGAACGAAAAAAAGGCAATGTCTTTCTCAGCCAGGACGCAGTATCTGTCGCGACGCTGCTGGCCTCTGTGTTTGTGCTGTTCCTGATGGCGGATACCCTGGCGACTCAGCTGGGCGGCTTTTTTTCCTATTGCGTGGCCAAGTGCGGAGAGAGCGCAAGCGGTGCGGAGATACTGCGGGAGATCGGCATGCAGGCGCTTGTTGTCCTTGTGAAGACTGTCTTTCCGGTCACGCTGGTGACCGCGTTTTGCGCGGTGGCCGCCACCTTTGCGCAGACGAGATTTCTGGTGAGCGGGGAGCTGCTGCGGCCCAAGTTCAGCCGGATCAGCCCCGTACAGGGCGTGAAGCGCCTTTTTTCCCTGAGGAGCGTCATTGATGCACTCAAGGGGATTTTGAAGATCGTACTGTTGATGATTATCATTTTCTTGAGCTTAAAAAATCAGTTTCTGGAGAGTTCCAAGTATCTCTATACGGATTTGAGCGCATCGTGTGCCCACCTGTTTGACAATGGAAAACAGATGGTCTTGTGGATCATCCTCGCCTTTACCGCGCTCGCGGCTTTTGATTTTATGTACCAGTGGTGGGACTATGAGCGGCAGCTGCGGATGAGCAAGCAGGAGGTCAAAGAGGAGTACAAACAGACCGAAGGCGATCCGCAGATCAAGGGAAAAATCAAGGAGACACAGCGCAGGATGGCGCAGCAACGCATGATGCAGCAGGTTCCACAGGCCGATGTCGTCATCCGAAACCCGACGCACTTCGCAGTGGCGCTTCGCTACCGTCCAGATTCCGACGATGCGCCGGTGGTCGTGGCCAAGGGTCAGGACGAGCTGGCATTGCGGATCGCGCGCGTTGCAGAGGAGCACGGGGTCGCTGTGGTGGAAAATGTGCCCCTTGCCAGGGCGCTGTACGCCCAGTGTGAGCTGAACGGACAGATCCCGCCAGAGCTGTATGGCGCCGTGGCGGAGGTCCTGGTCTTTATTTTCAAGTTGGCAAATAAAAGCGCGGGTGTACCGCGCTGATCGATATAAAGTGTAAGACTGAGCTTCGTTTGGATTGATGTATGTTGTATATGAGAGATAGGGGGTGGGTTGAATATGAAACGTGCACTGAAAATTGCGCTGGATAATGCCGTGGCGTTAGGCGTCATTATCATCATTTTGTTTTTGTTCATCCCGCTGCCCACGTTTTTGCTTGACGTTTTATTGATTATCAATATCGGACTTTCCATCATGATCCTCATGATTACGATGAATATATCCGAAGCACTTGAGTTCTCCATATTTCCGTCGCTGCTGCTGGTGACGACGCTGTTTCGACTCGGATTGAATGTGTCCAGTACGAAATTGATCCTTTCCACCGGCTATGCGGGCGAGGTTATTCAGAATTTCGGCCAGTTGATTACCAGCGGCAATATCGTCATTGGCGTGGTGATCTTCCTGATTATTGTCCTGGTCCAGTTCATTGTCATCACCAAGGGCGCCGAGCGTGTGGCCGAGGTGGCCGCCCGCTTTACCCTGGACGCGATGCCGGGAAAGCAGATGGCCATTGATGCCGACCTGTCCTCCGGCCTAATCAATGAACAGGAGGCCCGGATACGCCGAGGAAAGATTCAAAAGGAGGCAGATTTTTACGGCGCCATGGACGGCGCAACAAAAATCGTGAAGGGTGACGCCGTCATGTCACTGATTATCACGCTGATCAATTTTGTGGGCGGTGTTATCATTGGTGTTGTGATGGGCGGCGGCGACTTTAGTTCCGTGCTTCAGAACTACTCCATCGTTACCATTGGCGACGGACTGGTTTCCCAGATGCCGGCCCTGATGATCTCCACAGCGACCGGCATGATCGTGACCCGGTCTGTCTCCGAGGGAAGCCTCAACAGGGATGTCGTCGGGCAGTTCAAGGCGCAGCCCCGTGCTTTCATGGCCACCGGCGTCATTTTGCTTTTCCTCGCGGCCATTCCCAAGACGCCCCACGTGTCTCTGGTGGTGGGCGGCGTCGCACTGATCGGTGGAGGCTATCTGATTAAGAAAAATATGGATCAGCAGCAAGCGGCCATAGAGGCGGATGCGGACGAAACGCAGGAGGAGCTTCCCCCGAGCGAGGGAGACTACTATAAGAACATTGACAATGTCTACACCCTTTTGAATGTCGAGCCCATTGAGATGGAATTCGGATATAGCCTGATTCCCATGGTGGACGAGAGCCATGGCGGAAAGCTGATTAACCGAATTGTCATTTTCCGCAGACAGTATGCGCAGGATATGGGGTTTGTGTTCCCGTCGATCCGGCTCCACGACGCATCATCGCTGGGCACAAATCAATATGTGATCCGTATCCGGGGCGAAGAGGTGGCCAGAGGAGAGATCCTGGTGGATTACTATTTGGCTCTGGAGCCGGCAAACCCATTGGGAGAGATCGACGGCATTGAGACCATTGAGCCGGCGTATGGCATTCCGTCCAGATGGATCCTGCCGGAGGACCGGGAGCTTGCGGAGGTATACGGATATACGGTGATCGATCCGCTGTCTGTCATGCTGACCCACCTTTCCGAGACGATTCGGAAGCATGCGTATGAGCTGTTGAATCGGGCAGAAACCATCCAGCTGGTTGAAAATCTGAAGCGATTTTCACCTGATTTGGTTGAGGAGGCGATACCTGGCGTCGTTTCCTATGCGGTGCTGGAAAAAGTACTCAGAAACCTGCTGAAAGAAGGCGTGCCGATCAAGGATCTGAGCACGATCATAGAGACCCTTGTAGACGGGCTGAGTCAGGGCCGGGACATTGACACCGTTACAGAGCAGGTCCGCGGGGCGCTGGCGAGGACCATCACGCGGCGCTTCTGCGAGGATGGGCAGCTGCGTGTTGTGACGCTGGATGCAGAAGTGGAGACGAAAATCGTATCCTCGCTGACCCGCAACGAGCAGGGCGTTTATCTGGCGCTCGGAGCGGACCTGATGCAGCAGATCGTCGGACAGATGGGCGAGCATATCCGTAAGTTCAACGAGCTCTCGCAGCGGCCCATCATCTTGGTCAGTCAGGTCATTCGAGGGTATTTCAGCAAAATGATTACGCAGTTTTATCCGGATGTCTATGTGCTCTCATTCAATGAGATCACGGGCTCCGTGCAAATTCAGGCGATTGGCAACATTACCATGGACACACCGGCGAGAAAGGCGGTGGGTACATGAGCGACGAGACAGTCCATGCAACGCGAACTTATACAGAGCAGGAAATTGCGGAAATGGATACCGATGACCTGTTACTGCGCTATAAACGGGACGGGGATGAAGCCCTCAAGTGGCCGCTGGTCATGCGGTATGAGGAGCTGATCCGAAATGCGGCCTTGCGCGTTCGGAGCGTATACAGCGGCTTTGCCCAGATCGACGATATCGTGAACGAGGGTATCCTGACGCTGCTGAATGCGATTGATAAATTTGAACCGGAGCGGGGCGTCAAGTTTGAAACTTATGTCTCGAAGCGAATCCGCGGAATGGTGTATGACCTTGCCCGGAAACAGGACTGGACGCCGCGCAATATTCGCCAGCGCGCTGGGGAGATCGACCATGCGATGCAGGAGCTGACCGCTTCATTGGGGCGGTATCCAACGGAGGCAGAGCTGATTACAAGCCTGGGAACGACGAAGGAACGCTACCAGAAGGATGTGGCTGGGATCGTGTTGAGCAATGTCATGTCCCTGGATATGCTTTTAGAGGTGAAGGATGCGGATGATTACAGGGTCGAGGTTCCGACCAGGGATGCCGCCGTACAGCCTGAAAAAGCATTGGAGCGGAAGGAACTGCACCGGACACTGGCAGAGGCCATCACAAAGCTGAAAAAGAATGAGCAGATCGTACTCTCGCTTTACTATGAAAAAAACCTGAGCATGAAGGAGATCGCCCAGGTGATGCAGCTCAGCAGTCCGAGAATCTCCCAAATTCATGCAAAAGCAATTCGGAAGCTGCAAGATTACATGAAACAGTACCTCCAGGGAGTGGAGATGTAGGCACACATATCATCGGAAATGCAGGGGGGTTGGAGATGTTTAAGGGCTTTTATAACCTGACTTCTTCCATGCTGACACATCAGCAGAATTTGAACGTCATTGCCAATAATATGGTGAATATTTCTACTGCGGGCTACAAGCAGGACCGGTATGTGGCCAGCACCTTTGATGAGGTGATGTATAGCCGCGTGGGCAACAAGCAGCTGACCGGGAGCGAGATCGGGCGGCAAAGCTATATCAGGGCGGCCAGCCAGATCGTTACCGACTATACCCAGGGAGTCTTGGAGCCAACGGATATTCCCCTGGACTTTGCCATCAATGGCGAAGGCTTTTTCGCCGTGCAGGACGCAGAGGGCGAGATCGCCTATACGAGAATGGGCAATTTTTCCCTGGATGACGAGGGGTATCTCTGTCTGCCGGGATATGGCCGGATGCTGGATCCTGAGATGCGTCCGATTTATCTGGGAACGGATAAGGTGTACGGCGGAGACAGCGGGCTCATCTACTATGACGATGGGGGCATAATTGGGCAGCTGGGCGTCTTCGCTTTTGACGATTTGGACGCCATGGAGCACACCGACCGCGGATTGTTCACAGGAGACAACGCCCAGGCCATTCAAAGTCCAAATGTACTGAATGGATATCTGGAGCGGTCCAATACCGATATGGTGAAGCAGATGACGGAAATGATTACATTTCAGCGGGCGTTGCAGAGCGCGGCACAGGTCTCTAAAATGTACGATCAGCTGATGAGTAAGGCAGCGAATGACGTTGGAAGACTGTAAAGGTGTGGGGATGAGAACATGAATCAGTCGTTTTTTATCGGTGCGGTAGGCGCACATCAGCAGCAAAAACGCATGGCCGTGCAGGGGAATAACGTTGCAAACATCAATACCTACGGCTTTAAGGCGGAGAAAGGCAGATTTGCTGCCCTGATGTATGATAACATAAAGGGCATTGGCGATACGGAGCTTCCTTCCGGCACCGGAGCCTGCCTGTGGGCGACAGATACGGACTTTAGACCCGGGACAGCCGTCAGTACGGGTCTGGCACAGGACTATATGATCGCTGGGGACGGCTTTTTTGCACTGGTGGATCTGGCGACCAATGAGATATCCCTGACCAGAAACGGGTCCTTCAAGGTCGCGGAGCTGCAGCGCCCCACAGACGAGCTGGACGAGTATGGGCTGCCTGTGATGGAGAAGGTCATGTACCTTTCTGATGGAGATGGGCGCTTCGTGCTGAGCAGTACAGGCGGTATGATCGAAGTGACGGACCATGCAGCGGAGCAGCCGGTGGGTATTTTCGACTATATGAATTACAACGGCATGGAGCATGTGGAAGGGACACGGTTTCTTGCTGTGGAAAAGAACGGCGGACTCCATCTGGGGAGCGGAACGCTGGTGCGCGGAATGTTGGAGGCGTCCAACGTGGACCTGGCGGATGAAATAACGAAAGTGATCGAGTCACAGCGCGCATACAGTATGGCGCTGAAGATGGTGCAGACATCTGACGAAATTGAGACGACCATCAATAACCTGCGTGGATGATGGGAGGGCAATCTATGGCAATTCAAAACTATAACGAATTGAACTCATTGGAACTTGATGCGCTGAAGGAAATTGGAAGCATTGGCACCGGCAACGCGGCGACCGCCTTATCCTCTATGATTGGAAAGCAGGTCCGGATCGAAGTGCCGGAAGTGCGTATCATGGGGTACAACGAAGCGATAGAATGGATCGGGGGACCGGAGGAGATCACCGCAGGCGTCCTTGTCAGGATCAGCGGACAGATCAGTGGGATCATGCTGTCCGTGCAGCAGTTGGATTTTGTGAATCTGGTTCTGGGCAGCATGCTGAACAAGCATGTGGAGGATTACGACGGACTGCATGAAATGGAGTGCTCTGCGCTGGTTGAGGTGGGGAATATTATGATCTCCACATTTATCAACGCCCTGAGCGGGCTGTCCGGAATCAGCATTGAACTGACGGTGCCCGCCTTTACCGTGGATATGCAGGGCGCTATTATGACTGTGCCGATGGCCGAGTATGGCGGGCAGTCGGACTATATCATGACGATCGGCGGAGATTTTGTCTGCGAAGGAAAGAAAACTCCCTGCCGGCTGCTTTTGTCCCCGGAGATCCGCTCCTTGAATTATCTGTTGGGAAAGTTGGGCGTAAGCAGTGGAAGATAAAATCGTTATTGGCATTGCCGATATGAAGATGGCAAAAGAGCACGGAATGCTGGTGACGTACGCATTAGGTTCTTGCATCGGCGTCTGTCTCTATGACGCAAAAATCAAATTGGGCGCCATGGTCCATATTATGCTTCCACTCAATATGGAGACCGGGCGCACCAATACCATGAAGTACGCTGATACTGGAATTCGAGAGACCATAAAAAGGATGGAATCCAAGGGGGCGCTGCGGAGCCGTATCACGGCAAAGATCGCGGGAGGCGCAAAGATGTTTGCCGTCAGCGGCGGGGGCGCACTTGGAAACATCGGACAGCGCAATATCGAGAGCGTGCATATGTGCCTGAAACGGGAAAGCGTCCCCATCCTCAAGGAGGATGTGGGGGGAGGCCTGGCCCGCACGCTGCTGTTTGACGTTTCAAGCGGCATGGGCTGTGTGCGCTGCTATGGCAAACCAGAACTCATTATTTGACGATGGGCTCGGAAAGGAGCGTTACGGATAATGTTGGAGGATAATAAAAAGGGTATCTTGTTGGAGTCCGGTACAAATGAGATCGAGGTCATGCAGTTTACCATTGATGGGAACCTGTATGGGATCAACGTCGCGAAAGTGAAAGAGATTCTCGTTTCTGAGCCAGTGAAGCCCATGCCGCACGCCCATCCTGCCGTCGAGGGGATCTTCAAGCCCCGTGATACCGTGCTGACAGTGGTCGATCTGCCGAAATACCTGCTTGGCGTTCCCGGCGAGAAGGTCCCGAAGGACCTGTTCATTGTCACCAACTTCAACAAAATGAATATTGCCTTCCGGGTGAATACCGTGGTGGGGATCAGCCGCATTTCCTGGAAGGATATCCAAAAGCCGGATAAGACTGTGTCTGGCGGGCAGGAGGGCGTTGCCACCGGCATCGCGCAGTGTGGGGAAGATCTGGTCACGATTCTGGATTTTGAGAAGATCGTTGCAGAAATCGCGCCGGAGACCACCATCCAGATGTCGGAAATCGACCAGCTGGGGCAGCGGGAGCGGAGCAATGCCGCGATCCTGGTCGCTGAGGATTCCGTGCTGCTCAGCAAGATGATCGAGGAGGCGTTACACAAGTCCGGCTATGTCAACACAAAGATGTTCCCGGATGGTCAGGCGCTGTGGGATTACCTGGAAACGCTCCGGGGCAGAGAGGATCTGGAGGAGTTTGTGGCGCTGATTATCACGGATATCGAAATGCCGCAGATGGATGGACATCGCCTTACAAAGCTGATTAAGGATGACAGAATGTTCAAACACATTCCCGTGATTATTTTCTCTTCGCTTATCACGGAAGAAATGCGGAAGAAGGGCAAGGAAGTTGGGGCGGACGAGCAGATGGGCAAGCCTGAGATCGGGCATTTGGTCCAGGTGATCGACCATCTGCTGTATCGGTAAGTACTGTCCCGTTCGCGGTGACAGGGAAGTCTTCCGAGGCTTCATTTTCCGGCGTACAGCGGTTTGATGGACAGGGATGTATCGGGTATATAAGCCACCTGGCGTACAGGGTGGGAAGTGCTCCCTGTATAGAAAAAGTACATTGTGGAGGTAAGCGCCATGGCCAATAAGTATATTGTGAGGCAGGCGATCAAGGATGCGAAGGGCGACATCCTTGGATATGAGATCCTGTATCACGGAGAGAATCAGGCGTTCGGCAGCGATGCCGGCGCTGCCAATGACTTCGCCGCGGCGGATACGATTTACAGCTTCCTGACTCAGAACAGCACAAAGGGATTGAAGGGGTCATTAAATTTTATGACCTTCACCACCATGCTCTTGATGAAAAAGACCCCGAAATTATTCGACAAGTCGGAGCTTGTGATCCAGATCGACGACAGCGTCATCATTCACCCGTTGTCGATGCACTTTGTGCATCAGTATGCCAAAGAGGGCTATAAAATCGCAGTCAATGAGTTCCAGTTTGCTCCGCGCTACCTGACCCTGCTGGACAGCATCGACTATATCAAGCTCAATATCCAGACGACTGCCGATCTCGCCATGCACAACACGATTGACATTGCTCACAGCATGAACAAGAAGTGCATCGTCACCAACATCCGCACCGAGGAGGAGTATAACCGGGCCGTTTCCCAGGGCGCGGACGCGCTGGAGGGGCCGTATGTTGCGGATAAGCTGACCACAAAGGCCCACAGCGGCGCCTACCTTCAGAGCAATTTCTTCCGCCTGATGGTGGCGGTGACAAAGGATGAGCCGGATGTGGATGAGATCGAGCGGCTTATCTCCATGGATGCGGGACTGACCTACGGCCTTCTGAAAATAGCGAACTCCGTATACTTTGCCCTGCGCCACCGGGCCACGACCATCCATCAGGCCATCATGACCCTTGGACTGGGCCAGTTGAAGCAGTGGATCTATCTCCTCAGCGCCAGCAACACAAGCGAGCAGGTGGACCCCGGAACGGAGGAATTTTTGAAGCTGTCCTTCATGCGGGCCAACTTCTGCGGCGAGCTGATGAAGTATGCGGTGGACATGCCGATCTCCAAGTCGGAAGCCTATCTGATGGGAATGTTCTCCACCCTCAATCATTTGATCGAAGCGCCGCTGGAGGAGATCCTGAACGAGGTTCCAGTCGCCGAGGAGATCAAGGCGGCGCTGCTCCGGAAGGAGGGCCGCTGCGGAAAGCTGTATGAGCTGGTTTTGAGCTATGAGGCGGCGAATTGGAATGCCATCAGCAGCCTGGCCGAAGAATTGGGTATTCCCAATCAGGTGCTCACCAACGTGTATTTTGTGTGCATGGAAAACGTGAATGTCTTGTGGGAGCAATTAAATCACTCCTATGTGGAGTCAGAGCCAGAACCGAGTTCCGCTGAGCCGCAGGAAAAAAAGCCTGGCATTTAATGCCAGGCTTTCTGCGCGCTGTGCGTATGGGGGCAAAAGGGCAAATCGGCTTACTGCTCCGGGTCATGGCGGGGATTTTCCAGGACTTCTTTGCAGGCGAACAGGATCTGGGCGGTGATGGAGGCGCTGAACCGGCTCTCGTACATCGCAAGCCGGGGGCGAATGTTGTTTTTCGGCATGACGACGTATTGGGGCGGCAGATGATTCAAGGCCAGGGCGATGACGTCTTTCCGACACTGTTCACAGCGGCAGAGACCGAAAAGGGAAATGTATTTCTCCGACATTTCGTCTACCAGCATCTCCATGATGTTGACAATCACCGTTGCATCGCCGGGATCGGGCGTCTTTACAGCGTCGGACCTCTCATCTGCGGGGCTGGAAGCCTCTGCCGACGGGGTCTGACACTCCGGGGCGTCCTCCTGTGAGACGGCGTCCGGCTCGTCCTCAGCGCTGTCCAGCGGGTCCTCATTGGGAATGACCGGCTCGGAAGGGGCGGCTTCCTCGGGCTCTTCCTCGGGCTCTTCCTCCGGCTCTTCCTCGGGCTCTTCCACGACGGGGGCGGGCGGCTCCTCCGGGGGCGCGAGGGCGGCGGCGGGCTCTGCGTGGGACGGCTTTTCCGACGCCGTCTCTGCGGCGGGCTCTGCGGGCTCCTCCGGCTGGACCGGCGGGGACTGCGGCGGCGCATCCTCCGCAGCAGGCGCGGCGGGTGCGAGTGTGGGCTCCTCCGCGGCAGGCGCGGCATGGTTTTCCATAGCCTCCTCCTGCATCAGGCTTGCTTCCAGCGCGTCCTTGATCTTGGAGGCCACAGCGATGTCATTCTGGATGGAGGCGATGATG